>NZ_JABKAU010000022.1 GCF_013377885.1 Hymenobacter lapidiphilus
AGCATAGCGCGAACCGCCAAAGCAGCGGCCTCGCAGGACGGCCGGCTACTCCTGATTATATCCTCGGATTCGGTTAGGTAAAGCCGGGCTCCTGCGGGGCCATTGCTTTTTTTGCCGTCGGGCTTACCTAAGGTCAATTGTGAATATTAGGTGGTAGACTCTTCTTTTCGGATAAAATTGCTTTTTAAACCGCAAAAAGGATTGAAAAAGACAGCGGTAATCCTATATCTTTAGGATCTGATAGTATAGGATTAAGATAATGCAGTAGCCATTGTTTTAATTCGTCAACTCATCCGACTTTCTTTTTTGCTTTTACTAAGCCGCGCCTATGGACTCTTCTACTCCCACCACTCCCGAAATCAAGCCTGAAAACGAGGATTTCTCGCCTGATATGACGCATGACGAGGAAGAACTCTCGTCGGGCAACAGCCGGCTGGCCCTGATTGCCGGCGGCATTGTGGCTGCCGTACTGGCGGGCTACCTGCTGCTGCCGGCTACTATAACCAACCCTGGAGGTACTCCCGAGCTGCCCACCCCAACTATGATGCTGGGAGAAGCTTCTATAACGGGTACGCGTACCCCCGACGAAACGGCCCCGGCCGATGTGGCTACCGACGCTGCGCCTGCTGAGACACCCAAGTCCGCCGCCGCGGCCCGCACTGCGGCCACTGCCCGCAATGCGGTAGCGGCCCCGGCCGCTGCCTCCAAGGTCGACGAGCCGGAAGAGGTGGCGCTGGCACCGGTTGTACCCGCCACTCCCATCGCTGTGGCCGAGCCTGCCGAACTGGCTCCAACCAGCCTGAAGCTGAACGGCCGGGTGCTCGACGAAAACGGCCGTCCGTTGGCCGGTGCCACCATTCTGCTTAAAGGCTCGAAGGTGGCTACCAGCACCGATGCCAACGGCAACTACGCGCTCGAAGTACCTGCTGGAACCGACAATACGCTGCTTTACGGCTACGGCGGCTACGAGGACCAGCTGCTCCGCTCGCGCAACACCAAAACCCAAAACGTTACGCTCGTGCCACGCGAAGACGTTAAGCGCCGCCGCCGGTAGAGGTAAGTCGTCCTGCCAGACAGCAAAAAAGCCTCTGATATCAGGGGCTTTTTTGCTGTCTGGCAGGACGACATTAATAGCGCGAAGCTCCAGCTTCGCGTGTTGTCGTTAACGGCCGCACCTTGCGTAATCGTTCAACGGCACCAGAAGCTGGAGCTTCGTACTACAGGTTTACGACCTGCTGTTGCGTCAGTTCTGTCTGAACAGCTTCAGCTGCCGCGTAACGGCTGGTATTAGCTATCCAGCTTCTTAAACCGGCTGCGGAACAGGTAGTACACTGGTACGCCGAGGGCCACCAGCAGCAGGCCACGCTGGGCGAATTTGGAGTTTTCGGGGTCGGTGAGCAGGATAAAGCAGAACGTGGAGGCCAGCACGATGTAGAGCAGCGGCACCACCGGGTAGCCCCAGGCGCGATAGGGGCGGGGCGCATCGGGGCGGGTGCGGCGCAGCACGAAAATGCCGATAATGGTGATGACGTAGAACAGAATCACCGAGAACATCACGTAGTTGAGCAGCTCGCCATACGAGCCCGACAAGCACAGCAGGCAGGCCCAGGCGCACTGGCCCCAGAGGGCTACACCTGGTACACCAGCCTTGTTCAGGCGGGCCATGCCCCGGAAAAACAGGCCGTCCTGGGCCATGGCGTAATAGGCCCGCCCGCCCGACAGCAGAATGCTGTTGTTGGCGCTGAACGTGCTGATCATAATCAGGACGGCCATTACGTAGGCGCCTGCCGGGCCCATAATGCTTTCGGCGGCGGCTGTGCCCACGCGGTCGTCGGTGGCGTACTGGATGCCGCGGCCCAGCACATCGGTGGCGGTTGGGTCGCCCTGCAGGGGCAGCACCAGCAGGTACACCACATTTATCAGCAGGTACAGGCCCGTTACGATGCCCGTGCCCAGGGCCATGCTTAGTACAATGGTGCGCTCGGGCTTCACGATTTCGTCGCCCGCGAAACCAATGTTGTTCCAGGCGTCGGAGCTGAACAACGAGCCCGTCATGGCCAGGCCAATGGCCGTAACTAGGGCGGCTACCGTGAGGGGCGTGCCCTGGCCGGCGGCATCGAAGCTCACGGCCTGCCACACGTTCTGGAAGTTCTGGCTCAGGGCTTCCTGCTTGATGCCCAGAAACAGACCCGACAGAATAAGCAGGCCCAGGGCTACGAGCTTGGTGCTGCCAAACACGTTGGAAATCCACTTGCCGGCCCGTACCCCGCGCGAGTTGATGTAGGTGAGAAATACCAGCATGGCAATGGCCACCAGCTGCACCATGCTGAATTTGAACGAGCCTCCTAACAGCGGCACATTCTGTATTTCGAACAGCACATTAGCTTCCGAAATTTGGGGAAACAGTACGCCGGCAAACCGGGCAAAAGCCACAGCTACGGCCGCAATTACGCCGGTCTGAATCACGAGAAACAGCGACCAGCCGTACAAAAAGGCCACCAGCTTGTTGTAGGCCTCGCGCAGGTACACGTACTGCCCGCCCACTTTGGGGAACATCGACGACAGCTCGCCATAGCTCACGGCGCCGGCCAGCGTAATCACGCCCGTCAGCAGCCACACTACCAGCAGCCAGCCCGTCGAGCCTACTTTGCGGCTGATATCGGAGGAAACGATGAAAATGCCGGAGCCAATCATGCTGCCGGAAACAATCATAACGGCATCAAACAGCGTAATGGCCCGCTGGAAATGGCCTTCTTTTTCGGACATCTGGTAAAGAAAAGAGGGAATGGGGCCGGAAGATAGCGGATGGGTGGTAAATGAGGAAATTCATCTGTTATCCTGAGCAGCGCGAAGTACTACATAAGGACTTTATGCCCCCCGAACAGGTTGTTCTGGCCCAGCAAGGTCCTTCATTGCGCCCAGGATGACAGCTGGTTTGAGAACCTGCCGCCCGCTCCGGCCCGATTGCCTATTTTTGCCCATCTAGCCCTTCCCGTTCCCGCTTTCCCCGCATGTCCAACCGCGTACTTGTCTGGCTTACCCTGCTGCTGCTGCTCACGGCGCTGGGCTCCTACGTGTACTACCGGCGCACCGTGGCCAGCACGCCCGTCGACCCCTGGGCCCTGGTGCCCGACGATGCCGTGCTGGTGGCCATGACGCGCGACCACCCCACGCTGGTGCGCCATCTCAAGGAAACCCGGGTCTGGGATAACCTGACGGCCGTGCGCTACTTTCAGCAGGTTGAGGAAAACCTGGTGCTGGTAGACAGCCTGGCCGGGGGGCGCGATGTGCTGCTCAACTTCCTGGGCCGCAAGCGGGTGCTTACTTCGGTACACGTAACCGCGCCCCGGCAGTTCGGGCTGCTGTTTCAGATTCCTATCGGCAGCGTGCGCGAATACCGGCAGGTGCGCGGGCTGCTGGAAGACCTGGGCCGCGCCCCCGATTTCAAGGTAACTACTCGTGAATACGAGGGTCAGGTACTCACCGACGTGCGCCGTCGCGTAGTTGCGGAAGGTGAAGAGGGTGGCGGCATAACGCTGCTTAATTATCGCAACCACCTCGTGTTCAGCAGTAATCCGCAGCTCGTGGAAGCCGTGGCCCGCCGCCTGGCCCGGCCCGACGCCCCCAGCGTAGCCGCCGAGTTTCAGAGCACTGATTACTTCCGGCTGCGCGATGTGGATGCCACGCTGCTGCTCAACCAGCGGCGGCTGCCGCAGCTGCTGGGCGTACTGTTTCGCTCCGAGCTGACGCCCGAAATGGCGGCCGTGGCCAGCCTGGCCCGCAACGAGCTGACCGAAATGCGGCTGGCCGGCAACAAGGTGGTTTTCCGGGGCTTCGCCAACCCCGAAATGGCTCAGGGCAGCCTGCACCAGCGCCTGCTGGGCCAGCCCGCCCAGCGCCTGCACATGGCTGAGGTGCTGCCGTTGCGGGCGGCGCTGGTTATCCATCTGGGCCTGGGGCCGGTAACGGCCCTGCGCGGCACCCGCGCCCGCGCGGCCCCCGACTCGCTGGGCTCGGGCGTGCCGCCGCTGCTCGACAGCCTGCGCGGGCAGTTGAGCCGCGAGGTGGCACTGTGCTACCTGAGCACCAACTCGGCGCGGGTTAGGCCGGGCAAGCTGGCACTGGCCTATACTGCCAATCCGGCCCGCGTAACCACGCTGCTGGGCCAGCTGCGGCGGGCGGTGGGGGCCCGCCCTTCGTTTGGTAAAGTGGGCAGCTACCAGCTGTACCAGGCTGGTGTGGCCGAACTGCCCCAGCAGCTGTTAGGCGACCTGTTCACGGGGTTTGGGGCGCGGCCGTTGGTGGCACAGGTGGGCAACTACGTGGTATTTGCCGACGATGAGCCCGCCCTGCGCCAGTACCTGGCCGATATGGGCGCGGGCGAAACCTGGAGCCGCTCGCCTACGCAGGTGGCCTTTTTGCAGGAAACCCAGCCGCTGGCCCGCCTGCGCGTGCTGATTGACACGCGCAACTGCTGGAACCTGCTGCTGCGGGGCCTGCAGGAACAGCGCCGCGCCGGGCTACTGCGCAATGAAACCCTGTTTAAGCGCTTTCCGCAGGTGTCGCTGCAATGGGTGCCGGCCGATAATGAGCAGGAGGAAGGCGCGCAGTACTTCACGCAGTTTCTGCTGCGCCACCCGGCCGAAGGTCCCGCCGAGGCCCGCCCCCAGAACTCCGACGGCACGGGCAGCGTCCTCGATTTTAAGGTGCCGCTGCGTAGCTCGCCCGAGGCCGTAGTAGTAGCCGGGGCGCAGCTGCCGGGCGTGTTAGTGCAAGATACGGCCCACGTGCTGCACTACATAACGCCCGAAAACGTGGTGGCCTGGTCCGACTCGCTGCCCGGGCCGCTGGTGGGCCCCACCGTGCGGCTGCCGGGGGCCACGGGCTTCCTGCTGGCCACGCCCCGGCAGCTGTTCCAGTTCAACAACAGCGGCCAGCCCCAGCCTAACTTCCCCCTCAACCTCCCCGATACGGTTCGTGCCACCGCGCTAAGCGTGTCGCCGACTATGCGCGAGGGTGCCGGGCGCCGGCTGCTGGTGGCCGGCAGCGGCAGCAACCTGTTTTTGTACGATACCCGGGGGCTCTCCTACGTCGGCTGGCAGCCCAAGCAGCTCGACTTTAGGCTGGCTGCCCCGCCGCAGTACCTGGTAGTAGATGGGCGTGATGTGGTGCTCGTGCTGCTCGAAAATGGCTATGTGTATGCCTTCGACCAGGCCGGCGGGGCCTACCCGGGCTTCCCGCTAAGCGTAGGCGCCCGGCTGGCCAGCGCCGCTTTCGTGGAAACTGGCCCCACCCTGCGCCGCACGCGCCTGACGGTGGTAAACCAGCACGGCGAGCGGGTGAGCTTCAATTTGAGCGGCGACGTGGTGGCCCGTCGCCGGGTGGCCACCTGGAGTCGCACCTCGCGCTTCCGCCTGATTGCCGACCAGCAGCAGGCGGGCTACGTGGTAAGCCGCGAAGATGGCGGCCGGCTCACGCTCTTCGATCCGGAGGGTAAGTCCCTGCTCAGCCAGTCGTTCCTGACTACGGCCCCGCGGTCGGTGCAGTATTTCAACTTCGGCCCCGGCCGTCAGGCCTACGTGCTCACCGAAACCGGCCCCGGCAAAGCCTACCTCTACGACGCCCGGTTCCGCCTCATCGGCGGCAAGCCCTTCGACAGCACCACGCCCCGCGTCGACCTCACCTACAACCCCGCCACCAGCACGTTCCATCTTTTCCGCGTGAACGGCAACGAGCTGCGCAGAACCGATATTAAGGTGAGTACAGAGAAGAGATGAAGTGAGAGGAAAGGCGTACACAACCAGAACGTCATGCTTCGGCTGCGCGGACACCAGATGAAGCATGACGTTCTGGTTGTTTCTGGTTCGCGTTCCTTTTCTCACTTATTTGTCAACCAACCTTTTCGGTAGAAATAAACGAGCTGGAAGATGACGATGATGGCCAGCAAGGCCAGCAGGATTGGGTAGCCCCAGGGGCTGTAGAGCTCGGGCATATTGAGCGGGTTGATGCTGCCATCAGGGGACTCGCGCTGGAAATTCATACCGTATAGGCCCACTACAAAGCTCAGTGGAATGAAAATGCTGCTGATGATGGTCAGTACCTTCATCACCTCGTTGGCCCGGTTGCTCTGGTCCGACATATACAGGTCGATGAGGCTGCTGACGGTTTCACGGTAGCTGTCGGCCAAGTCCAGGGCCTGAATGGCGTGGTCGTAGCAGTCTTTGAAGAATACCTTGATTTCTTCGGGCACCTCGTCGTCGGGCATGCGCAGCAGCTCGGCAATCTTCTCGCGCTCGGGATACACCAGGCGGCGAAAGCGCACGATGTCCTTTTTCACGTGCAGGATGCGGGCGAGCACTCGGCGGTCGGCGCGGCCCTGAAAAATACGTTCCTCCAGCGTTTCGAGGTAGTCGCCGATGGCCGCCATAGTGGGGTAGTAGTGGTCGAGCACCACATCGGTGAGGGCGTAGGCCAGGTACAGCGGCGGGCGGCGGCGCAGGCTGCTACGGCCCGTGCGCAGCCGCACGCGCACCGGCTCCAGGCAGTCGTCGTAGTCGTCTTGGAACGTGAGCACGTAGTTGGCCCCGGTGAAAATGGAGAGCTGGTCGTCTTCGATGGTGAGCAGGCGGGTAAACTCAGTCATGCGCGACACCAGAAACAGGCCGTCGTCGGTTTCCTCCACCTTGGCCCGCTGGTAGTCGCTGAGCACGTCCTCCATCTGCAGCGGATGAATGTTGAAATCCTGCTGCAGCCGCTCTATCAGGGCCAGATCATTGTAGCCGCGCACATCGAGCCAGTGCTTTTTATCCGGATGCTGCCCGAAAAAAGCGTACAGCTCGTCGTAGCTGGCGTATTCCTGCTCATGAAAAAAATCCTCGTCGTACGTGGTCAGCAGCAGGCGCGGGGGCATTGCGTCGGGCCGGATGGTGAGCGTGCCGGGACGCTGGCCGATGCGCTCCTCGCGCAATCGGCGGGCTGTTTCCAGCTCCACTATATCGGCCGCCGACATTTCCTGGTCGTCATCGTTATCATCATCATCATACGCATGGGCAGAGGGCGTGGCAAAAAGCGGCTTGGCGGGCAGGGGCGCGGTAGGCCGGGCAGTGGGCGGCGGGGTCATAGGGGAGCAGAAGTGCGGAACGGGAACAGTTTACGGGAATTTGCCGGAAAAGTGGGTGCGGCATTGGTCGCTGTCCGGCAGGTGCCCGGCGCAAATCGTTGTACTTTCGCCTCCTGATTCCGGTTTTGCCCTTGCCTTCGCCCTCCCTTCTTTCTGCTGCGGCCGCCCAGCTACTGCCACTGCCTGCCCTGGCCGGCGCGGGCTACACGCTGCGGCGGCTGCCGGGCCTCGCGCCTGCGCCGGTGCGGCCGCCAGCCTATGTGCCCTGGCTGTACCTGCGGCCCGCTCATCAGGCCCTGCAGCAGTGGACCGAAGGCGAGGTGCTGCACTTCTTTCTGGAAAACGATACCCACACGGTGGCCCAGCTGGCGGTGTACCTGAGCGCCGATGGCCGCGCCGCCCGCAGCCCCGGCCGGGCACCGTTTGGGGCCGTGCAAACTGCCCCCGACCTGCCCGAACCAGTGCTGCAGGCCTTTCTGGAAGCCGTGGAAACCAGCCTGCGTGCGCAGGGCGTGCGCCGGCTTACGCTACGTCCCCACGCCTTTGCCTACGAGCCCGCCGCCAGCGCCCGCCTCGCCACCGTGCTCGGCCGGCTGGGCTACCAGATCGGCCCCATCGAGATGAACAGCTACCTGCCCCTGAGCCGCGACTTTGAGGCCTGTCTGCATCCTTCGGAGCGGCGGCGGCTGCGCAAGTGCGAACGGCACGGACTACACTTCGAGCAGGAGCCGCCGCTGCTGCTGCCGCTGGCCTACGAGCTGATTGCCCGTAGCCGCCAGGAAAAAGGCAAGCCGCTGAACATGAGCCCGGAGCAGCTGCAGGCCCTATTTCGGGCACTGCCGGGGAAAGTGCTGCTGTTCTCGGTACGCGACGCGGCCGGCGAGTGGGCGGCCGTATCGGTGGTAATTGAAGTGCGCCCCGACGTGCTGTATCATTTTCTGCCCGCCAGCCCGCTGGCCTATAACCATCTCAGCCCCATGGTGATGCTCAATTCGGGCCTGCATGCCTTCGGCCGGGCCAGCAACATGCGCCTGCTCGATCTGGGTATTTCGGCCCTGCCCACCGGCGTCGATGAGTCGCTACTGCGCTTCAAGCGCCACCTCGGGGCGGTGTCGGGCATCAAGCTAACGTTTAGTAAGGAGCTGGGCTGATGAACGAACCCCGCCGCATACTTATCGGGCGCTTTGTGCGTGGGGCGGCGGGCTCGGGGGTGGCCGTGGTGGCCCGCACGGCGGGGGCGCTGGTGCTCAACAAGCTGCTGGCCGTATACGGCGGGCCGGGTGGCCTCACGCTGCTGGCCCATTTCCAGAACCTGATGGCCCTGTTCACCACGCTGCCCAACGATGGCACGCACGTGGGGGCGGTAAAATATCTGGCTCCGCTGCGACCCGGCTCGGGCCGCTACCGCGCCTGGCTGGGAGGCGCACTGCTGCTGAATATGCTGGCCGGCGCGCTAGCCCTGCTGGCATTGGTGCTGCTGCCTGGCCCGCTGGTAGGCGTGCTACAGTTGCTGCCGGGCCAAACCCTGCTGCTCGGCCTGGGGCTGCTGCTGCTGATTGGCTACGCCCTAGTGGTGGCCGTGCTACTGGCTGCCGGCCGCATCCGCACGTATGTGTGGCTGACGGTGGGGCTGAGCGCCGCCGGGCCGCTGGCCGTGGCGGCAGTGCTGCTGCGCGGTGGCCTGGTGCCCCAAGCGCTGCTGGCTTATCTGCTGGCCCAGGGTCTGTTGCTGTTTCCAGCTGCCTGGGTTGCTACCCGGGCGGGGCTGCTGCCCTGGCCACGCGGCCGCATCAGCCGGGGAGCTTTGCGGGGGCTGGGTAAATTTTTATTGATGGCCCTGAGCACGCTGCTATTTACCAAGGCCGTCAGCTTTGTGCTGCGCGAGGTGCTGGTGCAGCAGTTTGGGCTGGCGGCCACCGACTTGTGGCAGGCGGTGGCCAAGCTCTCCGACAATTACGGCATGGTGGTATCGTCGGTGCTGGGCACCGTGTACTACCCGCGGCTGGCTGCGCTGGGCGGCTCGCCCGCTGCGCAGGGTCGCTTCGTGCGGTTGGTGCTGCTGGTGCTGGCTCCGGCGCTGGCCCTAGGGTTGGGGCTGTTGTGGCTGCTGCGCGACTGGCTGCTGCCGCTGCTGTTCGAGCCGCGCTTTGCCGCCGCTGGCTACCTGCTCGGCCCCCAACTACTGGCCGACTGGCTGAAATTCCTGACTTGGACACTGCTGTTTCTGCTCACGGCCCGCGCCCAGGTGGGCCGCTACGTGGCGTTTCAGGCCGTTTCAACGGCTTTTTATGCCCTGTTGCTGGTGGTGCTGCTGCCCCGATTAGGGCTGCTGGCCGCCCCCTTGGCCCTGGCCACCGACTATGTCTTGCTGCTGCTCTGGAGCCTGTGGTATTTCCGGCGGGAGGTATTTTCTTAGAGCTTAGTTGATAGTGCTTCGTGCTTAGGCCGTTCACTATTTGGTAGTAAATGACTCAATCAGCAAGCCCAATCAACCAAGCACGAAGCTCCACCAACTAAGCTCTAAACAGATGCCCCTTGTTACCATTATTGCGCTGTGCTACAACCACGCCCGGTTTCTGGAGGCGGCGCTGGATTCCATTCTGGCCCAGACATATCCGCACCTGGAAGTTGTGCTGGTGGACGACGCCAGCACTGATGGCAGCGCCGATATTCTGCGGCGCTACGCCGCCCAAAACCCTGGCTGGCAACTGCTGCTGCTGCCCGAAAACCAGAACAACTGCCGCGCCTTCAACCGTGGGCTGGCGCTGAGTAAGGGCGAGTTCGTAATTGACTTTGCTACTGATGACGTGCTGCTACCCGAGCGGATAACCCGGCAGGTGGCGGCTTTCGAACAGGCCGGCCCGCGCTGCGGCGTGGTGTACACCGATGCCGAGCTGCTCGACGAGTCGGGCCGCTTCGTGCGCCACTACTACCGCCGCGACGCCCACGGCCGCCTGCACCCGCGCCCCGCCTCGGGCTTCGTATTTGCCGATGTGTTGGAACGCTACTTCATCAGTACGCCCACCATGCTCATGCGCCGCGCCACGCTCGACACGTTGGGCGGCTACGACGAAAGCCTGAGCTACGAAGACTTCGATTTCTGGGTGCGCGCCAGCCGCGACTGGGAGTTTCAGTTCCTGGACATAATCAGTACCCAGAAACATCTGCATCCGCGCTCCAAATCGGCCAAAAGCTACCGCCGCCACGACCCGCACCTGGCCTCTACCATCGTGGTGTGCCGCAAGGCCCTGGCCCTATGCCGGACACCCGAAGAGCGGGCCGCGTTGGTCGTGCGCGTGCGCTGGGAGCTGCGCCAGGCCCTGCGCCACCGCAGCCGCCCCGAAGCCCGCGCACTTTACCAGTTGCTGGGCGAGTTAGGGGCTGTCGGGGCTGTTGACTGGGGCCTGTTTAAGGTGCTGGGGTAACAGGGTCGGTTACTGAGAGAACGTCATTCAGAGCGGAGCGAAGAATGACGTTCTCTTGCAAATCACTTCCTCACCTCATATAGCTCCACCAGCCCGTCCTGCGCTACCAGGTGGCGGTTGGGGTACCAGCTGAGCACCGAGTCGGGTGAGTAGCGGATGAGTTTGCGCGTGAGCTCATCGTTGGCCATGGTGGCGCGGTTGAGCAGCAGCCAGGCCGGCTGCGCAGGGCTGATACGGATAGAGTCGCGGGCGAAATAGCGGCGGAAGCGCAGGCCTTCGGGCACCCGGAAGCCGTAGCTGAAAGCGTAATTATCGAACAGGAAATCATCGACCAACACCGTGCCCTGTACCGCCGGACCGGCTAACTGCTGCAGCACCCGCACCTGCGCTGTGTGGGCCGAAACCGGCGGCTTGCGCATGAAATACGTTGGTCGCACGGCCAGCGCCAGCGCCAGTACAGCTACCACCACGGCCGCCAATGCGGGCCGGCCGGGCCGTAGGGCCGCGGGCCAGCGGGGCAGCCAAGGGCTCAGCCCCACGGCCAGCAGCGCCAACCCCGGCAACAGGTACACTATGGCCACGGCCGTGCGCAGCCAGGCAGTAAGCAGCAGCAGCAAGATGCCCACCACCAGGGCCCGCAAACCAGCCCGGCGCACCAGTCGCTGCAGCCCGAAGCCGGCTGCCAGGGCCAGCGGCGGCAACAGTGGTGTAGTCATGCGCGGGAGCAGCGTAATGGGGTTGTAGCTGCTGAGAGAGGTGCTGCCGAGCCAGTAGAAAGCCAGCGTGCTGGCCGCCAGCGCCAGCCAGAACCGCCGGTCGGACGCTTCACTGGTGGCCTCGCCCGGGGCCGGGGTGCCGGCTGGCCGGCCCAATGCGGCGGCGGCCAGTGTAAGCATCAGTCCCAGCCCGATACCCACGAAAAAGCCCAGCGGCTGCCACGTAATGCGGCCCAGCAGCGCCGCCCGGTTGCCGGCCAGGTAGTTGCCCTCACTCAGAAACCGGTTGGTTTGCTCGATGAGGTGCACCCGGTACAGCGCATCATCGGTTACAACGTAGTAAAACGCGCCGTAGGCGGCCAGCAGCAGCGCACCCGCGGCTAAAGCAACAATCCAGAACCGGCCATGCTGCCGGCGCATGGCATCGAGAGCCAGCACGCCCACATAAAAAGGCAGGTAGTAGGCAATGGTTTCCTTGCTGAGCAGGGCCGCAAAGCTGAGCAGCGCAAACCCCAGGCCCCACCACCCGGCCCGGCGGCCCGGCTCGCGGCCCCGCAGCAGCGCCGCAGCCCCAGCCAGGCACCAGAACATGAGGATGTTGTCGGGGTAGAGGTAGTTGGTTAGGTTGAGCGTGAAGTAATGCAGGCCCAGCAGCAGCATGGCCGCCGCGGCTACTACCGGCTCGCGCCGGCCGTACAGCACATAAATCAGCCCCGCGCACCCCAGCGTGGCCAGCAGCGGCCAAAGGGTGGCGCTGATGATATTGACCCCAAACAGCGCGAAGAAAACCGCCACCGGCCCAAAAATCAGCCACCGCTCGTGCAGTGGGTCATGTAGCAGCTCCTGCGGGTCGGGCCCCAGCTCCAGGGTGCCGTGCAGCAGCTGGTAGGCATGCTGGGCGTAGTAATAATCGTCTACGCCGTAAATCCCTTCGTGGGTCAGCAGGAAATAGGCCCCGGTAAATAGCCCGACGAAAAGCAGCGTCCAGCGGGGCAACGAGTCAGGCAGTCGGTTCACTGCCGCAAGGTAGGAGTGATTGGGAGAAAGGCCGCGTCCGCCACGTATTAGCCATTGTACCGCTACCTTGCGCCCATGCGTCGTCGGCTCTGGATTCTGTTGCTGCCTCTGGGGTTGCTGCTGCTCAGTGGCGGGCTGTTGGGCACGTACTTCGAAACCAACGACGACCTGGCTATTCTGGGAATGGTGTGCGGCGCAACAACGGCTGTTCCGCAAACCAATCTGTACCTCTACTTTCACGGGTACGCAGCGCTTTGGACCAAGCTCTATGCTGCTTGGCCGCTGGTGCCTTGGTATGGCCTTACGCTTTACGGGCTGCTTTATGTAGCTACCGTGCTGGTAGGGGCGGTACTGGAGCCACTGCTGCGGCCGCATTTGCGACCCTGGCCACGGGCCTTGGTGCTGGGGTTGCTATTCGGGCTGGCCTGGCTGGAGCACGGGTTTTGGTTCAATTACACCCGCGTGCCGCTGCTGCTGGCTGGGGCTACCCTGCTCTACACGGCCACCCGCTATCCGGTGCGAGGCTGGCGGGCCATGGTGCCGGGCCTGCTGCTGGTGGGGGCCGCCGCCGGCATCCGGCCCGGTGGGGCGCTGCTGGGCCTGGTGGCGGCAGCTCCGGCGGCCTGGTGGCTGGTAGGCCGGCCGGCGCTGGGCGTGCTGGCCGGCCAGTTCCTGCTGGTGGGGGCGCTGGCCCTGGTGGTGGGCCAGAATGAAAAGGCCGCCACCTACCGCCGTTTCGATACGCGGGTAGCCTCTTTCAACGATTACCGCCTAACCACCGCACCGCCCGCCACCCGCGTGCCCAACCCCACCGACCGCCTCGCCCTGGCTGCCGCCCGCAACTGGATGTACTCCGACTCCACACTTACCGGCGAAGCCTTTTTCGAGCGGCTGGTGCAGGCCCGGCCCGCCGAGTTTCTGCGCCACACGGCCCCGGCCAAGCTTGGCCGCACCCTGAGCGGGCTGGCGCGCGACTACTTTCCGGTGCTGCTATTACTGGGGCTTTTGGGGCTGTTAGTGGGCCGCCGCCGGCCGGTGGGTCAGCGGTTGTTCTGGCTTGTGCAGGCCGGCTTTGTGGGGCTGCTGTTGGGGCTGGGCACGCTTCTGAAGCTGCCGCCCCGCGCCGCCCTGCCACTCCTGGATTTTTGGCTGCTGGCCAATCTGGTGTTTGTAGTGCGCCGGGGCCTGCTGCCGCGCCGGCCGCTGGTGGGTGGCACAGGCCACTACCTGGCAGGGCTGGCGCTGCTGCTGGCGACCGGCGCCTACGCTTACAAAACCACTCATCGGCGCTACATACTGAAACAGGAGCGGGCTGTCAACGAGTGGCAGCAGCGTAGGCTGCTGGCTTCGGCCGGCAAAAGCACCGTGCTGGTTACCGATGGCCTGGTTGCTACATATAAGTCGAACTCGCCCTTCGCGCCGGTGCCCTGGCCGGCGAAGCCGAAGCAGGTGCTCCTGCTCACTGGCTGGCCCAGCTATAGCCCCGCGCAGCCGCAGCTGCTGGCGGCCCTTACCGGCACCCGGGCCTTTGGCCCGGCTGTGGCCCGGCTTGCCACGCGGGCCGATGTAGCCTGGCTACTGACGCCCGGCGGGGCCCGGCTGGTGAATGCCCGGCTGGCTGTCAGCGGGTCGGACTGCCGGTTGAGACCGGTTGCCAACCGGTTGCCGGTGCCAGCAGTAAGGCGCTATAAACCAAGCTGTATGGGTCTAAACCCCGCAGTGAGGCCATAATTTTGTATAGCCCGTAAGGAAGGTATTTAACAGCTGGGGTGTAGTAAGTATATATCTTTAGCTTTTTACCGTACTCTCTCACTCTCCCATTCGCCATGATTACTGCCTCCGTTACCACCCGTAGTGAAGTACTCCAGAGTATGGAGGGTTTCCTGAAAGAAAATATGGGCACGTTTCTCAAGAGCGTGGAAACCAGCTGGCAGCCCGCCGACTTTCTGCCCGATTCGCGTCAGGATACCTTCTTCGACGAGGTGAAGCTGTTGCGCGAGCGGGCCCAGGGGCTCAGCTACGACCTGTTGGCCGTACTCATCGGTGACACCATTACCGAAGAGGCCCTTCCCAACTACGAAGCTTGGTTTCATCAGCTCGATGACCTCAACCGCGACCCCAACAACGGCTGGGCCCAGTGGATTCGTGGCTGGACGTCGGAGGAAAACCGCCACGGCGACCTGCTCAACCGCTACCTCTACCTCACGGGCCGCGTAAATATGCGCGAGTTCGAAATCAGCACCCATTACCTCATCAACGACGGTTTCGACCTGGGTACTGCCCACGACCCTTACCGCGCCTTCGTGTACACGTCGTACCAGGAAATGGCCACCAACATCTCGCACCGCCGGGTAGGCCAGCTGGCCCGCACCGCCGGCGACGACCAGCTTTCTAGGCTCTGCGGCATGATTGCGGGCGACGAAAACCGCCACGCCCGCGTGTACAAAACCTTCGTCGAGAAGATTTTTGAAGTCGACCCATCCGAAATGATGCTGGCCTTCGAGGATATGATGCGCAAGAAGATTGTGATGCCGGCTCACTACATGCGCGAGTTGGGCGTAGAGATGGGCAAAACCTTCGGCCACTTCACTGATGCCGCCCAGCGCTTGGGTGTGTACACCAGCCACGACTACACCGAAATTCTCGATACGCTTATCCAGGAGTGGAAAATCGAAGCCATGACCGGCTTAAATCCAGCCGCTGAAAAAGCCCGCGACTATGTAGTGGCACTGCCCAACCGCCTGCGTCGCGTGGCCGACCGTATGCCCATCCCGCGCCTGGAGTACAAGTTCAAGTGGATTGAGTAGCCACCGTAACTTATAAGGTGCAACAACATAAAAAGCCCCCGCCGTAACCACGGCGGGGGCTCTTTCTGTATTTCTAAGCTCTAAGCTCTAAGCTCTAGCGGTCCATCGACTGGCCCATTACCAGCTTACCAGTGCCATCGAGGGTATACTCTACGGTACGGCTACCGGTTGAGGCAGAGCCATCGGCGGGCGTGATAGGGAAAGTGCGCATGAGCTTATTACCGTTGATCTGGTAGGTATCCTGGCCCATGTAGCCCGAACCAGGCTCGCCAGCAGGCGTGCCGGGCATCGAGATAGGAGCGTAGCCCCGCTCAGTGAACTCGAAGCCGTAGAGGCCGCCGTTTGCTTTCTTGTTATCGGTCATCACGTACAGCTCGGGCTTGCCGTTGCCGTTCATATCGGCCGCCATTACACTCGTAACTGCCCCCATCACCGACGTGCGGATAGGATCGGTAGTGAGCGAAGAGCCACGGTAGGAGCGGATGCTGATGACGCGTGAAGCCTCCGAACCGAAAGTTTTCACCTGGAAGCGGTACTCCCCCTGCGTTACATCCTGGCTGAAGGTAACGTCGCCTTCATCGATGGCAGGCGTGGAGGGCAGGGGGCTCGACGACGACTCGGTAGTGGCTACCTGGCGCGTAGAATCGCAGGCCGACAGGGCAGAAGAGGCAACGCCAGATGCCAGCAGCAAATAGGAAAGAGAAGAAATACGCATGAGTAAAAAATTAGGGAAGATGCAAGTATGGCCCCGGCATTTGCCGGAACGGAGGGCTATCCGGGAGAGGATTTTGACCGTTTAAACGCAATGTACAAAGATTGAGTTGTATTTTTCTGATTGTTTGGTAGTCTGGCAACCCGTATATTCTGCTCCGACAGTCGTCCGGGCAGTTCGGCATCGGTTTAGGCCTCCACCCGCACGCCCTTCCAGAAGGCTACGTGCCCCCGGATATGGTTGGCTGCTTCCTTGGGCTCCGGATAGAACCAGGAAGCATCTTTGTTCAGCTCACCGTTCACCCGCAAAGAGTAGTAGCTGGCCCGACCTTTCCAGGGGCAGCTGGTATGGGCAATACTGTCTTCGAAATACTCCTGCTTAATGGAGTCGATGGGGAAATAGTGGTTGTTTTCCACTACTACCGTGTCATTGCTCTCAGCAATGACGGTATTGTTCCAGATGGCTTTCATATGGTAAAAGTTGAGGGACAGAAGCGTGAAACTACGACCTGCGGAAGCTGAGCCGCAGTGTCGATATTGCTAAACGTGCATCTTTGCCGGATGTTTAGCTGCTGCTGAAACCCGTTCTTCCTGCTATGTTCCGCTACGTCGGCCCCGAGAGTCTTAACCGTGCCCAGTGGGATGCGCTGATTACCGATGCCCCCAACGGCCTGATCTACGCCCTGTCGTGGTACCTCGATATCGTGGCGCCGGGCTGGGCAGCGCTGGTAAAGCTCGATACGCAGGGCCGCTACGTGGCCGGCCTGCCGCTGCCGGTACAGCGCCGCTTTGGTTTCCGCTACCTGAAACAGCCGCTGTTCGCGCAGCAGCTTGGCTTGTTTAGCCGGGAGGCCCCCACGCCCGCCGACTGGGCCGAAATCGGCACCCTGCTGCACCGCGAGTTCCGCTTCATCACCCGCTACTCCTTTAACACCGACAATACGCCGCTGCTCGCCGCCGCCTTGCCTGGTTTCGAAACGGCTACGTTTCACACCTATTACCTACCCCTGCACCCCGCGCACGGCCAACTGGTGGCCGGTTACAAGCCCAACCGGCGCTGGCGGCTCAATCAGGCCCGCCGCCGTGGTCTGCACCTCGAACCCAGCACCGACCTCGATCAGCTGGTGCGGATATTTGATGAAAACACGGCCCCTCTTATATATGGTGTCATCGGCGAGGAATACGAATACCGACTGCTGCGGGCCCTTCATACCCAGGCCAGCCAGAAAGGATTAGCCCAGATGTGGCAGGCCCGCACCACAGCTGGCGAAGTAGTAGCCATGCTGATGCTTTTTGAATTCAATGGCCGTCTCACCTATATTTTCAACGCCTCCACCGAAGCGGGCAAGGCAGCAGGGGCAATTTCGCTGCTCCTCGACGAGGTTTTCCGCCGGTATGCCGGCCGGCCGCTATGCTTCGACTTTGAGGCGCCCGAAGTAAGTTCAATTGCGCATTTCTACGGTAGCTTCGGCTCGGTGGAAACCCCGTTTCTGAGCATTAGTCTCAACCGGCTGCCCTGGCCCGTGCGCCAGCTGAAAGTGGCCCGCACAGCGCTGGTGCGCGCCTGGCAGCGGGGGCGGAGGTAGGTAGGGAGGGAGTCAGTTGTTGGTTGTCAGTTGTCAGGAAGAACGTCATTCAGAGCGCAGCGAAGAATGACGTTCTTCCTGACAACTGACAACTGACCTTTTCAAGAAACATTCCGCCCGCGGGCCGTGTTGGGCCTAGTGCGGCTAAGTTCTGCCGCCACCTCTCCCTACTACTTTTCTATGTCCGCAGGCTTCCGATTCCGGGATTACGTGCCCGAAGAAACGACCGATAAGGGCTTCGATTCCCTGTTCAAAATATTCATGCAGCTCGTTACCATCACCAGCGGTGACGTGGGCGAGGCGCTTTCCTGGCTCAACGAGCTCGACAAGCAGTACGGCCTGACCGACGACGGCTACGGCATGGGCAACTTCATCGAAGACCTCAAAAAGAAGGGCTACATCGATGAAAATGCCCAGGAGCCCGGTTCGTTTGAGATTACGGCCAAAAGCGAGCAAAAAATCCGTAAGTCGGCGCTGGAGGAAATCTTCGGCAAGCTCAAGAAATCGGGCACTGGCAACCACCGTACGCCCCACACTGGCCAAGGCGACGAGCAGAGCACCGACATGCGCGAATTCCGGTTCGGCGACTCGCTCGACCAGATTTCCATGACCGAGAGCATCCGTAACGCCCAGCTCAACCATGGCATTGGCAGCGGCGACGATTTTATGCTGACCGAGGGCGACCTGGAAGTGCGCGAAAACGAGCACAAAACCCAGACCAGCACGGTGCTCATGATCGACATTTCGCACTCGATGATTCTGTATGGCGAGGACCGCATCACGCCCGCCAAAAAGGTGGCCATGGCCCTGGCCGAGCTGGTGAAGCAGAAGTACCCGAAGGATTTCCTCGACGTCATCGTGTTCGGCAACGATGCCTGGCAGATTGAGGTGAAGGAGCTGCCCTATTTGCAGGTTGGTCCCTACCACACTAACACGGTGGCCGGTCTGGAGCTGGCCCTCGACCTGCTGCGCAAGCGAAAAACGTCGAACAAGCAGATTTTCATGATTACCGACGGCAAGCCCACCTGCCTGAAAGAAGCTGGCGGCTACTACAAAAACTCGTTCGGCCTCGACCGTAAAGTCATCAACAAAACCCTGAACCTGGCCGCTGCCGCCCGCCGCCTCAAAGTGCCCATCACCACCTTCATGATTGCCGACGACCCGTATTTGAAGCGCTTCGTGGAGGAGTTCACCGAAGTCAACCAGGGCAAGGCGTATTACTCCAGCCTCAAGGGCCTAGGCCACCTGATTTTCGAAGACTACAAGAAAAACCGCCGCAAAAGCCTGTAACCGCACTGTCATCCTGAGCAGAGCGAAGGACCTTATCACGTCATAACGATTCGTTCGAACGTAATAAGGTCCTTCGCTCTGCTCAGGATGACAAAACGCAAACTCGCACATCCCACTACTTCCCTATATATGCCCGCTTACGATTCGCTTTCCGCTGACCAACTCCAGAAGATAACCACCCTCGGGGCCCTCAAAAAATCCGGCTATCAGCCCCGCTCTGTGAAGACAGAGCTGCGCGACAACCTCATCAAGAAGCTGCAAAGCGGCGAAGACGTGTTTCCCGGCATCTTCGGCTACGAAGAAACGGTGATTCCAGAGCTGCAGCGCGCTATTCTGGCCGGCCACCACATCAACCTGCTGGGCTTGCGCGGCCAGGCCAAAACCCGCATTGCCCGCTTGCTCATCGGCCTGCTCGATGAGTATGTGCCGATGGTGGAAGGCTCCGAGCTCAACGACGACCCGCTGCAGCCGTTGAGCGTGTTCGCCAAAAACCTGCTAGCCGAGCACGGCGACAACACCCCCGTGGCGTGGCTGCCCCGCGCCGACCGCTACACCGAGAAGCTGGCCACGCCCGACGTATCGGTGGCCGACCTTATCGGCGACGCCGACCCTATCAAGGCGGCCACCCTCAAGCTGCCGTATTCCGATGAGCGCGTAATTCACTTCGGGCTGATTCCGCGGGCGCACCGCGGCATCTTTGTCATCAACGAGCTGCCCGATTTGCAGGCCCGCATTCAGGTGTCGCTATTCAATATTCTGCAGGAAGGTGACATTCAGATTCGGGGTTTCAAGGTGCGGCTGCCGCTGGATCTGCAGTTCGTGTTCACGGCCAACCCCGAGGACTACACCAACCGCGGCTCCATCGTTACGCCCCTCAAGGACCGCATCGACGCCCAGATCATCACCCACTACCCGAAATCCATCGAAATCGGTAAGCGCATCACCCAGCAGGAAGCCCGCATCAAGCCGGCGCAGCGGGGTATGGTAACGCTCAACGACATCGTATCAGACCTGGTGGAGCAGGTGGCCATTGAGGCCCGTGGCTCCGAGTTCGTGGATGCCAAGAGTGGCGTGTCGGCCCGCCTCACCATCTCGGCTTTCGAGCAGGTGGTGGCCGGAGCCGAGCGCCGGGCGCTGGTAAACGGCGAAAAGAACACCTACGTACGCGTGAGCGACTTTATTACCGCTGTGCCGGCCGTTACGGGCAAGGTAGAGCTGGTGTACGAGGGCGAGCAGGAGGGAGCCGGTATCGTGGCCGAGAAGCTCATGGGCAAAGCCATTCGCACGCTGTTTCTCAACTACTTCCCCGACCCCGACAAGGCCAAGAAGCTCAAAGGCCGCCCCTCGCCCTACAAAACGGTGCAGGAGTGGTTCGGCGCCGGCCACACCGTCGACCTGCTCCACGACCTGAGCACGAAGGACTACCGCACCGCCCTCGACCAGGTGCCCGGCCTGCGCGACATCGTAACCGAGCTGCACCCCAACGAGGACGCCGAAGCCACTTATTTCCTGATGGAGTTCCTGCTCCACGGCCTGAGCGAGTACAGCCTGATTTCGCGCAACCGCCTCACCGCTGGTGCCCAGTTCAAGGACCTGCTCTCGTCGATGTTCACCATGCCCTCCTTCGGCGAAGATGACGACGAAGACGACGAGGACGAAGAGGAAAAGCCCCAGCGCGGCCGCCGCCGCTAACCGCTGCCGAGGTAATTGACAAACGCCCCACGCACTAATTGGTACGTGGGGCGTTTGTCGGTTATAGCGACGTCTCCTCGTTGAACGACTTAGCCGCGACGCTGGGAGGGCTTGTATCATTGGCTAACCAGCCATGTGAGGCATTCAACGGGGAGCCGTGAAGATGCGTATCTGAATTCCCAAGCGAAAGAAGGCCCGCCGGAGTAATCCAGCGGGCCTTCTTGTGTTCAGCAAACGCTGCAACTACAGCTTACGGGCCTTGAGCTCCTGCTCGGCGCTTTTGAGTTGATACTCCAGCGACTTTAGCTTGGCCTTTTCGGTTTCTACCAGCCGGTCCTGGTCGCTGATTTGGTTGCGCAGGTCGCTGATGCGCTGGGCCTGGGCCGCAATAACCGGGTTGCTCGAATCCATGTCGGACTTGAAGGCCGCGCATCCCGAGGTGCCCAGCAACAGGGCCGCACCCAAAACGAAAGACGGAAACAGGCGAGTATTAAACGAATTCTTCATGTGGCAAAGGATAGGGTAAGCGGCTGAAAACACAGCCGTACCCTGTTTTACGGGCCTTTTACTGTGGAGTTGTAGCCGGGCACTGCCCGGAGCGACTATTGACGACAAAAAAGCCTCCGTCGGCCGAAGCTGACGGAGGCTTTTTGCAGCGGTTGGGCGGCTGGCTTAGGCCTGCTCGCTCACCACAACCTTCTGGATTTCGTCATCGGCTTTTATCTGCTCGATGATGTCGAGGCCCTCCACTACTTTACCGAACACCGTGTGGTTGCGGTCGAGGTGGGCGGTGTTGTCGCGCGAGTGGACGATGAAGAACTGCGAGCCACCGGTGTTGCGGCCGGCGTGGGCCATGCTCAGGGCGCCGCGCTCGTGGTACTGGTGCTCACCGTTCAGCTCGCAGTCGATTTTGTAGCCAGGGCCGCCGGTTCCGGGCGTGCCTTTGGCGCCGTCGCGCGAGTTGGGGCAGCCGCCCTGAATCACGAAGTTGGGAATTACGCGGTGAAACTTGAGGCCGTCGTAGAAGCCTTTTTCGGCTAGGTCGGTGAAGTTCTTAACGGTTTTCGGTGCGTCCTGCTCGTAGAACTCAACCTTCATAATGCCCTTGCTGGTGTGGATTTCGGCAGTTTTCATGGAGTTGGCGATGGAAATGGGAAATGGAAATACTAAATGGAAATCTTACCCGCCTTACGCCCCCGGTCGGGGCGGGTTGCGGCGGTAGGCAAAGGTAGGAATTTAGCCGCCGGCCAAACATCCGGTTTCGCTGTTAGTTCGTAATCTTGCAAACGCCATCGGAAGGTGGCGGCAGTTCCTCTCTTTCCCTTTTTACCTCTTTTCATGCACAAGCTTCTGCGTTCTTCTACCCTGGCCCTGCTGGCCGCCGGCTCCCTCAGCTTTGGTCTGGCCAGCTGCGGCGACACTACCACGACCGAAACCACTACCGCTACGACCGACACGACCACCACTACCGTCGATTCGACGACGATGATGGCCGATGACGCGCGTATGGGCAAGCCCGAGGGCGTAATGGTAGATGGCGTAGCCATGCTGCCCAGCAATACCATCGTGCAGAATGCCGTAATGGCCACCAGCGTAAGCACCCTTGTGAAAGCCGTGCAGGCCGCTGGCCTCGATGGCACGCTTAGCGGCCCCGGTCCGTTCACCGTATTCGCCCCCACCAACGCCGCCTTCGATAAGTTGCCCAACGGTGCCTTGGCTGGCCTGCTGAAGCCCGAAAGCAAAGACAAGCTGGCGGCTGTACTCACCTACCACGTCATCCCCGGCCGTCTCGTAGCCCAGGATCTGAAGGATGGCCAGGAGCTGACCACCGTGAACGGTGAGAAGCTGAAGGTAATGGTGAAAGACGGCGTAGTAATGATTGGCAACGGCACAGACGCCCCCGCCACCGTACAGGTAGCCGACGTTATTTCGAGCAACGGTGTAACCCACGTTATCGACGGCGTTATCCTGCCCTTGGCTAAGTAATCAAAAGGCATTCCGCTTATCCCGGACGCTACCAAAAGCGCCGGCCACTTGTGTGGCCGGCGCTTTTTTGTTGGCAGGAACTGGAATCTGTGAGCATGTGTAGGAAGTGCCCGGAATTTGTTAGCCCGTCATGTTGAGCGGAGGCGAAGCATCTCTACTGCAATAGCATATGATTACTACTGCGGTAGAGGTGCTTCGCCTCCGCTCAGCATGACGGGTTTTTGATTTTCTGAATAGCTTCTGTACATGCGCTACTTGCCCGATGTAGGGGCGGGGCTTGTCCCCGGCCGCCGTCAGGACAGCACCGTGCCGATAGAACGAGGCCCGGCAATGCCTCGTTCTAACGGCACGGTGTAGGGGCGGGGACAAGCCCCTACACCGTGCCGTTAGATCTACGCCGCAACTTGGGTAAGCTAAAAACCCGTCCCTACAACACCACCTGTTCGGCCAACGCGGCCAGATCCAGCCCGTCGAAGGTGCCCGACGACATCATCAGCAGGTTGGCATCCTGCCAGTTCTGGGCGTGCAGGTACTTTGCCAGCTCTGCGCTGTCGGTGAACACGCGCAGGTCGGGACGCTGGAACGCAGCTTGTACCGCCTCGGGCGGCAGGGCCGGCAGGCGCTTGTGGGCTAGCACCTGCGGGTTGAAATACACCACGGCCACATCGGGCGCATCGAAGGTGTGAGCGTACTGGGGCAGAAACTCGGGGTTGAGCGAGCTGAACGTGTGCAGCTCCAGGCAGGCCACTAGCCGCCGCTTCGGGAACTGCTTCTTGAAGGCCGTGGCCGTGGCCTTGAGCTTGCTTGGGGCGTGAGCAAAATCCTTATACACCACCGAGCCTCCGCCCTCGCGTACCAGCTCAAGCCGCCGTGCCGCGCCCTTAAACGAGCCCAGCGCCTCATAAAACTCCTTGCCCTTGATGCCCAGCTGCTTGCACACTTCCTTGGCCGCCGAAATATTGCGCAAGTTGTGCTCCCCGAATATCTTCACCGGCACCTGCTCATCCTTTTTCGTCACCAGAAACGTCTGGCCGTCGCGCACCACGTTTTCGTGGGGCCCGTAGCCGATGTACTTCACATCGGGGTTGGTGGGCACGGTTACCAGCTGGGTCTGCTCGTCGTCTCGGTCATAAATCAGGACCCCGGCCTTGGGCGTCATCTCCGCGAAAATCCTGAACTGCTCGCGGTAAATTTCCTCAGTCGGAAACACGTTGATGTGGTCCCAGCTGATGCCCGAAATAACGCCGATGTGGTGCTGATACAGGTGAAACTTAGGCCGCCGGTCAATGGGGGAGGCCAGGTACTCGTCGCCTTCAATAAGGATGATGGGGGCGTCGTCGGTGAGCTGCACCATCAGCTCGAAGCCCTCCAATTGGGCTCCTACCGCATAGTCGAACTTGCGGCCGTGGTAGCGCAGCACGTGCAGAATAAGCGAGGTAATGCTGGTTTTGCCATGCGAGCCGCCAATTACGATGCGCTGCTTGTCCTTTGAGGCCTCATAGATGAACTCCGGGAACGAGTACACCCGCAGGCCCAGCTCCTGGGCCCGCAGCAGCTCGGGGTTGTCGGGCCGGGCGTGCATGCCCACAATCACGGCGTCGAGGTCGACCGTGATTTTTTCTGGAAACCAACCCTCGGCTTCGGGCAGCAGCCCGGCCGCCGCCAGCCGGCTCTTGGCGGGCTCAAAAATTTCGTCGTCGGAACCCGTTACGTGGGCCCCGCGCTGGTGGAGCGCCAGCGCCAGGTTGTGCATAATGCTGCCGCCGGTGGCAATCAGGTGCAGACGGTGGAGCGAAGAAGGAGCAGCAGAAGCCATAGGTATAGAAAAGTAGGGCCCAAAGGTAGTAGTTTGGGTTTGTTGAGGGTTGTTTGGCAAACGGATTGAGATGCTGTTATCCTGAGCGCAGCGAAGGACCTCATCCAGTAGGAACGAATTGCCCATACCGGATAAGGTCCTTCACTGCGCTCAGGATGACAGCATCTGGATTCAACCCCAGTTCCCCCTAAAAGAAACCTTTGTGGTTGCTTCCGGATTGTAAGGCCCAGCCGTTAGCTTTGTAGCCCTTTGGCCGAACAGCCGCGCCGCGCCGCGAAACCGGCTGCGAAAATACCCGTCGCGAAACTCGTTCGGTGTGCTTACCTTGTAGTGTATTTTTTTAGATGAACGACCGGATGGATGACCGCCTCAAGCAAGCAGGTTCGAGGGCTAAAGCGGCCTGGAACAGCCGCCCAGCGCACTTGCCGCAGGGCGGGCCGGCTGGTAAGCTGCCGCCCCAGGCGCTGGAGCTAGAGGCCGCCGTGCTGGGCGCGCTCATGCTCGAAAAGGATGCCCTGACCACCGTCATCGACATCCTCAAGCCCCAAAGCTTCTATAAAGACGGCCACCAGCGCATCTTCAAGGCTATTCTCAACCTGTTCGACAAGTCGGAGCCGATTGACATACTCACCGTCACGCACGAGCTGCGCGAGATGGGCGAGCTGGAGTCGGCTGGCGGCACGCATTACGTGGCCCAGCTCACGTTCAAGGTCAACTCGGCGGCCAACATCGAGTACCACTCCCGCATCATCACCGAAAACGCCATCAAGCGGGAGCTCATCAACATTGCCAGCACCATCCAGCGCGACGCCTTCGAGGATACCACCGACGTGTTCAACCTGCTCGACTCCACCGAGCAGGCCCTGTTCGAAGTGTCGGAGTCAAACATCCGCAAAAACTTCGACGACATGCGCAGCCTGATGGGTAAAGCCATCAAGGAGCTCGAAGAAAAGAAGGATCAAAAGGACGGCCTCACCGGCGTGCCCTCCGGCTTCTCGGCCCTGGATAGAGTAACCAGCGGCTGGCAAAACTCTGACCTGGTGATAATTGCCGCTCGGCCGGGCATGGGCAAGTGTTTGGGTAAGGGCACCAAGGTGCTCATGTTCGACGGCACGCTGCGCAACGTGGAAGACGTGCGCGAGGGTGAGCTGCTGATGGGCGACGATTCCACCCCGCGCCGGGTGCTTAATATTGCCCGGGGCCGCGAAAATATGTACTGGGTGCGCCAGAACAAAGGTGAGGCCTACCGCGTCAACGAAAGCCACATCCTCTCGCTTAAGCGCAGCCGCAACGAAGGCCCGCACCGCCACGGCGACGTGCTCAACATCGAAGTGCGCGACTGGCTGCAGAAAAGCCCCAAGTTTCGCTCAAACTACAAGGGCTACAAGGTGCCCGTGGAATATGCGGCGCAGCACATACCTCTGGATCCGTATTTCTTGGGCCTGTGGCTGGGCGACGGATCCTCGGACAGTTGCCGCATCACGGGTCAGGACCCGGAGATAATAGGCTACCTGCACGAGTACGCCGCCAGCCCAGACATGCAGGTAACGGTAGGTGTAGTAACGGACCGCTGCAACAGCTACGGCACAACCCGCGGCCGGCAGGGCGGCAGTATGGCCCAGTATTCGGTACAGGATGAGCTGCGCCAAATGGGCGTACTCGGCGACAAGCACATTCCGCAGCAGTACTTAAGCAACAGCCGCGAAAACCGCCTGCTCCTGCTGGCTGGCCTCATCGACTCCGATGGCCACCTCGATCCAGTGAGCAACGGCTACGAAATCACCCAGAAAAACCATCGCCTGGCCCGGCAGATCAAGTTTCTGGCCGACTCGCTGGGCTTCCGCACCTCGCTCAAGAAGAAGCGGGCTGCTATCAGCGCCATCGGCTACGAAAGTGAGGTGTCCCGTATCCGTATCTACGGCGACATCAACTGCGTGCCGGTGCGCGTGGCCCGCAAAAAGGCCCAGCCCTGGGCTTCGGTGGTCGATTGGCGCATGACCGGTATTTCGGTCGAGTTCGATAAGGAAGACGATTACTACGGCTTCAGCATCGACGGCAACCGGCTGTTTCTGCTGGCCGACTGCACCGTGACCCACAACACGGCCTTCGTGGTGTCGGCCATGCGCAACGCGGCCGTTGAGTTCAAGAAGCCGGTGGCCATCTTCTCGCTCGAAATGTCGTCGCTGCAGCTCGTGAATCGTCTGATTTCGGCGGAGGCAGAGCTGGATTCAGAGAAAATCAAGAAGGGCAATTTGGCCGACCACGAGTGGGCCCAGCTCAACCACAAGATTTCCAACCTCTCGTCGGCCCCGATTTACATCGACGACACGCCCGGCCTCAGTATCCGGGAGCTACGCACCAAGTGCCGCCGCCTGAAAGCACACCACGATATTTCGATGATTATCATCGACTATCTGCAGCTGATGACCGGTAATACCGACGGCAAGGGCGCCGGCAACCGAGAGCAGGAAATTGCCAGTATCTCGCGGGCGCTCAAGGGCATTGCCAAGGAGTTGAACGTGCCCGTACTGGCCCTTTCGCAGCTTTCGCGCTCGGTAGAAACCCGCGGCGGCGACAAGAAGCCCCAGCTTAGTGACCTGCGCGAATCGGGGTCCATTGAGCAGGACGCCGACATGGTAATCTTCCTCTACCGCCCCGAGTACTACAAAATCACGGAAGACGAGATGGGCAACCCCACCCAGGGCACGGGCGAGGTTATTATTGCCAAGCACCGGAACGGCTCCCTGGAAACCGTGCAGCTCAAGTTCATCGGTAAGTTCACCAAGTTCGCCGACCTCGACGGCGGCGGGGGCTTCGATGATGGCTTCAACCCCAGCTCCTTTCCTACCAGCACCTTCGACGACGACCAGTCCGGCGGCTTTGCGCCCAACACCATCCGGCTGGGCTCGCGCATCAACAACGACTCGCCGCCGCCGGCTCAGCCCTTCCCGCGTAGCAACTTCGACGACGGCCCACCGCCGTTTTAAAAGCCGGCCAAAACTGCTCCGGTGCTTCCGGAATTCTTAGCCCACTTCCTGCTAAAATGCCACACGCCCGCTGCTACAGCGGGCGTGTGGCATTTTAGCAGGAAGTGGGCCGGCGCAGAGCAAGGCCAGACGGTGGCAGAAGTGGCAGGTAATCAGCAGCTGATTTCATGCAAATACAACTATATTGAAGCCCGGTGTGGCAAAGCCTGCTTCCCTGGTAGGCGGCTTCATCCGGGAAGTGCTCCGTCTGAAAGCGTCACTTTATTCCACCTTTTTTTTCTTTCCATATGAAAATAGTTGTACAACTCGTTGCTGGTTTATTGCTGACTACTGCTACTGCGCAGGCCCAGTGGGTAACCCAGCCCTTCAACTTCACGCAGCCGCAGGCTACTGCTGCCTACACCGATGCCGTTGATGCGAATACGGCCTGGGCTATGTCGAGCGCGTTGCTGGCACCCGGCTCGGCCAACGTGCGCACCAACCAGGTCGCCCTTACTACCAATGGTGGCCAAAACTGGACGGTACGGCAGGTAACGGGCATCGGCAGTTCCGAAACGCTTACCAGCATATCGGCCGTCAGTGCCACTACCGCGTGGGTTTCCACCTTCCGCACATCTACCGGCGGCGGTCGGGTATTTAAAACCACCGATGGAGGCGTTACCTGGGTAGTGCAGTCTACGGCTGCCATGTTCAGCGAGGCCGACAGCTACCCTAACTCGGTGTACTTCTTCAATGCCACCAATGGCATGGTGATGGGCGACGTGGACGGACGCAATGGCGGAGGGCTGGAAATCTACTATACTTCCAACGGCGGTACCACCTGGACCCGCTCGGCCAACGTACCTACCGGCACCGATGGCGAATTTGGCACCTTCTTCCCCGTTGCGGCGGTCGGTAACTCCATCTGGTTTCCCAACAACGAAGGCGACATCTTCCGCTCGAAAGACCGGGGCGTTACCTGGCAGGTGGCCAAGCAGGTAGGCGACTCCGATGACCCGGTGGGCAGCATTGCTTTTCGTGATGAACTGAATGGACTGGCAATGGTGCCCTCGTTCGACGATACACAGCACGGGCTCTTCAGCAGTGCCGACGGTGGCGCTACCTGGATGCGCCTTGCCTATACCGGCCCGCTGCACGGCTTTGGCCTGACTCGGGTACCGGGCAACGGCAACTACCTGTCGGTGGGCCTCGACCTGGGCAACGGCGACCAGGGCTCGTCGTACAGCCAGGACAACGGCAAAACCTGGATCAGGCTGGAAAGTACGATTGACCACCTGTTTGTGGATGCTGCCAGCCCAACTGCTGTCTGGAGCGGGAATATTTCGGCCACGGGAACGGGGGCAAACAAGCTGACCAGCGCGGTACTGAGCAACCGGGGCGCTACCCTGGTGCTTGGCGCCAGCCTCAGCCCTAACCCGAGCGCCAACGGGCAGTTCCGGGTGCAGTGGCCCGCTGCGGCCCATACCGGGGCGGCTACGCTCACGGTATTCGATGTGCTGGGCCGCCAGGTGCAGCGCCGCACCCTCGACGTCACGCGCGGAACCGAGACAACCCTCGATCTGAGCGGCGAGAAATCCGGTGTGTATCAGGTACGGCTGGAGTCGGGTAGCGGCGTAAGTCAGCTGCGGGCGCAGGTCCGGTAACACCGCTGCTGATCCAAGAGAAAAGCCTGGCTCCCGGCCTCGGAAGCCAGGCTTTTTTGGGCCCTATGCTACCACACGAAACCGGCCCGTAGGCTGGCAAAAACCGGATTTTTTCGGTATCTTTGCCTACTTACGCACTTCGCGCTGAACCCCCTCTGACACATGAGCGAAATCACTGAAAAAGTAGCCCCCGCCGAGTACTCGGCCAATAGCATTCAGGTACTCGAAGGGCTAGAAGCCGTGCGCAAACGCCCGTCGATGTACATCGGCGACACCGGCATTAGGGGCCTGCACCATTTGGTGTGGGAAGTGGTCGATAACTCTATCGACGAAGCCCTGGCCGGTCACTGCGACACGATTCACGTTACCATCAACGAAAACAATTCTGTTACCGTCCGCGACAACGGCCGCGGCATTCCCGTCGATTTTCACGAGAAAGAAGGCCGCTCGGCCCTCGAAGTGGTGATGACGGTGCTGCACGCCGGTGGCAAGTTTGACAAGGACTCCTACAAGGTATCGGGCGGTCTGCACGGCGTGGGCGTGAGCTGCGTGAACGCGCTCAGCCAGGACCTGAAAGTAACCGTGCGCCGCAACGGCAAAATGTATCAGCAGGAGTACAAAATTGGTATTCCGCAGTACCCGGTAAAGGAAATCGGCACCACCGACGAGCACGGCACCCAGGTGGAGTTTCTGCCCGACGACAGCATCTTCACGGAGAGCGTGTACAAGTACGCCACCATTGCTGGCCGCCTGCGCGAGCTGTCTTACCTGAACAGCGGCATCCGCATCACGCTTACTGACCGCCGCGAGCCCGGCGAAAACGAGGGCGAGTTCCGGGGCGAGGAGTTCTACTCGACGGGCGGCTTGGCCGAGTTCGTCCAGTACCTCGACGGCACTGAGCGCCACGCCCTGATGCCGGCCCCCATTCACGTGATCAACGAGAAGGGCAGCACGCCGGTGGAAGTGGCCCTGCAGTACAACGACTCGTACCAGGAGAACATCTTCTCCTACGTCAACAACATTAACACCCACGAGGGTGGCACCCACGTGGCCGGCTTCCGTTCGGCCCTCACGCGCACGCTCAAGGCCTACGCCGACAAGTCGGGTAAGCTGGAGAAGGCGAAGGTGGAAATCTCGGGTGAGGACTTCCGCGAGGGCCTCACGGCCGTTATTTCGGTGAAGGTGCAGGAGCCTCAGTTTGAGGGCCAGACCAAAGCCAAGCTGGGCAACAACGAAGTAAACGGTGCTGTGAACACGGCGGTAGGCGAAATTCTGGCGCAGTACCTGGAGGAGAACCCCAAAGAAGCCGGCATTATCGTGGAGAAAGTAATTCTGGCCGCCAAGGCCCGGATTGCCGCCAAAAAGGCCCGCGAAATGGTGCAGCGCAAATCGGTGCTCGGCTCCACGTCGCTGCCCGGCAAGCTGGCCGACTGCTCCGAGTCGGACCCTGAAATCTGCGAGATCTATCTGGTAGAGGGCGACTCGGCCGGTGGTACTGCCAAGCAGGGCCGCAACCGCGCCTTCCAGGCCATTCTGCCGCTGCGGGGTAAAATCCTCAACGTAGAGAAGGCCCAGGAGCACCGTATTCTGGAAAACGAGGAAATCCGGAACATGATTACGGCCCTGGGCGTGAGCTTCGGGGTGGCCGCCGATCCGGAGAACGGAATTGAGGCTGATTCTAAGGCGCTCAACATCAAAAAGCTGCGCTACCACAAGGTCATCATCATGACCGACGCCGACATCGACGGCTCGCACATCCGGACGCTGATTCTGACCTTCTTCTTCCGCTACATGCGCGAATTAGTGGATAAGGGCTACATCTACATCGCCCTGCCGCCGCTCTACCTCGTGAAGAAGGGCAAGGAGGAGCGCTACTGCTGGACCGAGGAAGAGCGCATAGCCGCCCAGGAAGAGCTGGGCCGGGGCAAGCCCGAAACCGTAAACGTGCAGCGCTACAAGGGCCTGGGCGAAATGAACGCCGAGCAGCTCTGGAGCACCACTATGCAGCCCTCCACCCGCTCGCTCAAGCAGGTAAACGTAGACTCCGCCGCCGAGGCCGACCACCTGTTCTCGATGCTGATGGGCGACGAGGTAGCCCCCCGCCGCGAGTTCATCGAGAAGAACGCTAAGTACGCCAAGCTCGACGTTTAATTGTTGGGTTGAGAGCTGTTAGCTTTCATTCTGGAACCACATACACAAAGCGCCAATCCGTAATGGGTTGGCGCTTTGTGTATGTGTATTGTGCGAAAGAAAGAGTAGGGTGCGGGGCTTGTTTCCGCCCGCCGTTGAACGAGTCTGGTAGAACCGTTCAACGGCGAGCAGGGACAAGCCCCGCACCTTACTCTTTCTATTTTCTATTGTCCTCGGCTTGCTGCATGCTTACATAGCTGTCGTAGCGGGGGAGGGCGATGCGGCCCTGGTCTACGGCTTCGCGCACGGCGCAGCCGGGCTCGTGCAGGTGCTGGCAGTTGTGGTAGCGGCACTGGTTCAATAGGGCGCGCATTTCGGGAAAATAGTGGGCCAGCTCGCCGGCTTTCATATCCACAAGGCCCAGCTCCTTGATGCCGGGCGTATCGATGAGGTAGGTGCCGGGGCGTACTTCGAGCATTTCGGCGTAGGTGGTGGTGTGCACGCCTTTATCAGAGAACTGGCTGATTTCAGCCGTTTTCAGGTCGAGGTCGGGCACCAAGGCGTTGATGAGCGTGCTTTTGCCCACGCCCGAGTGGCCCGAAAGCAGCGACACCTTCCCATCGAGCAGCGCATCAACGTCTTCTAGTCCCTCGCCGGTGTGGGCTGAGCAGCGCAGGCCGGGGTAGCCCAGGCGCTCATACAGCTGCTGAATCTGGCCCTGATAGTCGTTGAGGTCCTCGTCGTAGAGGTCGGTTTTGTTGAAAATCAGCGTGGTGGAAATGTGGTACGCCTCGGCCGTCACCAGAAACCGGTCGATGAAGCCAAATGAGGTGGCCGGCGAGGCCAGTGTTACCACCAGCAGGGCCTGGTCGAGGTTGGCGGCCACGATGTGGGCGTGCTCGGTTTTGTGCACCGAACGGCGGATGATGTAGTTGCGGCGCGGTGCAATGTGATGGATGACGCCCGCACCCTCGGTTTGTTCTTCTACGGTAAACTCCACCTCGTCGCCCACGGCCAGCGGGTTGCTCACCTTCAGGCCCTGGTTTTTGAACTTGCCCCGCAGCCGGCAGTGGTGGAACAGCCCGGTGCTGATTTCGCGCACCACGTACCAAGAGCCCGTCGATCTGACAATGATTCCGGTCATGCCCAGAGTGTTGTTGAAGTGGTCATATAGAGAACTTTAAGGGAGCCGGGGGTAGTGATGTAAAGTAAGCGGCTGACGGCGAAAGCCATGTGACGGAACCGGGCAACAAAGATGGGGGTGGTTGTACTGCTGACGCTCACGGGCTTACTGTACGCATCGGGTGTGCTGTTGTGCCCGGAGCCACCACCTTTATCTCACTCGCTCAGTCTGCATCCAACCCATAATTTTACGGGTGGCACCGCTGTGGTCGTGTACATAATCGAGGCTTTGGTCCTGCACCTGCAGGCGGGCTTCTTCGCGATAGTACAGCAGCCCAAACGCTTTAAGCAGCTCATCAGAGGAGCTTACGGGGAAAGCGCAGCCCAGTTCCACGAGGTCCTGGGCCTCCTGAAACTTGTGGTAGGTGGGGCCAAACAGCAGCGGCAGGCCGAACGCGGCGGCTTCGAGCGTGTTGTGCAGGCCCTTGCCGAACGCCCCGCCTACGTAGGCGAAATGGCCAAAGCGGTACAGCGAGCTTAGTAGCCCCACGTTGTCGATAAGCAGCAGCCGGGCATCGGCTACGGTAGCCGCTTTAGCCTGCGAGTAGCGCACTACCTGGCCGGGCAGCGCGGCTTCCACCCGGCGCAGGTTGGCCTCATTGACTTCGTGGGGAGCCACGATAAAGCGCAACTCCTGTTGATACTGCAGCAACAGCGGCGTAAGCACAGCTATATCTTCGGCCCAGCTGCTGCCCACAATCAACACCGGGCACCAGTCGTCGGTGAAGGCCTCGACCAAGGGCAGGTGGCGGGGAGGGGCTGAGGCGGTGCGTACTACGGTATCGAAGCGGGTGTCGCCGGCCACGCTCACGCCCTGCAGGCCGGCACTGCGCAATAGTTCAGCCGAGGCCTGGTTCTGGGTGAATATGTGCGTGAAGAAACCCAGAATACGGCGAAAAAAGCCACCCCAGGGCTGAAAAAACACCTGTTCGGACCGGAAGATGGCCGACACGCAGATGGTCGGAATTGCTCTGCGCTGCAGTTCGCGCAGGAAGTAGTACCAGAACTCGTATTTCACGAACACGACCAGTCGGGGCTGCACTGCATCCAGAAAAGCCCGGGCATTGGCGGCCGTATCGAGCGGCAGGTAAAACACGTAATCGGCCCCGGGCCAGTTGTGGCGTACTTCGTAGCCCGAGGGCGAAAAGAAGGTGAGCACCAGCTTATGGTCGGGGTATTCGGCCCGGTAGGCTTCCATAAGCGGGCGGCCCTGCTCGAACTCGCCCAGCGAAGCGCAATGGAACCATGCCAGCGGGGCCGTTTCCTGGCGCAGCTGCCCCTGTATGCGGCCCAGCAGCCCACGGCGCCCGGCCGTCCAGGCGGCGGCCTTGGGCACAAAATGGCTCAACAGCCGCAGCAGCAGCGCATACAAACGCAGACCAAAAGAATATAACAGACGCAAGACGAAGCGAAAGGAAGCGAGAGCAAAACGGCCGGCACGAAGCCGCCCGCCACAAAAGTACGCCCTTCGCCTCATTATAAAGCAAAAAGCCCCCACCCAACCGGATGAAGGCTTTCTTGAAGGGGGGGAATCTTGTCATCCTGAGCGAAGCGAAGGACCTCTGCAGAAGCTAACTCAGATTATAGCTTCTGCAAAGGTTCACTTCGCTCAGGATGACAAGGGTTAACTTAGTGAGCGGCCTGCTTGCCGAGGTAGTTGGCTACGCCTTCGCGGGTGGCCTGCATTCCCTCTTTGCCTTCCTCCCAGTTGGCGGGGCAAACTTCGCCCTTCTCCTCGAAGTATTGCAGAGCGTCCACCATGCGCATGGCTTCGTCGATGCTACGGCCCAGCGGGCCGTCGTTTACTACCTGGTGGCGTACAATTCCGTCCTTGTCAATCAGGAACAGGCCGCGGTAGGCCATGGGCGAGCCGATGAATGTCATCTCGCCAGCTTCGTTGTAGTCGTAGTGGCCGCCCAGCACGTCGTAGTTGGAGGCAATGGTTTTGGTCGCGTCGGCGACTAGCGGGTAGGTTACGCCCTCGATGCCGCCGTTGTCGCGGGGCGTTTGCAACCAAGCGAAGTGCGAGAAGTGCGTATCGGTCGAGCAGCCTACAATGGCTACGCCTTTGGCCTCAAAGTCGGCCAGACGCTCCTCGAAAGCAATGATTTCGGTGGGGCAAACGAAAGTGAAGTCGGCGGGGTAGAAGTAGAAAATGACGTGCTTCTTGCCCAAATACCGGTCAAGGGAGAAATCCTCCTCGAATTCGCCATCGATAACGGCGGTGGCTTTGAAAGAAGGAGCGCGTTTACCAACAAGAACTGCCATGTGCTTTAGAACTTAGAATTGAATGTGAGGTATTAGAGAAGCGTACCGGAAGGCCCGTAAGCTAACCATCGCCCGTAACCGGGGAGCAGAATCAGCCAGAAAATCAATGAGTAGTGCCGGCGTATGTCTGCCGCCTTACGCCTGCTGAGCCGACTCGGCAGTGGGCAGATCGACCACGCGGCTGCCGGTTACATGCAAGGAGAAGGAGTGGGGCTGAAAGCCGGGCAATCCTTTATCGGCAAAAAAGCCCCGAATAAGCTCATCTAGCTTCGGGTCGCAGTAATCGATTATTTCCTGCGTATCGGCACAAACCAGGTGGTGATGCTCGGTGCAATCAGCGTCGTAGCGTCGGCGCGAGCCCTCGGCCGAGGCCACCCGGCGCGTAAGGCCAGCCACCACAAACGAGTCGAGCGTCTTGTACACCGTCCCCAACGACACCGACGACAGCTGCCCGGTTACCCGCTGATGCACCTGCTCGGCAGTAGGGTGGCCCGGCAACACCAGCAAGCTCTCCAGAATCAGGAGGCGCTGGCGAGTGGCCCGCAGGCCGGCATCGGCCAGCTGCTGTTGCAGCTGCTCGGGTGTAGGAACAGGATGGTGGGAATGAGGCGTGTGCACAGGTAAGAATGATTCTCCGCAAAGATAGGGCTATAAGCGTTACGAAAGAAAAAATGTTTCATTTGGAGCACTTTGGGGTGATAATGTTCCCGCCTCAAGTCATCACCCCAACCTACCGCCCTTTGAATTCGGCCGGGCGTTTCTCCACGAAGGCAGCCATACCTTCCTTCTGGTCTTCTGAGGCGAAGGTCATGTAGAAGTTCTTGCGCTCGAAGTGCAGGCCCTCATCGAGGTGGGTTTCGAAGGAGCGATTTACTGATTCCTTGGCCAGCCGGGCCGCTATCGGCGACATTTTGGCGATGCTCGCAGCCAGCCGGAAAGCTTCTTCCAGGTACTGGCCCACCGGTACTACCCGGTTTACGAGGCCGTGGCGGGCGGCCTCATCGGCTCCCATCGGCTCGCCTGTAAGCACCATTTCCATGGCCCTAGCCTTGCCGATGGCGCGGGTGAGGCGCTGGGTACCACCCGCGCCCGGCATGGTGCCGATGCGGATTTCGGGCTGCCCGAACTTGGCCGTTTCCGAGGCCACAATCATGTCGCAGGTCATGCACAACTCGCAGCCGCCGCCCAGCGCAAAGCCCGACACGGCCGCAATGAGTGGTTTGGTGGTGCGTCGGATCTGGTCCCAGGTGCTGAACTGGTCAATCAGCAGCATGTCAATTGCCGTGCGGCCGGCCATCTGCTTGATGTCGGCGCCGGCGGCAAAGGCCCGCTCGTTGCCCGTGAGCACGATTACGCGCACCTCGGGGTCCTTATCGAGTTCTTTCAGCGCGGCGGCTACTTCCTGCATGAGCTGCAGGTTGAGGGCATTGAGTTCCTTGGGTCGGTTGAGTTGGATAAGGGCCACCTGGGGCCGCGCCTGGGGCGTTACGAGAATGAATTCGGGAGTCATAGGGGGCAGAGAAAAGGTGAGTGGGAGGAACAAAGATACTGTCATCCTGAGCGAAGCGAAGGACCTATACAGATGCTAATGCCTGGTGTTAGCATCTGTATAGGTCCTTCGCTTCGCTCAGGATGACAGGTGGCTTTCCTGGTGGTTTATTCCCAAGTTCCTCAGGCCTCACCCCGGCACACGAACTGAAACGTCTGGCGGGTGCGCTGCTCCAGCAGCAGCTCGCGGCCGGCCGTGAGGCGCTGCAGGCTAGGCGCATCGTAGTTTTTGATGGTGTACAGCTCCAGGCCGGTGTTGTAATGGATGGTGAACTGGTCGCGCAGCCGCGCCAGCAGCTGTTCGAGGCGGGTGGGCAGAAAGTCGGTACAGACCGAGAAGCTGATGGCCGAGTTCTGCATAAGCCGGATTTTGAGCCGCACCTGCGCCAGCACGCCGAAAATCACCTCCAGGTTTTCCTCCGAAATAAAATCCAGCTCTTTCGACTCGAAGGAAATCAGACACTGGTCGGCTTTACGGATGAAGGCCGGCACCAACAGTCCGTGGCGGCAGTCGTGGATGCGGGTGCCCTCGGCCGTGGGGTCCAGAAACGACTTCACCAGCAGCGGAATGCCGTGTACCGCCAGCGGCTTGATGGTTTTGGGGTGAATAACCGAGGCTCCGTAGTAAGCCATTTCAATGGTTTCCTGGTAGCTGATTTCGGGGTAGCGCACCGTGTCGGCAAAGATTTTCGGGTCGGCATTGAGCAAACCCGCCACATCTTTCCAGATGGTGACCGACCCGGCCCCCAGGCAGTAGGCCAGAATGGCGGCCGTAAAATCGGACCCCTCGCGGCCCAGCGTGGTGGTAAGGCCGCTGGCCGTGCCGCCCACAAAGCCCTGCGTAACTACCGGCAGACCCTGGGCTAGCTCGGCCATTGGCAGCGCGCCCCGCAGGGCCGCCTCGGTGGCGGCCCAGTCGAGGCGGCCCTCGCGCCAGGTTTCATCGGTGCGGATAAGGGGGCGGCAATCGAGCCAGCGCGCCCCTAAGTACGCGGCCACAATGCGGGTGGAAAGTAGCTCGCCGCAACTCACTACCTGGTCGTAATGGCGGTCGAAGTCGGCGGCGGCTACCCTAGTGGCGGCGGCCAAGTGCGCTTCGAGCGTAGTAAACAGCTCCCGTAGCAGCTCGTCGGCGGGTAGTTGCAGCTCGGTGGCCACGCCCATATGGAAATCGCGCAGCACGGCCAGTTGGGTGGCATAGGGCTGGCCCGCGTGCGCCAGCTGCAACAGGGCTTCCAGGGCGTTGGTGGTTTTGCCCATGGCCGATACCACGATTACCAGCGGGCCCGGCCGGCCATGTTCGGCCACAATATGGCCCAGGTTGCGCAGGGCGGTGGCATCCTTCACCGAGGCCCCGCCAAATTTGTAAACTTTCAGCTGACTCAACTCGTGCATGGCCCAAATGTAGGGCCGGCGCGCGGCTTCGCCCTGGTCGCGTCTGCAAACGATACCGCGAAAACCGGAGCGAAGATTCGCTTTGGCCGGCCCGAATTGGTTACTTTTGAGCTTTCCCCCCTCGAATCTAATCTTCCCACATCTTCTAATGGACAATCACGACAAGCTCGCGCTGCCCGTCGGCACCACCCTCGACCGCTTCATCATGCGCAAGCAGGAGGATTTCCCCTACGCTACCGGCGAGCTGAGCCAGTTGCTGCGCGATATTGCGTTGGCGGCCAAAATCGTCAACCGCGAAATCAACCGCTCGGGCCTTATCGATATTGCCGGCGCCTACGGCAACCGCAACGTGCAGGGCGAAGACCAGCAGAAGCTCGACGTTATTGCCAACATCCGCTTCATCCGGGCCCTGCGCAACGGGGGCGAGGTCTGCACCATCATCTCGGAAGAGGATGAGGACATGATCCAGACCGGCAACGTGCAGGGCAAGTACGTAGTGGCCATCGATCCGCTCGACGGCTCTAGCAACATCGATGTAAACGTAAGCATCGGCACCATTTTCAGCATTTACCGTCGCGTATCGCCGACCGGCAGCGAGGGTACGGCCCAAGACTGCCTGCAGACCGGCACCCATCAGGCCGCGGCCGGCTATGTTATTTACGGCTCCAGCACCATGCTGGTGTACACCACCGGCAACGGCGTGAACGGCTTCACCTACGAACCCAGCCTGGGCGAGTTCTTCCTGTCGCACCCCAACATCCAGACGCCCACCACAGGCAAAGTGTACTCGGTAAACGAGGGCTTGTCAGAGTATTTCTCTGAAGGCATGAAAAACTATGTATCCTATTGCAAGGAGGAAGGGTATTCGGCGCGCTACATTGGCTCGCTGGTAGCCGATTTCCACCGCAACCTGCTTAAGGGCGGTATCTATATGTACCCGGGCACGAGCAAGGTGCCCAACGGTAAGCTGCGGCTTATGTATGAGTGCAACCCGCTGGCCTTCATCGTGGAGCAGGCTGGCGGCAAATCGAGCGATGGCCGCCGCCGCACCCTGGAGCTGGAACCCACCGAAACGCACGTCCGTTGCCCGGTGTTCATCGGCTCAACCGAAATGGTGGACAAAGCCGAGGAGTTCTTGGCCGCCGAGGTGCTACAAGGCGAGGTGAAATAGACGAAGCATAGCCCATAAAAAAGCGCTGGCGACCCAATGGGTCGCCAGCGCTTTTTTATGGGTGCCGGACTTACTCGGCCTTTTTCTTAGGAGCAGCTTTCTTGGCGGGTTTGGCCACGGCAGCCTCGGGGTTGCCAGGAGCCGTGTCGGCTTCGGGAGCAGCAATAATGCCTGCCGTGCTCATGGCCTCACCGGCAGCAGGCTCGGCCAGTTTTTTGGCAGCGGCTTTCTTCTTGGGCTTCGGAGCTTCATCCGTAGCGGAAACCTGTGGCGCCGCTTCTTCCGAGGATTCATCCTCAGTGGCCGGAGCCTGATACTCAAGGCGCTGGCTGACGATATTATACCACTGCACCAGCTTCTTGATGTCGGACAGGTACACCCGCTCGCGGTCGTAATCCGGAATGATGCCTTCCATGAACGATACCAATTCTTGGTCGTTCGACTTGTTGCTCAGGCCCAGGTCGGCACCGTGCTGCTGATGAATCCGGTCGAATACCTCCGTCAGGGGCACCGTCTGGTCGTAGTCCTGGGTATAGATGGAAATCTCTTGGAGCAGCGACACCTTGTTCTGGGCGGCGGCTACCGAGCGGCTGCCCTTGTCGTTGAGGGCTTCGATGATAACGCCGGCGCGGGTGGGGCGCACGAGGCGGTACAGACCGGGCATTCCGCTGATAGCGGCAATTTCCTTCAGGTCGTAGGGCATAGCAAAAAAAGCAGTGGTTGAAGAGGCGAAGGTACGCAACGCCCGCGAACAGGGCTCGGCGGCTGGCTACAGCTTGAACGTGATGGGCAGACTGGTGAGTACGGCGTAGTCGGGCTTATTGAACTTGAGCAGCCGCACCAGCCGCAGCGCCTCATCACCGCAGCCGCCGCCAATCTGCTTTACCAGCTTAATGCCCGAAAGCGTGCCATCGGTGTTGAGCGTGAAGCTGACAATGCACTGGCCCTGAATGCGGTTGCGGCGGGCCATTACCGGGTACTTGAGCTCCTGGTTGATAAAGGCATACATAGCCTCCTGGCCGCCTTCGTAGTACTCGGCTACCGGAATGGTTTTGCCCGACGGAGCCGCTTCGGTAGCGGGGGCGGGGCTGGCCGTCTGGGCCAGGGCCGGAGCGGCCGACAGGGCTAACAGGCCGCCAAGGCCAAGGAGAAAAAATGCGTTATTCATCTTCAAATGAGACTTGATGGAGTTGAAAAAGAAAGCGTTGCCGCGAATCCGGCTGGTCGGCATGCTGCAAGAACGAGGCCAGCTTAGGCGTCGGCCCCGGCCTGAGCCGCCAGTTGCTGGTTGGTGTCGGCAATAAAGCCCAGCAGTTCTTCGCGGCCCATCTTGTCCTCGGCCGAGGTAACAAAGTATTGGGGCAGCTCGTCCCAGGTTTCCTGCATTTTTTCCAGGTACTGCACCACATTCTGGCTCGTACGCGACGACGACTGCTTGTCGGCCTTGGTAAACACCATTACAAAAGGCACTCCTTCCGTTCCGAGCTGCTCCATAAATTCCAGGTCGGCAGCCTGTGGCGCGTGGCGTGAGTCGAGCAGCACCATCACGCAGGTCAGGTTAGGCCGGTGGCGCAGATAGAAGTTGATCATGCGGGCCCACTTGGCCCGGGCGTCCTTGCTGATACGGGCATAGCCGTAGCCCGGCAAATCGACCAGATACCACGCCTCATTGATCAGGAAGTGGTTGATAAGCTGGGTTTTGCCGGGCTGCGACGAGGTTTTGGCCAACCCTTTCTGGTTGGTAAGCATATTGATGAGCGACGACTTGCCCACGTTCGAGCGGCCGATAAAGGCGTACTCGGGCATCGTAGGAGCGGGGCAGTCTTCGGCCCGCGAATTGCTTGTTAAAAATCTGGCGTCCTGAATAAGCATCTGGGGCAATTAATTGGAAAGTGCAAAGGTAAATATTCCGGACGGGCCGGAAAGGACCATCATTTTTTGAAGAAAAACCTTGTAGTTTATAAGGCTGGTCTATATTTGCACATTCGTCCGCTTCTGAAACCGGGGTAAAAGTTCCCCGTTAGAAGCGGTATACGAGTCTGAATTGCCCGATTCCGGTGGAATAGGATAGCACCAAGGCTGTATAATAAAATATCTATCTTTGCCCGCCAAACAGGCTGCCTGTTGGTTGGCGGAATAAGATAAAGCGACAAAAGGCGGTTTCCAGCGCCTGGGTTTCGCTTTTTTTGCCCGTTTTGCCAACTCTGCAGTTAAATTTCAGTAATAGGAGGCAACCCCTAAATTACCTCTGCGTAATTGGCGGTCGATACTCTCTCCCCTTGCAACCCCCTCGTTTCCCTAACCCCTCCTCAATGGACAACTTAGTCAGAAGGTTATTAAAAGCCTCGTGTGCTGTCATGCTCACGACTGCAATGGCCCAGCCTGCCCTGGCTCAAAGCACCCGTCAGCAACTAAAAACGGCCAATAAGTTTTTCGGCCAGGAAAACTATCGTGCTTCGCTTCCTTATTATGAGCAGGTGCTGGCCAAAGACCCAAACAACGCCCAGGCGCTGTTCCGGGCGGGTATTGCCTACATGTCCTTTGATAAGGAGAAAGCCAGTGACTATATCTATAAGGCGCAGCGTTTGAAGAAGAACGTAGCTAAGGACGTAGAGTACTGGCTCGGCCGGGTCGACCACCTGAACTACAACTTCGACGAGGCCATCTCGCACTTCCAGGCCTACAACGCGACGCTTAAAACCAAGGACACCCGCAAGCGCGAGCTGGCGCAGCTGATTCAGCATAGCAAGAATGCCAAGGTGCAGTTCAACAGCCCCAAGGACATTTTTGTAAAGAATCTGGGCCCGACTATCAACACGCAGTGGTCGGAGCATAGCCCCGTAATCTCGGCCGATGATAAAGTGCTGCTCTTCACCTCGCGCTCTGACAACATGAGCGCTGCTCCGGTAGTGAATGCCGATGGCAAATCGACGGACAGCAAGAAGCTGGCCGCCGATGGACAGTACTACGAGAACATTTATGAAGCCCGCCGCATCGATGATGACAACTGGGACAAGCCTCGCTCGCTGAGCGGCGTACTCAACGGCAAAGGCCACGATGCCTCGATTCAGGTATTCGACAACGACACCAAACTGCTCATGTACCGCAATGATGAGAATGGCGACATTCTGTACGCGGAGAAAAGCGGTAGCGACTGGACCGAGCCGAAGAAGCTGAACAAGAATATCAACACACCGTCCTTCGAGTCGGATGCTTATATCACGCCCGACGGCCTGACGATTTACTTCTCGACGGCCAAGTACTCGGAAGACGGTACCCTCGATATCTACTTCTCGACGCGCGTACCCGGCGGCGACTGGGGTCCGGCCAAGACGATTGGTAACGCCATCAACACGCCTTACGACGACGATAGCCCGTACCTGAGCCGCGATGGCAAGACGATGTACTTCTCTTCGCGGGGCCACAACACCATGGGTGGTTACGACATCTTCAAGTCGGATTACGACTCTATCGGCCGCAAGTGGGGCCGGCCCGAGAACATGGGCTACCCCATCAACACACCCGACGATGATACGTACTACCGTCTGAGCCCTGAGGGTTCGTATGCCTACCTATCGTCGTACCGCATTGGCGGTTATGGTGAGAAGGACATCTACACCATCAACTACATTAAGAACGCTATTATCCGGGGCCGCGTACTGGCCATGCAGGACAGCAGTGCCATCCCGGGTGCCGAGTTGGTGTTCAGCGGAACCCAGGCCGACAAAACGGCTCTGAGCTACCGCGACATCAGCAAGCCGCTAACCGGCGAGTACCAAGTGAACGTGCTTTCGGGCCGGACGTACCAAGTGGCCGTAAGTAAGGATGGCAAGAACATCGAAACCCAGGAGTTTGCCGTTCCGATTTCGACCAACGACTCGACCGTGGTTGAGAAGGACTTCTACGTCAACTACATCGATACGACGGCGGCCAACATGGCCAACATCAACCCGATTTACTTCGACACCGACAAATACACGCTGCGGCCTGAGTCGATTGTGGAGCTGAACAAGGTGAGCGCGCTGCTGGCCGCCAACCCCGGCATCAACATCTCGATTGAAGGCAACACCGACTCGCGCAACACTGACGAGTACAACATTGTACTGGGCCAGAACCGTGCGAACGTAGCCTACAACTACCTCAAGAAGGCCGGCATTGCCGAAACCCGCATGGTAACCGTGAGCTACGGCGAGCGTCGTCCGGTAGCCCCCAACGATTCGCCGGAGAATATGCAGCTTAACCGCCGCACCGACTTCCGCGTGATTGTGAAGGAAGGTGAAGGCATGCCGAACATGAACCGTCCTGCTCCGACTCCGGCTCCGGCTCCTTCGGGCAGCATAGGTACCGGCGACAACATGGGCATGGGCACTACACCAACCGTACCGCTGCAGCCCGGCAAAAGCAAGGTGAAGCTGGAAGACGGCACCAAGGTGAAAACCAAGGTAGACGAGGACAGCGACAAGGTGAAGGTGAAAACCAAGGGCCCTGACGATGAAAAGAGCAAGACCGTAACCAAGGACGGGACCATTGATGCCAAGGCTAAAGACGCCGAAGGCAACAAGGTTAAAGTAAAGACCGACAACGACTAACCGACGGCTTTACGAATGAAACGGGCGGGCCGGGCATATAGCCCGGTCCGCTTTTTTTTAACATAATGGGGTAAAAGCCGTTGTAATGAGGCAATTTTGCCCGCCCTTCTGCCGTTTCTTGCTCCAAGAGCCATGTCTGTAGTACCTTATAAAGATGACGCCGCCGACAAAAAGTCGCAGGTTGCCCAGATGTTCAATAGCATTGCCGGCAAATACGACTTCCTCAACCACTTTCTGAGTGCGGGCACCGATATTTATTGGCGCCGTAAGGCCGTCGATGAGTTGAAGCAGCTGCGGCCGGCCCGCATTCTCGATATTGCCACCGGCACGGCCGATTTCGCCATTGAAACCCTGCGCGCCGCCACTCCCGATGCCCAGATAACGGGCGTGGATATTTCGGAGGGCATGCTGGATGTTGGCCGCCGCAAGCTGGCGTCGAAGGGCTTGGGGCACCGCATCCGGCTGGAACTGGGCGACTCGGAGAACCTGCCCTATGAGGACAACTCGTTTGATGCGGTAACGGCCTCGTTTGGGGTACGCAACTTCGCCAACCTGGAGCGCGGTCTGACCGAAATGCGCCGGGTGCTACGGCCGGGCGGCAAGCTGGTGGTACTGGAGTTTTCCAAGCCCACGGCTTTCCCCATGAAGCAGGCTTACAACTTTTACTTCAAGAACATTCTGCCGGTTTTCGGCAAGCTTATCTCCAAAGACCGCGCCGCCTACACTTACCTGCCCGAGTCGGTGCAGGCCTTCCCGGACGGCCCGGATTTTCTGGCGATTCTGCGCAAAGTCGGTTTCAACTCTCCTGTATGGCAACCCCTTACCTTCGGCATCAGCTCCATCTACACGGCGCAAAAGTAGTGCGCTACACGCTGCTGGCGGCGGCTGTGCTGGCCCTGCCACTAAGTGTAGCGGCCCAAAAAACGAGCCGCAGCCGAGCCAGTATCGGCCGCAATGGCCAAGTAAAGTCGGTTACGACCGATAACCTGCTGGGCTATGACGACCGGCCGCTGCACCTGGGGCTGTACGTAGCCCCCAACTTCTCGCGCTACCTGATTGAGCAGGGCCCCGGGTATCCTGAGCAGGAGAAGGTGTCGGCTAACTCAATCATTAGTCCGGGCTTTTCGGTAGGCTTTCTGGGCGAACTGCGACTGGGCGAATACGGGGCCCTTACTTTCGCGCCCGGTGTAAGCTTCCTGACCCGCCGTATCGAGTTCAAGGACCAAGGCTACATGCAGGATGTCACGCGCTATCCCAATGACCCTAAGGAAATCGAGGATCAGGAAATTGGTAGCACGCAGGTTGATTTTCCGCTGCTGTTCAAACTTAAGTCGCAGCGGCGGCGCAACACACGCGTTTACCTGGTTGCGGGTGTAAAACCGAGCCTGAATATGGGTGGGCGTCGCAAAGACCCCGAGGTGAACCTGTTGCAGGCGGCTGATTCCGATTTCGCCATCGAGTACGGCATAGGCCTTGACCTGTTCTATCCGTTCTTCAAATTCTCGCCCGAGCTGCGCTTCTCCAACGGCCTGAAAAACCTCTATGTGCCTAGCACCAACGATGTGTACAGCCGCAGCTTACAGAGCATGAAGAGCAATACGGTTACGCTTTACCTCAACATCTGGTCGGGGCGGTAGGTAGCTGATACGAATAAGCACGCTGAGCTTGCCGAAGCATCTCTACCGCTTCGCCTGTACAGGTCAATGAAGCGGTTGAGATGCTTCGGCAAGCTCAGCGTGCTTATTTGTGTGACAAGCTTATACCTGAATTATACTTCTGGCTTTCAGATTCTTTCACTCCAGCCTCCAAGCTTCCTTCAGAATGAAAACGGCATTTATTACCGGCGCTTCGTCGGGTATTGGGCGGGCAACGGCAGTGGCGCTGGGCCGCGCCGGCTTTAAGCTGGTGCTGACGGGCCGGCGGATGGAACGGCTGCAGGAACTGGCTCGCGAGCTGGCCGATGTACCCACCCATCTGCTCACGTTTGACGTGCGCGACCGGGCCGCTGTGGACGCTGCTGTGGCTAGCCTGCCCGCCGAGTTTGCCGATGTCGACGTGCTTATCAATAATGCCGGCAATGCCCATGGTCTGGCCCCCATTCAGCAGGGCGACCCCGCCGACTGGGATGCTATGCTCGACGGCAACGTGAAGGGGCTGCTGTATGTGAGCCGGGCCGTACTACCGGCCATGACGCGCCGAAACACCGGCCACATCATCAACATCGGTTCCATTGCGGGCCACGAAACCTACGCCAACGGCAACGTGTACTGCGCTTCGAAAGCAGCCGTAGCGGCCCTGACCAAAGGCATGCGCCTCGACTTATTGCCCCACCATATTCGGGTGGCCGAAGTGAATCCGGGGGCCGTGGAAACCGAATTTTCGGAGGTGCGCTTCAAGGGCGACACCCAGCGGGCCGCCGGCGTGTACCAGGGCTATGAGGCCCTGCGGGCCGAAGACGTGGCCGACCTGCTGGCCTTTATGGTGACGCGCCCGGCCCACGTTAATATTGCGGAAGTCCTGATTTTGCCCGCTGCCCAGGGGGCTGCCACGGTTATCCAGAAGGAGTAGAACTGTGGCTGCAGCTTCGCTAACCTGCGTTGGGGAGGTCGGTGTAGGGGCGGGGCTTGTCCCCGCCCGCCGTCAGAATAATGCGTTGAACCGCTGTTCGCATGCCCCGTACGTGTCGTTCAACGGCGGGCGCGGACAAGCCCCGCCCCTACACCGACCTGCCCAACACAGGTTAGCGAAACGGCAGGAGGATGCTCTGATTGATTCTTGCTTCCTGTTGCGCCGAAAACACAGCTTTACTGTGCCAGTTGCAGCAGTGTCCCCCGATCCAGGGTGTGCGTACCGGCAAAGCGGATCAAGGTTGGCTCAACGCCCAGCCGGCGCAGGAACATCTGCTGTTTCTGCAAGTCCTCATCCTTGATGAACTCATCCTCGGTGCCGCATACCAGCGTTACGCCCAGGCCTTGTAGCAGGCGGGTGGCCACCGGAAAATCCATGTCGGGTGGGAAGGCGCCGGCCCAGAGGATGAGTCGTGCCGGCCGGAACGTGGCGCGGGCCAGCCAGCGGCTGACGGTGGCTGCTCCCTGCGAGAAGCCCAGCACCGTAACGGCCGCATCGGGCGCGGCCCAGGGTAAGATAGTAGCCGCCAGTTGATTAAGATAGACTACGTAATCCTCGATTTCGGTCAGCCGGCTCTCTTTGGTCATCCAGGTGGCACCTATCCGGCCGCTGGTGCCGTTGAGATAAAAGCGCGACAGACCCTCGGGCGCGACAACGACCAGGTGTGGATCGGCGGCCACCAAGGGGGCGAAGTGTCGCACAAAATAGGCCGCGAGCTGCCCGTAACCATGCGCCACAAACCACACCCGTCGCGTAGCCGCCGACAACTCGCCCAACTGCTGATAGCGGGCCGTGCGTGCAACCGTAAGCGAGTGTTCCATAAAACAATAAGGTAGCGAAACGAGGAGTTGGTGCCCGGATAACCTGATGACGTACCCGATACAGTCGCAACTGGGCTGCCGATAACGCCTTCAGGCCCCTCGTAAATAGTGCTTTGCCTGAAAAATCAGCCTACCAATGGTCTATTTCAACTTCGGCAGGTCCTCGGCGCTGAAACCGAAGGGAAGCAGGGAAGAGAGGGAGGGGAAGCGGTAGATACTGCCATCGGGACCGGGCAGCAGCAACGGAATGGGCTGCTCCTGGCGCTGCTCGTACTCGGCCATTACCTGCCGGCAGGCGCCGCAGGGGTTGGCCGGCCCAAATTCGCCACCAGCGGGGCGGGCAGCTACCGCCATGCCCACGATGCGGCGCTGAGGCTGCGAAACGGCCAGCCCGAATAGCGCCGTACGCTCGGCGCACAAGCCCGAGGGGTATGCAGCGTTTTCCTGGTTGGATCCCCCGAATACAGTACCGTCATCGAGCAGTAGCGCCGCGCCTACCTGGAAGTGGGAGTAAGGGGAGTGAGACGTGGCCGTGGCCGCCTGGGCCGCCTGCCAAGTGGCAGTTTCGGCGGGCGTCAGATCGGCTTCGGAGGCCAGTATGTCGGCCGTGATGGTCAGGGTAAGGGTGTGGGCCATGCGGGGCAAAGGAGCGGGTGCCGCAAGCGGGCCCGACAAAGTGAAAAGGGGCGACGAATGTACGGTTTTTTGCGAGAATGGCCGAAAAATGCGGTGGTGAGTGTTTACCAACTCACTCAGTGCCCGTTTCCCTATCTTGCCGCCCCACCCACTCAACCACCTATGCCGCGTATTCTGCTGCTGGGAGCCGGCCGTTCGGCTGCCTCGCTTATCAACTATCTGCTACACCACGCTCCCACCGAAGGTTGGAGGCTAACCATAGCCGACGTGCAACCGGCGCATCTGGCGCCAGTGCTGGCCGCGCACTCGGAATATGCCCAAGCCGTGCCATTTGATGTGCATGACGAAAACCTGCTGGAAGAGCTGGTTGCCGACGCCGACGTGGTGGTATCGATGCTGCCGGCGCTGTTCCATGCCCCGGTGGCGCGGGCCTGCGTGCGGCATGGGCGGCACTTGGCTACAGCGAGCTACGTAAACGACGAAATCCGGGCAATGGCGCCGGCGGCTGAAGCGGCGGGCGTTACGCTGCTCATGGAGTGCGGCCTCGACCCCGGCCTCGACCATATGTCGGCCATGCGCGTGCTGGCCGACATCCGGGAGCAGGGCGGCCGGGTTATCTCGTTCAAATCGTATTGTGGGGGGCTGCTGGCCCCCGAGGCCGAGGCGGGCAACCCCTGGCGCTACAAGTTTACCTGGAACCCGCGCAACGTGGTGCTGGCAGGGCAGGGCACGGCCAAGTACCTGGAGCAGGGCCGGCTGCGCTTTATTCCGTACCAGCAGCTTTTTACGCGCCTCGAAACAGTAGCTGTGCCCGGCTTCGGCGAGTTTGAGGGCTACGCCAACCGCGACTCGCTGAGCTACCGCGCCCCGTATGCGCTGGACCATGTGCACACCATGCTGCGCGGCACGTTGCGCCGGCCGGGCTACTGCGCTGCCTGGCAGCAGCTGGTGCGCCTGGGCCTCACCGACGACAACGTGCAGTTGGGCAACTCCGCCAGCCTTACTTGGGCCGAGCTGGTAGCCGCCTACCTGCCGCTGCCCACCACTGCCGGCCAGCGGCTACCTGCCCGCGTGGCAGCACACCTGGGCCTGCCACCCGATTCGGTGGAAATGCAACAGCTAAGCTGGCTGGGGCTGTTTGACGATGTGCCGGTGGGCCAGGCCGATGCCACTCCAGCCCAGCTGCTCGAAAAACGTCTGACCGAAAAGTGGGCGCTAGCACCCACCGACCACGATATGATTGTAATGCAGCATCAGTTCGAATACCAGCTGAACGGGCAGCACTATGGCCGTAATTCGTCGGTAGTGGTGCTGGGCGACGATGCCACCCACACGGCCATGGCCAAAACCGTGGGCCTGCCGCTGGGCATGGCCGTACGGCGGCTGGCCACCGGGCAGCTGCAGCAGCGGGGCGTCATCATCCCAACTTTGCCGGAACTCTACAACCCTATTCTGGACGAGCTGGCCGCTGATTATGGTATTGCTTTCGTGGAAGAGGAGCTTGGAGTATTGGCTGCGGCGCAATAAGCGGTTGGTGGGTGAGTTATAGCATCCGGACAAGCCTATTTGTTATGCAAAATTACCTGCGCCTCCGGGGCCGGCTGCTGGGTCGGCAGCTGCGCGAGCTAGGCTGGTGGCGGCTGCTGGTGCTGGGGAGCCTGCTGGGGCTGGCGGCGGCCCAATCACTTTTCACGGCCGCCGCTCATCCTACGCTGGTGTGGGCCGTGCCGTTGGTAGTGGTCCTGTTCGTGCTTAGCCTGCACCGCCGCCGTGCCGATTTGCCTTTTCTGCACATGGCCGCACCCGAGTTTCGGGGCTGGCTGGCCGCAGAATATGCGCTGTGCAGCCTGCCGGTGGCGCTGGCTTTGCTGGGATGGGGCCGCCCGGGGCCGGCAGCGCTGACGGTGGCAGGCGCAGCAGTGGTGGCACTGGTGCCGGCCGCGGCTGCCACCGCCAGCCGGGTACGGCGGCCAACGTGGTTTCGGAGCCTGGCCTTTGAGTGGGTGAGTGTGGGCCGCCGGCCAGTGTTGGGACTGGCGTGGCTGGTGCTACTAACGGCGGCCATCATCACCCGCGCCAACAGTACTGGGCCGGCGCTGGCCGTGCTGGTCTGGCTGCTGCTTACGCTGGAAACGTACGGGCCGGCCGAGCCCTGGAGTTGGCTGCTGCCCGCCCTGCGCACACCGGGAGCCTGGTTGCGGCAGCGGGTGGGGTGGGGGCTGCTGTATTTTGGCCTCACGGTGGCTCCGCTGGCAGCCGTACTGGCTGTGGGCCCGGCCGGAGCAGGTGGCACGGCGTTGGTGCTGGGCTGGTGCGCCACGGTTCTGACGATGGTAGTGCTAGCCAAATACGCCTTCTATCCGCACGCCACGCTGGGCCGCCTCACGCAGGCCGGAGCCATAGTGGTGGGCCTGTCGGTGCTGGGCAGTAACCCGGCCTACTTCGCCCTGCTACTGGCCTGCTTCCTGGGGCTGCTGCTGAAAAGCCCGAACCAGCTGGCGCAATACCGCCGCGAGTAGCCAATTCATTATCGAGCCCGGCAGACTGAGGAAAGAAATAGTTAACGCGACACGGAATATGTTGTCAATTGAAGGCTTAGGCAAAGATTTTGGGAATCACACGGTGCTGCACCACGTCGATTTGAATCTGCGGCCGGGCACACTGCACGGGCTGGTAGGATCCAACGGAGCGGGCAAAACCACGCTGCTGCACTGCCTCTATGGCCTGCACGCCGACTACCGTGGCGCGGTGCACGAAACCAGCGGGCAAAGCATCCGCGAGTGCACGGGCCTGCTGCCCTACGAGCCCTACTTTTACCCGCGCATCACCGGCCGCGAATACGTGGAATTCTGCCTGCAGGCCCGCGGCCAGCCGGTGCCCAGCCTCGCGGGCTGGAATGAGCTGCTGGAACTGCCCCTTAACCAATACGCCGAAGACTACTCGGCTGGTATGAAGAAGAAGTTGGCCCTGCTGGCGCTATTGGTGCAAAACTTCCGCTACCTCGTGCTCGACGAACCCTTCAACGGCCTCGACCTGAGCGCCAACCTGCTGCTCATGGAGGTGTTGCGCCGCCTGCGCCAGCAGGGCACCGGTATCCTGCTGACCTCGCACCTGCTGGGCTCCCTCACCGAACTGTGCGACGAAATAACGGTACTGGCCGAGGGCCGGGTCCTGCGTCATTATCCCGCCACCGACTTCGCCCGCCTGCCCACCGATTTGTTGGGCCAGCTGCATCAGCAGAAACTGGAAGCCCTAACGGCACTTTTGCCGCTTGCCTAAGCAAATCGGTCAGCGGTGGCAGCCCGCTTCGCAGTGCATGGCAGTTGCTACAGCGCCAGATAGAACGGCCCCAGCCGCTCCCGAAACCAGGAAGTATAGGTTTCGGAGTCCGGCTCGTGCAGCGGCAGGTCCTGCTTCTGTACCGATATAGGCTGCCGCCCGAATTCCACGATATGGCGCAGCGGCTTGCTGGTGGCGCGGTGGCGAAGTACCAGCCGGGTTGCCGGAAACAGGCCCATGGCAGCCGCCTCGCGCTCAAACTCCTGCATTTCGGGGGGCGGCAACAGCACCGTGAGGCGACCGGGGGGCGTCAGGAAGTCGGCGGCAAAGCGGGCCAGCTCAGCAAAACTCAGCGTATCGTTGGCGGCGTGGCGGGCGGTGGTGCGCCGGGCGTCAGGCGAGCGGAGGGCATGGCGAAAAAAGGGCGGGTTGCAGATGATGTGGTCGAAGGGTCGGGGGCAGGCGGCGGCCAGCTGGGCCAGCGGCTGCGCGTGCAGGTACAGCCGCGCTGCCCAGGGGCTGGCCGCGAAGTTGGCCACTGCCTGCGCCGCTGCTGCTTCGTCCAGCTCCACGGCTTCGATGGTGGCCGTAGGGTTGCGCTGGGCCGCCATCAGGGCCAGCAGGCCGGTGCCGGTGCCAATGTCGAGTATCCGCGCTGCACCTGCTACGGCTGCTACCGCGCCCAGCACGCAGGCATCGGTGCACACCTTCATGGCACAGGCTGCCTGCTCGATGCGGAACTGCTTGAACTGGAAGTAGGAGTTAGCCATTGTTTCAGTTGCCGGTTACCAGCTGTTGGGAAGAACGTCATTCAGAGCGCAGCGAAGAAGCTGGCGTGCTGACGTTGGGTTAGCATGGCAACGTCAGCACGCCAGCTTCTTCGCTACGCTCTGAATGACGTTCTCTGCCTAATCCCTAATCCCTAATCCCTAATCCTTAAACCAGCGCCTCGTAGCCGGCGTCAATCAGTAGGGGGCCGCGGGTGGCGCTGCGCACGGCCAGCTGGTCGCACCGCTCGTTTTCGGGGTGGCCGTTGTGGCCGCGCACCCAGCGGAACTGCACCGTGCGCTGCTTGTATATTTTGATGAAGCGCCGCCATAAGTCCTCGTTGGCTTTCTTGCCGAAATCGGCCTTATTGGCCCAACCGAACACCCACTTTTTCTCTACCGAGTCCACTACGTAGCGCGAATCGGTGACGACCATAACGGGCAGCTCGGGGCGGTTTACGGCTTCCAGGCCTACAATCACGGCCAGCAGCTCCATGCGGTTGTTGGTGGTCAGGCGGAAGCCCTCGCTGAGTTCCTTCTCGTGGGCGCCAAAGCGCAAAAGCGCGCCGTAGCCGCCCGGCCCGGGGTTGCCCCGCGAGGAGCCATCGGTGAACAGGTAAATCAAGGTGCTGAAATGTTAGCTTGTCGCTGTCAGCTCGCGTACGTAAAGCAACCGGGTACGAGCTGAGCAGCCAAAATGGGAGGGCGCAAGGTACAACCCACATGCGTTGGATGTGCAGCAGAAACGGAGCCTCGCTTCGATTTTCTACGGCCCTGACAGGAAGTGTGGCCGGCCCCGCATCGAGGATGTGCTGGTATTCGACCCACAGCTGTGAGCTGAATACGAACAAATAAAAGCCCAAAAACCTACTCTCCGCTGTCTTTTAATAGTTGGCGGCGGTAGTTGGCCAGGATGGTGGACTTGAGCAGAAAACCAAGATATCGGTCGTCGGCGTCGAGTACGGGCAGAGCCCAGGCATCGAGCTGCTCCATGCAGCGCAGCGTGTCGAGCAACGTATCGTCGGGGCGCACGATGGCCAGCGGCTCATCCATCAGGTCGCGTACGCGGGTGGTGGTGTAGTGGGCGTCGTCGAAGAGGGAATGGCGAACGGCATCGAGGCTGACGACACCCAGCAGCCGGCCCCCGTCATCGTAATCGACGACCGGAAACAGGTTGCGCGACGTGTTGCGGAAGGTATGCACCAGCTCGCCCAACGTGTCGTCGGGTCGTACCGGCTGAAAATCGGTTTGCAGCAGGCTTGTTACGTCGAGCAGCGCCAGCAGGCCCCGGTCGCGGTCATGGTTCATGTACACGCCCTTCTGCGCCAGCTTGCGGGTGTACACCGAGTACGGCTCGAAGTAGCGCGTAATCAGGTAGGAGCCCGAGGTAACGAGCATCAAAGGCACAAACAGGGCGTAGCCGCCGGTTATTTCGGCAATAAGGAAGATGGCCGTGAGCGGGGCGTGTACCACCCCGGCCAGGGTGCCGGCCATACCCAGCACAATAAAGTGTACCTCCGAAATCGGGTACAAACCGCTTAAGTTGATGAGGCGCGCGAAAATGAAGCCGCACAGCGCCCCGGCAAACAACGACGAGCCAAACATGCCACCATTGCCACCGGAACCGATGGTAATGGTGGTGGCCACCACTTTCAGCAGCATACTACCCGCGGCCACCAGCAGCACCAGCCAGGCGCTCTGGTCTTTAAAAACATCGAAGAGCGAGCCATTGACCAGCTGCTCGGAGTGGCCGCCCAGCAACTGCTGCACACTGTTGTAGCCTTCGCCGTAAAGTGGCGGAAACAGGAAAACCAGCCCCCCCAGCGCCAGTCCGCCGAATACTACCTTCCAGAAAATGCCGGGGTAGTAGCTGAACTGCCGGTCGGCCCAGAAATACACCCGAATCATATAGACCGAAAGCAGGGCCGTAAACAACGCCAGCATCAGGTACAGCGGCACGGCATCAACGGGCCAGCTGGTGGTGATGAGCACGAAGGGCTGGCCCGCGTACAGGGCTTTCGACACCACGGTGGCCGTGGCCGAGGAGATGAGCAGCGGCACGAAATACGCCGCCGACAACTCGGAAAGCAGCACCTCAACGGCGAACAGCACCCCCGCAATGGGCGAGTTGAAGATGGCCGCAATGCCGCCCGCCGCGCCGCAGGCCGTGAGCAGGCGCCGCTGCCGCCGCCCGATGCGCAGCACCCGCGAGGCGTTGGAGCCAATGGCGGCGCCGGTAACCGAAATGGGCGCCTCCAGACCCGCCGAACCGCCGAATGAAACCGTGAGGAACGACGACACGAGCTGCGAATACAGCTTGCTGCGCGGTACAATGCTGCCCTGGCGGGCCACATTATATATCACCGGCCCGATGCCCCGCCCCAGGTCGCCGCCCAGGAAATAGCGCGTGAACAGCACCGTGAGGGCAATGCCGATAATGGGGTACAGGGAGCTGCTGAATACCTGGTACTGCAGCGGCACCCAGGCATTTAGCAGCCCCTGCGTGTCGTGCACCAGGGTTTTAAGTACCACCGCCGCCAGCCCTGCCAGCACGCCGATCAGAATGCTCACCAGAATCAGGTAGGCCCGGTCGCTGATGTGGCGTACGCGCCACATGAGCAGCGGCAGCAACAGCCGATGAATGGAGTTCTGAGACATAGACAGCGAGGGCAGCAAAAAGGCCCGGCAGGCAGGAAACTGCAACCTAACGAAAAGCACGCTTGGTTCGTCTATTCTGCCCCAAGTATGTTAGCCCGCCAGCGCCGGCACGCTGAAGCCAGCCCCCACAAGCTCCTGCTTCACGTCCTGCATCAGGCGGCTTTTAAGTTGTAGCACGCCGCGGCGGTAGTCACCGGCGTCGCTCCAGAAATATACCCGCAAATCGGCGGTCGTGGCGGCTGCCTTCTCCAGGTTCACGTAGGGCGCTTTCAGGCCGGTTTGCACTTCGGGGACGCTTTGCAGGTAGCGTACGATAAGGGTCTTCACTACGTCGGGCATAACGGTTTCGCCCAGCTCCACGGTCAGCAGAAAGTCCATGCGCAACTCGCCGTCGCGGGTGTAGTTGGTGAGGGGCTCTTTAAGCACCATAGAGTTGGGTAGAAAAATATGCTTGCCGTCGAAAGTGTGGATGAGGGTAGTGCGCAGGTTCAGGGCCACCACGTGGCCCACCAGGTCCTTTATCTGCACGGTATCATCGATGCGGAATGGCCGGTTGAAGGCCAGAATAACGCCGGCCAGAAAGTTCTCGGCAATATCCTTGAAGGCGAAGCCCACAATGAAGGCCGACACGCCCGCCGCGCCCAGCAGACTGCCCACCACACCCGTAAAGCCCAGTACGTTGAGGGCCACCAGCAGTGCAATTAGGCTCAGCACCCACTTGCTTATCTGGGTCAGAAAATCGGCCAGCAGCGGGTCGGCGGAGCGACGGTGCAGGCGGTGGCTGAGCAGCGCACTGAGCCGGCCGGCAACGAAGAGGCCAACGGTCAGCAGCACCAAGGCAATCAGTAGCTTGGGCAATACAAACAGAAACTGCTCCCAGTAAGCAAGCAGTACGTGGTGGAAGTCGGTGGTCATTTTATAAGGAGCTGTGGAAGCCAGAAACGGGGTAAGCCGATAATGGCCGAAGGCAACACAAGGCCCCGTCGGCGAGGTGCCGGCGGGGCCTGAATACGAACTATACGGGCAAGCGGGCCGCCAAGGTTAGTCGGCTGGTTCAGCCGGCCGGTTCAGCCAGAGCCCAAATACCAGCCCGCCCAGCGCGTAGGCCAGCACGTCGCGCCAGTCGGCGGTGGCGCGGGCATCGAGGTGGGGCAGCAGCCACTCAAACCACAGGCTGAATACCAGCCAGGTGCTGAATATCCAGGATATAGGCAGCACAAAGGCCGGCCGGCGGAAGTAGTAGCGGCGCAACAGCCACAGCTCCAGCGTGAGCAGCAGCGGCAGGGCCAGGGCGTCGGCGAGGTGGGCGCGCAACAGGGCCGGCGGGCGGGGCCAGCCGGCTACCAGCGGGCTGCCGGTTTTGTACAGGATGAGCACCAGGTAGATGCCTACACCGGCCACGAACAGCGGGTGGCGTAGCCCGGCCGGGAGCCGGCGGCGGCCACTCATCCGGCCGCCACCGTTACCAGCCACACGAAGAAGGCCATGAGGGCTCCGAAAGCCAGTTGCCCGCCCCGGATGATGTACTTGAAAAACTTGATGACCGGGTTGTCATCGGGCTTGATTTCAATGAGCATCAGGCGGTCGGAGAGGGGCGCATCGGCCTGCTGCTGACGGTGCTCATCGGCGGCGGCGCGGTGCGGCTCCAGCTCCTGCCCGCAGTGCTGGCAGTGGTCGGTGGGGCGCTGCTGCCACTCGGTCCAGAGGCCGCAGTGCGGGCACTTTTTGGTGGCGGCGAAAGGAGTGATAGGGTCGGGCGTGGCCATGCTACGGTAGAATATGCTTGCTGTGCTAAATAGAGCCGGCAGGAGGGCCTGCCAGCTACTACTTACGCACGTTTTGGCGTTTCGTCACATCTCGCCCCGTTTTCCCGCCCCAATTTCTACAGCTCCATAATGTCCTCGTTCCAGAGCTCGGGCTCTTCCTCAATGAAGCTTTCCATCATCTTCACGCACTCGTCGAGGTCGAGGATTTCCACCTCCACGCCGTGGCTTTCGAGGAAGGCCTTCGATTCGCCGAAGGTGCGCGACTCGCCCACAATTACTTTCGGGATTTTAAACTGCACAATGGTGCCGGCGCACATAAAGCAGGGCATCAGGGTGGTGTAAAGCACCGTGTCGCGGTAGGTGCGCTGGCGGCCGGCGTTCATCAGGGCGTCCATTTCGCCGTGCTTGATGGCGTTGCCCTCCTGCACGCGCTTATTGCGCCCGCGGCTCACGAGCTTGCCGTCGCGCACGAGCACCGAGCCAATCGGAATACCGCCTTCCTGGCGGCCCTGGCGCGCCTCATCAATGGCAGCCTGCATGAATTCGTCCATTTTTTAAAGAAGCTAGAAGTTGGAAGCTAGGAGTTAGAAGGCGAAAGGTAGAGCTGGAATCATGAAAGAATGACGACGTTCCCCACCAAGCAGGGTGTTTTCAGCGGTGCCGCGCTGCGGTTGGGGGGCGCCATCTGGCTGGCCGGCTGGCCGTGAACCCGAAAAATTTCACTTATTTTTCGGGTGCCATTATCCGCCCAACACCTGTAATTATCCGCTATGCGCCAGTCCCTTTTCCTGTTGCTACTTGTACTACTGGCCGGCCCGCAATTGGTTTTCGGGCAGAAGAAAGAGCGAAAATCCAGTAATACGGACTCTGCACCGGCCGTTACATACGAAAAAGGCACTCTGACCGACGGCCGGCACACCGGCATCTGGGAGTACTACGACCAGCAAGGCGAACTAACGCTGCGCATGAACTACGATTCGAGCCGTATTGCCTACAGCCGCCCCGATACGGCCCGTTACCTCCTGTATCTGAACAACGACTGGCAACTGGTGCGCCCCAGCCGCGCCCCGCAGTACATGGGTAGCCGCGCCAAGCGCACGGCCGATATTGGTAAAAGCATTCGGTACCCGGTAGCCGCACTGCAACAGGGTCAGCAGGGCGAAGTAGTCATTTCTTACGTCGTGAATGAGCAGGGCAAAACCCAGGATTACCAAGTGGTAACCACGCCTTCCAAAGAATGCACGGAAGCTGTGTGGGCGGTGCTCAAACAGCAGCCCGACCGTTGGATTCCGGCCGTCTATCAAGGCCAGCCGACGCGGGCCCAGTTCCTGCTACGGGTGAACTTTGCCATGGTAAACCAGCAAGAAGCCGCCGCCTATCAGGCCCGCGTGCAGCAGCAGGATCAGCGGCCCCAGGCTCCTTACATCGACCAGGTACGCGTAACGGCCTACGGCGTGGAGCGTACTGCTCAGACCCTGCCTGCCCCAAGCCGTCCGGGTCAGCGCGCGCAAATGCCCCGGTAGGCGCAGCATTGGCACTTAGCGAGGTCGTCAGTTGTGCGGATGGGTTGATTCGCAGTCTATGGCCACTAGTTAGGAGGCCAAGGCAAGCGCCGCCCATCATCAGCACGGGCAACAACCACGGGCTTGCGTTCGAGTTTAGCCATTAGTGGGTGAATCGGCTCGTGTTTTCCTTGCCCGTTAGCTTACGCTCCGAGCGAAAAGTTAAACACTACCCGCGACCCATCCGGGGCAATAGCCAGCATCTGGATCATGCCATTTTGGGCCGAGAGTAAGGCACGGTCAATGTCCTGCGGATTCTTAATGGATTTGCCGTTGATGAAGGCGATGATGGTTCCGCTGGGAATGCCAACCTGATCGAAGAAGCCACCCTGCCGGACATCGGTTACCAACACCCCAGCCTGCAGATTTAACTGTTGTTTCAGCGAACCAGGCAAGGGCGAGAAGCTAGCACCAAGCTTATTATAGATCTTATCCAGGTTGGTATTGCCTTTGGCCGTCGCCAGGGCTTCCTCTCCTTTCAGTGTGGCCGAGGTAGAGCGGGTTTTGTTGTCGCGTAAGTAGGTCAGCTTGACGGTATCACCGGGGCGGTGCCGGGCAATTCTTTCGGAGAACTCGGCGGACGAGTTCAACTGCATGCCGTCAATGCGCTGGATAATGTCACCTTCCTGTAAGCCGGCGGCGGCGGCGGCGCTGTTGCCGAGAACCCCGGTAATGTAAACGCCTTTTACGACGCCCGGCTGGAGCCCCTGCTGCTGTAAGTATTGCGCCTCGGCGTTGGGCGACGGGAAGGATACCCCCAGCAGACCGCGTTTTACCGTGCCATATTCCCGCAAATCCCCCAGAATCTTCTTGGCCAGGTTCACAGGAATGGCAAACGCATAACCGGCATAGCTGCCCGTCTGGGATGCAATAGCCGAGTTGATGCCAATCAATTCGCCATTCGTGTTAACCAGGGCGCCTCCGCTGTTGCCGGGGTTAATGGCCGCATCGGTTTGGATGAACGACTCTACCCCCAGGTTGCCGCTAGGCTCCGCATTGCCATTGCGGCTGGGCCGGTTGATAATGCCGATGCTGCGCGCTTTGGCACTGATAATGCCGGCCGTAACAGTCGTATTGAGCGAAAAAGGATACCCCACCGCCACCGCCCATTCCCCCACCTGCACGCTATCGGAGTTGCCGAGTTTGATGCTGGGCAGGTTGTCAGCTTTGATTTTGATAAGCGCTAAGTCGGTGTTTGGATCACGGCCAATCAATTCCGCAGCAAACCGTCGATTGTCGGGCAGAATGACTTCAATTGCGGAGGCATTTTCCACTACGTGATTGTTCGTGGCGATGTAGCCGTTGCCGCTGATAAGTACCCCGGAACCGGAACCCATGGCCGTACCGCCGCCGGAAGGGGAGCCATACGCCTGCCCAAACGACTCATCATAATTCGCAGAAGCGCTATAGGTGGTTTTAATGTGTACGACTGCCGGCGTCGCGGCCTTGGAGGCCTTTACAAAGTTGCCAATATCCGATGAGGCCGCACTTCCCGGAGTGTCATCGGCCGGGGTGTCTTGTGCTAAAAATGCCGTTTCAGCGCGTTCAGTGACGCTTTCTTCATCCGGGGTTTGCTTGCTGGTGCAACTGACACCGCCCATTTGCAGGAGGCAAAAGCTACTGGAAAGTAAAAGGATAGTTGATTTTCTCATCGGAATGCTTCTAGGTGAAAAGCCAGGAAACCGCTGCTTAGTGTGCCTGAGCAGGCGAGAATTCTCTTGCTTTAGGACAGAGGACAATCATCTAAACGCAAGTCGGCGCTTTAGAGATACCTATACAGCAACCCGATGGATAGCATGTAAAGGGAGTGCCCCAGCTATGACCGATGAAATGTGCCTTTAGTCTGGTATAGCGGTTATTTTGATGCAGATGCTGCCTCAGGCGCTATAATTCAGCTGGCCGGCCTGTTGGGGCGCACGCCCAGCCCTATTGCTCTGGAGCTGGCGTACTTCGCCCGCCTGGATCTGGCGGGTCTGAGCATCGCTAGCGAGCTGAACAGGCAGGTTTGGCAGGGGTTTTACACCGACCAGGCTAAGCAGATGCTGCAGGTGAGTAAGGCGACGATGGGCAGCGCGCTGGCACAGGTGGCACCGCCGTTACCAACAGTTTCGTCGCTGACCCGAGAGGAAGCTAAACTGCCTGCTGCTGCTTTGGAAATTGGGGTTCGGCTGATTTTTACCGCGCGCAAATACCCCGATAGGCGCAGTACTGGCATTTATCGAGGTCGTCGGTTTTGCGGATGGGCTCGGCGGGGTCGAGGATTCGGCGCACCAGCTGGCCCAGCAGCTCCTCGCTGTGGTGCCCGAAATCCTGGCCCTCAGCCGTCAGAAAGCCCATGTCGGCCGACATGGGGCCGGCCGCCAGGTTGCGTAGCGAGATGATGGCCGCGTCGGCGGCGGGGCGGCCCTGCTGGGTTAGCAGGAAGCGGTAGAGCCAGAGCTGGCGCACTTTGTCGGCCGAAGGGGTGGCGTCGGTGAGCAGGCGCTCCACGGCCGCGGCCGGCGCTTCGTTGCGCTTCAGCAGTTGCAGGTGCGACTTCTCCACAAGACCCGACTTGTAATCTACCACCCGCAGGTCGCCGTTGGGCAGCTGGTCTACGCGGTCAGCGAGGCCGAACAGGTTCACGCGCAGCTTCTCGCCATCCTCCAGGGACACGTATACGGTAGCGTGCAGGGGTTCTTCGAGGCTCTGGATGCGTAAAGGCAGGGCGCCTTCCGTGTCGAGCAGGCTTTCGAGGTAGCGGCGCACCAGTTGCTTGGCCACCTGGCCCAGCACGTGGTTGAGGCCCTCGTCGGCGCGGGCGTGCCGGCCGGCTACCTCCTTGCGCAGGGCTTTGGCTACCATGATGGGGGCCAGAGCCAGCAAGCCCGGAATATCGGCGGCCGTGAGGGCCGGGGCACCGGGCGTCTGCTGCTGCGAGAAGGGCTGGAGCAGCTCCTCCAGCGCCTCATGCACCGCCGTCCCGAAGCCGTCGGGCCCGAGGGCTTCCTCCACCTCCTCATTCTCGCGGAAGCGGGCAATTCGCTGGAAATAGAACTGCAGCGAGCAGCCCAGGTATTGGTTGAGGGCGGTGGGCGAGAGGCCTTTCTGCAGCAGCTCCCGTAGCGCCAGCAGCATCCCGGCATCTTTTTCGAGAATTAAGTCAGTTGTTTGTTGCTGGTTGTCAGTTGTCAGGCTGTTCTGGTTGAAGCCTGCTGACTGCGCGCTTTCAACAACTGGCAACTGACAACCAGCAACTGACGACTCATCAGCCGTCACCGTCAAATCCAGCAGTTCCAGCTGGGGGTTCTGCAGGGCTAAGTCATTCTCCAGCTGCAGCAGAAAGCGGCTTCGCTCGCCGGTGCGGGTGCCCTCGGCGCCGGGCAGGATGTGCAGCAGATCGACGTTGCGGGCGCGCTGGAGCAGGCGCCAGAACTGGTGGGCGGTGGCGGCCTCGTGGTCGGCGTAGGTGGGCAGGCCGAAGGTGGTCAGCACGTCGTACGGAAACAGGGAACTGTGGCGCTTGGGGGCCGGCAGCACGTTCTCGTTGCAGCTCAGGATGATGACGTGGTCGAAGTCGAGGGCCCGGGTTTCGAGCAGACCCATCACCTGCACATCGGCAATCGGCTCGCCGCTGAAGGGCAGGCGCGTGTTGCGCATCTGCTCGTACAGAAACCGCCGGAACGAGCGCACCGACAGCCGCTGCTCCCGGCAGTCGAACACCGAATGCAGCCGCTTGACGAGGGTGTAGAACAGGTACAGATACTCGGCCTCAATGGCCGAATGCTGGTCCTGGTAAGCCTTTTTGAGCAGGTCGATGAGCGTGTTGCAGGCCGCAATGATGTCGTCGCAGTTGTTCCAGGTGGCGAACAGAGCCGTCAGCAGCGGGTGGCCCTGGCCCAGCTCTACCAGTTCTTCGGCCGGCAGCAGCACCGCGTGGCGCTGCACAATGGCGCGGCACACCCGGTCGAGTAGGCCCAGCTGGGCCTCGGGCGTGTCGGGCTGCTTGTCGAGCCAGCTTTGGTAGCGGCGCAGAAACGGGTGCTGCAGCAGCTTGCTGACGGCCAAATGGTGGTAGCGGGGTACGCCGTAGCCCGTTTCCTGCGAGCCTTCGCGCACGCCGGTCAGGTGCACCTCAAACAGCAGATCCACGAGGTTGAACAGGGGCGTGCTCTGGAAATTGAGGCCCATGGTTACGTTGTACTCGGGCACCTCGCGGGGGGGCAGGCCATGGAGCACAGGCAGCAGCAGCGTTTCGTCGGGCAGTACCACGGCTACTTTGGCCGTGGGGTTGGCCTGGCGGGCGGCGGCCAGCAGCTGGCCGGCCAGCTTGCCCTGCATCGAGGAGTTGGCCACGCCCACCATGCGCACGGTGCGCGGCAACTGACGCAGCAGCTCGGCCGGCCCACCGAAGTTTTCCCAAGGCAAATCGAGCCGCTCCTGGTACTGGCGCAGGTGCTGGCCGGCGCGGTTGGGCGAACCGGGCTCGAGGTAGAACGCGTCGCCATCGAACAATACATCGGCCAGGCGGGCCTTGCGCAGGTGGCGGATGAGCCGCTCTTCGGCCTTCGACAGAAAACCCAGGCCCACGAACACGTGGCGGGGCAGGGTTTCGCCGGCTTCCAGCTGCTCGCGCACCCGGCGCTGGGCCAGCCGGTAGGCCAGCCCGGGGTAGGCTAGCCGGTCGCGCCGCATCCGCTTTTTCAGGCGCAGGTACACCTTGTCGAGGTCGTCCCAGAAGCGAAAGTAGGCCGTGGTGCTGCTCGGAAGCTGGAATTCGGCCCCCAGATCCCAGCGCTCCAGGGCCTTGGCCTGGCTTAGGTACTCGAACACCTTGCGGGGCGAGGCCAGGTTCTGGTCGAGGCTCGAAAAGTCCTGCAGCAGCAGCGCCGACCAGCCCACAAACTGGTCGAAATCCAGCTGCGGGTCGATGTCCTGCAGAATCTCAAACAGCAGCAGCTGCAACGCAATCGGCTCCTCGACGCGCACACCAGCCAGCTCTACCATGTAGTCTTCCATCGAAGCCACCCGCGGGCTCCACACGGCCTGGCCGGCCTCGGCGGCCAGGCTCAGCTCGTTCTGCAGGTACACCACTGCCCGCCGCGTGGGCACCACCAGCACCAGCTCGGCCAGCTCGCCGCTGGGCCCGCCGTACTGGGCCACCAGCTCGCGGGCCACCCGGGTCAGGAAGGGCGTAGCGTCGGGCAAAGTGGCAGTGGGCGGCAGGGTGGGGACAGCGGCGAAAAGGGGCAGGTCGGGGAGGGTGGTGGGCATGCGCGGCGGGTCAGAAAATCTACTTAAAGGTACAGTGCCTTTCGTTCAGAAACCGGCTTATGCTCGCAGAAAAGCCCAAGTTGCGGAGTGAGTTGCGAAGAACGACGTAGGGGCGGGGCTTGCCCCCGCCCGCCGTTGCACAGTAGCGTTGAACGGCGGATAAAGGCCACAACGCCTCGTTTCAGGGCCGGGCGGGGGCAAGCCCCGCCCCTACATCGCCCTCCGCAACTTGAGTTACTAAAGAATTCTCTGATTTGTCTCATCGTATGCCCTTCACCGTTCAACAAATCGTCATTCTGCCGCCGCCACCACCCACAGTTTCTTGGTGGGAGAACGCACGCAGCTTGGTATTGCTGGCGCTGCTAGCCATACCGGTTCTGATTATAGGAGTAGGGGCGTTACTGGTACTGGGAATTGGTTACGGCATCTGGAGCGCTGGGGCGAAAATCATCCTGCCCATCCGGAAGCTGTTCGGCTATCAGCCGCCGCCCGAGCCGCTGCCGATTCCGGAGGAGCCCGTAGTGCTGTTTGAAAACGAGCAGCTCCGCTTGCCTACCACTGAGCAGGAATCTGGGGCAGTTAGTCGGGAATTTGATCGGTGGTTTGAGGGGTGGGAGGACTTGGAGTACCAGGGAAACTTACCGGGCCCCTACCGCCTGCATACTACGCCCGAAATTGCCGGTCTGCACGGGCAAATCGTGAGCGACTTATGCCGCGAGTGGTCCGACGGACTTTTTCCTGTAACTGGTGGAGCCGCATCCGGGGCAGGAGCCCGCCGTCACTACGTGGCTGATACACCTGGAACTGGATACCCTACGCTGGCACCGGGTAGCCGAAACGAACGACTTTTACCTGCACCCAGATGCAGCGGGGCTGGAACATGGGGCGTTTGAGGGTCGGAACCCGGCGGGGGAAAGACTTGAGTTGCGAGTACAAACGGATGCTTAGAATCCGAACTCCCGTAGTAGTCACTCATTCACCGGCACTACGTAGCTAGCCAGCGAGCGGGCGGCCAGGGCTACGCTGATGAGGGTGAGCACGGCCGCCAGAATGAAGGGTGCGCCGGGGAAATACACCGGGGCTGCGGGGCGGGTGAAGTAGGAGAACAGGCTCGTCATGAGCACCGGGCCCACGATGGAGGTGAGGCTCATCAGGCTGGTGAGGGCGCCTTGCAGCTCGCCCTGCTCGTTGGCCGGCACCTGGCCCGAAATAATGCCCTGCAACGCCGGGCCGGCAATGCCACCCAGGCAATAAGGCACCAGAAAGGCGAACATCATCCAGCCCTTACTGGCAAACGCGAACAGCACGAAGCCCAGCGCATACAGCAGCAAGCCCAGGTACACCGACCGTTTGGGGCCCAGCAGTGGGTTGATGCGCCGGATGAGCCCGCCCTGCACAACGGCCACCATTAGCCCGACGGCGGCCAGCGAGTAGCCCACCCACTTCTCGCTCCAGCTGAACTTCTCCATCACGTAGTACGTCCAGGTGCTCTGGGTGGCGTGGGCGGCTACATAAAGGAAGAGCAGCGAGGCCACCAGCCCCAGAATAACGGGGTAGCGGCCCAGCATCCGGAGGCTGCCAATGGGGTTGGCCCGCTTCCAGGCAAACGCCCGCCGCCGCTCCAGGGGCAACGATTCAGGTAGCACAAAGTAGCCGTACACCACGTTGAGCAGCGTGAGGCCCGCGGCGGCCAGAAACGGCAATTGGTGGCTGTATTCGCCCAGCACCCCGCCCAGCAGCGGCCCCAGAATGAAGCCCAGCCCAAACGCGGCCCCAATCAGCCCGAAGTTCTGGGCGCGCTTTTCGGGCGTCGAAACGTCGGCAATGTAGGCCGAGGCCGTCGTGACGCTGGCCCCGGTGATGCCCGCAATGGCCCGGCCCACGAACAGCCAGGCCAGGGTGGGGGCGAAGGCCAGAAACAGGTAATCGATGCCGAAGCCAAGCAGCGAAAACAGCAGCACCGGCCGCCGCCCAAACTGGTCGGAGAGGTTGCCCAGCACCGGCGAAAACAGGAACTGCATGGCCGCGTAGGCAAACACCAGCCAGCCGCCTACCTGCGCCGCCTCGCTCACGGTGCCCCCCGTCAGGTGCTGAATCAGCTTCGGAATAACGGGAATGATGATGCCGATGCCCGTTACATCCAGCAGCAGCGTGATAAAGATAAACGTGAGGGCCGAGCGGGGCGCGGGCGTAACAGTGGGTTCCATGAAAGCGGCAAAACGGGCGGGCCGCAAAGGTAGGCGGTTCCGGGGGAGGCGGATATATGAGCCCTTCTGTCATCCTGAGCGGAGCGAAGGACCTGGTGAGAAGCCAATCAATAGTTAGCTTCTTACCAGGTCCTTCGCTCCGCTCAGGATGACAGAAGGGCTCACCGTCTCACGCCTCCCACTCCACCACTTCCCGGGTGTCGAAATAATACAGCACGCAGCGCACTTGCTCAAAGCCCAACTGCCGGAACAGAGCGGCGTAGTGCTGCAACGGCACCCGGTGCCGGTATTCGGCGGGCGGCAGCTTGAAATCGAGCAGCGTTACGCGCCGGCCCAAGCCGTCGGGGGTAGTCTCGAACACGATTCTGTCGGGCTTGTAGTCCTGCTTGCGGGTGCCGCCCACCAGAATCTCGCGTTCGGTCTCAGCCGCCACCTGGTCGCTAAAGTAATGGGCCAGCCGCGCATCGTCGGTTACCTCGCGCAGCTTGGCCAGCAGCGCGGGGCGCTCCTGTAGGCTGATAAGGCCCTCGGCCGCGAGCTGGGCCGCCACGCGCTCCACGTCGGCGGCCTGCCGTATGCGGCGAAGGGCGTAGTGCAGGCGGCGGTTCCACTCGCGCTGCTCCTGCTGCTCATCAAAATCGAACACGGTGTTGGCGTGCCGCCGCAGCCGAAGCCGCTGCTCCCAAGGCGTGCTGGTGAGGTTGGTGAGCAGGAGCTGGTTGCTGGTTGTTGGGTGTTGGTTGCTGGTTTTAGTGTTCAGAGAGCTATCAGCTACCAGCTGTGAGCTATCAGCTGAAGATACAGTGTACGCCATCTGCTCATCGTCCCACTGTCCGGTGCTTACCAGGTAGCAGTGCAGCAGCTCGGCCACGGTGCCGGCGGGCTTGTCGGGGCCTGTTTCGTCGTCGTTTTTGCTGCTGGCTTTGGCGGGCCTGGGCTTTTTGCTGATGACGTAGAGGCGGTGCTTCGGGCGGGTGAAGGCTACGTAAAGCATGTTCAGGCCCTCCAGAAACGTCTTTTCCAGCTCCTCAGTGTACTGCGCGGCCAAGGGCGTGAGCAGCAAATCCTGCTTCTGGCTGAGCACGGCCACGCCGGGCATATCGGCCACCGGCCGGTCGGCCACCTCGGGCAATCGGCCCCAGAGCAGCGTGCCCATAAAAGGCCTGAGCGACCAATCGGCAAACGGCACAATCACCACGCCGTAGGCTAGGCCCTTGGCCTTATGCACCGTGGTAATGGTAAGCGCGTCGCGGCCGGCGGGGGCGTTGATGCTCAGGCTACTCTTCTTCTGGTCCCAGTAGGCCAGGAAGTTGTTGAGGTTGTTGCCGTAGCGCAGGCTGTATTCAAGCGTCAAATCCAGAAACCGGAACAGGTACTCGCGCTCCGCCGCCCGGTCCAGCAGTCCGAACAGGCCCAGCAGCCGTTCCGTCAACTCGTAGAGGCCCAGGTTGCCGGTTTCTTTCTCCTGGAGGTCGTAGCCCAGCGCGCGCAGCTCCTCAAAAAACGGCTCGGCCGACTTGTCGTTGGCCAGCTCGGCCCAGCGCCGGGCCCGGTCGGGGGTGGGGGCGTGGCCGCGCACCACGCGGTCGACCAGCAGTAGGGCCTCGGCGCGGGCCAGCGTATCATCTGGCCGGTTGAGCACCCGGAACACGGCCACCAGCAGGTTCACCACCTCGGCAAATTCCAACGACAGCGAATCGGCCGAAATAATATCGTAGCCCCGCTCTTTCAGGAATTTGGCGGTGTGGCGGCTGTTGCCACGGGTGCGGCAGAGCACGGCAATATCCTGCAGCCGGTAGCCGTCGGCCAGCGCCTGCTGCACCAGCTGCAGCGTCAGGTAGAGCGTGCTTTCGGCGTAGTCGAGCGTCTGGCCCGCCAGGTAGCCGGGCAGCGTGTCGGGCGTGAAGGTGCCGTGGGCCGCGTCGTAGCGGGTGGCGGGCGCGTCGTCGTCGGTAAACAGCAGCTCCACGTGGGCCCGCGCCGCCTCCGCACCGGGCGGACTTTGCTGGGTGAATCCCTCATCGAACAGGCTTTGCACCAGCGGCAGCGCGCCGTGGGTGGCGCTTACGTGGCCGAAAAAGGCGTTGTTGAACTCGATGATGTCGCGCCCCGAGCGGTAGTTTACGTTCAGGTTGCGGGCCTCCAGGGCGGGGGTGATGGTCTGGTAACGGTCGGCCAGGCGCTGGCGGGTTTCGGGGTCGGGCACCCGGTCGTAGAGGTGGCTGGTTTCCTTCTTATAGAGGCGCAGAATCTGCTCCATCTCGCCGCCCCGCCAGCGGTAAATGGCCTGCTTGGCGTCGCCCACGGCCAAATTGAGGTGGCCGCTGCCCAGTGCGTTTTCCACCAGCGGCAGCAGGTTGTTCCACTGCAGCACCGAGGTGTCCTGAAACTCGTCAATCAGCAGGTGCTGGTACCGGTCGCCCATGCGCTCATACAGGAACGGTACCGGCTCGTGCAGCACAATCTGGGCAATGCGGCGGTTGAACTCGGCAATCAGCACCACGTTCCGGTCGCGGCTGAGCTGTTCCACGGCCTTGCTCAGCTCGCTTAATAAGCTCACTTGAAATACGTAGGGCAGCATGCCGGCCGCCAGTAGGTAGCTGGGCAGCAGCCGCGTCCGTATCTCCTGGAGCCGCTCGAATGTGTGGGCCAGCGCCGGCGCAACGGCCGCTACATCGGCTTCGCGACCCTGCTTTTTGGCGGCGGCGCTGCCCCATTTATCGGTTTCCACAGTTTTAAGGGCGGTGGCCGTCGGGAAGCTGGCATCTTTGGCGGGAGCCTCCAGCCAACGCCGCCAGTTCTGGAAATGGCCATAGATGCCGTTGGCCCCGCTGGCCAAATGCTCGGGTTCCAGTCCGGTTTCCGCCAGCGCATCCAGCGCCAGGGTCGCGGTCTGCTGCACCAGATCCTCAATCTCGCGCTGCCGGGCCCGCAGGCCCTCGTGCAGCCGCCGGTAGTCGGCCAGGCTCAGCACCTGCAGCTGCTGCATGGCCTCATGCACCGGCTCGCTCAGCAGAAACTGCCCGAACTCGACCAGTTCCTCAGGCAGGTTGTTCCAGCTCTTGCCTTCCTCGGCTTTATTGAGGGCGAAATCGGAAATCGTGCGCGACAGCAGGTCGGCATTCGGGTCGCGGTTCACCCGATCAAGCACCAGCGCCACCGCGCCTTGCAGCACCAGAGCGCTGTCCAGCTCCACCTCAAACGTGGCCGGCAGCCCCAGCTCGCGGGTAAACGCCGTTACAATGCGCTGCACGAACGAGTCGATGGTGCTCACCGCAAAATCGGCATAGTGGTAAAGCGCCAACCGGAACGTGGCCGCCGCCCGCTCGCGCAGCACCCGTTCGCGCTCCGCAGGCGTTTCCAGGTGCGCCAGTGGCCCCTCGGCGGCCAGCTCCTCCGCAATGTCAGCCAGCAGCGGGTCGTGCTCACCCTCGGGCAGCCGCGCAAACCGCCGCAACGCCTCCAGAATCCGCTGCTTCATCTCGCCCGCCGCGTCGTTGGTGAACGTGATGGCCAGAATCCTTTTGAAGTAGCCTGCCTCCTCTGAGCCCAGTGCCAGCTTCAGGTATTCTTTGGTGAGCTGGTAGGTTTTGCCCGAGCCAGCCGAGGAGGAGTAGATGCGGAAGGTGGGCTTGTTGGGCTGGGACATGAGGGAGGGTAGCATAGCCACCCAAAGGTCGGGTTAATCCCTCTATCAGCATGCTGCCTGAGTGCCCCGATTGGGGTAGCTTGACCGAGCGGGGCCAAGCTGCCGGCCCACCTCCACCCGAACAAACCAGCCGGCCGGGCGTTGTTACAACCACGCCGCGCAGTTGCGGCGGCTGTTTCACTTGCTAACTACCCAGCCATGAATATTGGAATTATCGGCGCCGGCCACATCGGCAGCGCCCTTGCCGTGCGGCTCGTCGACCTCGGCCACTCAGTTCTTATCGCCAACTCCCGCGGCCCCGAAACCCTGACGGATGTAGCCAAAAAAACCGGCGCTACCCCCGCCACGGCCCGCGAAGCCGCCCGTCACGGCGAGGTCATCGTGGTCACCATCCCGCTCAAAAACATTCCCGACCTAGCTCCGGACCTGTTCGAGGGCGTAAGCGCCGACGTTCCCATCATCGACACCAGCAACTACTACCCCATGCTGCGCGACGGCCAGATTCCGGAGCTGCAAAGCGGCGACCTGACCGAAAGCGAGTGGGTGCAGCAGCACCTGGGCCGGCCGGTGGTCAAGGTGTTCAACAACATCTACGCCGACCACCTCGAAAACAAGGGCCAACCCGCCGGTACGCCCGGCCGCATCTCCCTGCCCGTAGCCGGCGACGATGCCGCCGCGAAAAAACAGGTCATGAAGTTGGTCGATGAGCTGGGCTTCGATGCCGTAGACGACGGCACGCTGCACGAATCGTGGCGGCAGCAGCCCGGCACGCCCTCCTACGGCGCCGACCTGCCCGCCGACAAACTTCGCGAGCACCTCGCCAGCCTGGGCACCGAGCGGACCGAAGCCCAGCGCGCCAAATTCGCGGCCAACCACGCTGCCCAGGAGCAGGAAATGAAGAATCAGGGCGCCCAGTTGTAGCCTCGCGCTCTTACTTCTCTAGGACTTACGCACTCGTAGGCAGTAGGGCTGGAATGAGCGGCTTAGCCAATAGTTGAC
>NZ_JABKAU010000023.1 GCF_013377885.1 Hymenobacter lapidiphilus
GCGCTCCGCTTGGTTGAAGGAGCTTTCTAGCGGACTTCAAGAATGAACCCCGGTACTTCTTGCTCGGCATCCCGCAGGGTTTCGAGTACTCGGTCCGCGTACTGGCCCAGGTGCAGGCGGCTTTGGGCAAAGTCCCGCCATTCCACGATTAAGGGAACATCTACGCATCGGATGCAGTCCCACAGCGCGTCCAAATTCTCGCCGTAGTAGTCGGGAAAGGCGAGCTGCTGCTTAAACTGAGCGTGCAGCGCCAGCACACTCGTCATCTCCGACCCTTGTAAAGCAACTTTCATCTTGGGAAGGTACTCAGAGGCGTTCACGAAAACGGTCGGATTTGCCAAAACGAAGATTCAACCTACGACTTAGTGGCTTCTCCCTGCGCCCTGGACTATGTCCTCGTAATGAATGCTTCTGCCATTCACGCGTACAAAGACCTGGGCGTCATGAATGGCCTCCTCCGTCATCACCACTTCTTTACCGAGTGTTAGGGAAACCGCAACCAGGTACTGCATAAGCCTTTCGTGGTCTGCCAAGCATTGTATTTCGCTCGGGCAAATGTCGTTCTCCAGTTCGAAATCTCCGAAAAAATAACACTGCACATGAATATGGGCCAGGAAGATCGTTGCGGACGTGGATGTACGCTCTTCATCATCCCACCAATGGGCGATAAAGTTCGCGTCAATTGCGCAAGCGGGCGCCTGATCGTTGTACTCTTCCACCGTCCACTGCACCGGGTAGTCCCGGTTAACCAAGGCAATCCACGCGGCCCAGTCGGCCCGGCTTGCATCGCGGACATAGATGTCGCGCAATCCCCCGTCGCGGCGATATACGGTTTGTTTTAGTTGTTCCCATTCCATCTTACTAACGCCTTGGAGAGATATGCGGTGCAACGAATCTTACATTTAATGGAGGAAAATACACGTTACTCTTAATTGTAATTTGACGTTCAGCGAAACGGTCGGAAGCAAAATGCAGCAATTCAGTTGAAGCATCGCTCTGGTCGTGCAGAAGTAGGCTTAGTTAAAAGCGTGATAATAGCTAAAATGGTATTTTGCCGCCACTATGTTCGCGAACTCTTTCCTACCTATTATCACGGCATTTTATCAACTTTCCGCTATGAAACCGCTTATTGTCATTGTTACGGTGGTGCTCGCAACCGCTTCCTGTAAGAAAAAGGAAACGGTCCCACTACCTTCCGGAAAGAACACCTTCTCCTGTCAGATTGCTGGCAAGGCATTTACGCCTCATCTGGACCCTATTCTACTGACGAGTCGGCAGCCGCTGCGGGCGTATCGCACCGGTACGCAAGGCGGGTTTGTGTTACAAGCACAAGATGCGCTGAATGTGCTGGAAATTTACCTGGCAGCGACGCAAGGTCCCGGCACCTATCCGGTGGGCTACGTCAGGGGTCCTATTCCCTATGCGCCCAACCCGGATAGTTATGCCGGCTACACGCAGTACCGGGGACCACAGTCTGGGGACGATCCCTACAACCCACCAGCACCCACCCGTTATTATACGGATGGCTCAAACACGGGAACGGTGACATTCACTCGTCTGGATACAGTGGCTCGAATAGCGGGAGGGACCTTCGAGTATACCGCTCGGGAAATGACGACGGGGCAGACCGTGCGGATCAAAAACGGAACGTTTGATGTGAAGTTCTGATAAACTGGAGAGACGAGACGACTCCACTAGTTCACGAAAACGGTCCGAACAGCGAAAGGACCACATAACAGCTTCGACTCGCGTATCCCTAGCCATGCTTTTGCACGCGTCTAACCCCCACTGGGCGGCCGATTTCCAGGCCTTGGCCCGCGTTCTGTCCTCCGCGCTGGACGGATTGGAGGTGGCCATTGCGCACGTGGGCAGCACGGCCGTGCCGGGGCTGGCCGCCAAACCCATCATCGACCTGGACCTAGCGTACGCACCCGCCGTGCCCTGGGCAGCCCTCCCCGCGGCCCTGACCCCGCTGGGCTACGTGCACGTCGGCGACCAGGGCCTGGCCGGGCGCGAGGTCTTCAAACGACCGGGCGGGGGGCCACCCCACCCGGTGCTCGACCGCATTGTGCACCACCTCTACGCCTGCCCGGCCGACGGCGCCGAATACCAGCGGCACGTGCAGTTTCGGGACTTTTTGCGCCACGACGAACCCACCCGGCGGCGCTACGAAGCCCTGAAACGGCAGCTGGCCGCGGAAGCCGGGCAAGACGCCAAGCGCTACGCGGCCCTGAAGCAAGTGCGCGCCCGGACCTTCGTGGCCGAGGTCCTCGAGCAGGCTCAGCGCCAGCGAGGAGGGCCCGCCCCAAGGGGAACCGGCCAACCGCTCACCCCATAAGGCGTTCCTCACGCAGCGTTCAAGAAAACGGTCCTAATAGAATAACGAGGGTATTTTGCATTAAGCTACAAACGCTACCGAGCCAGTTTCAACTTGAAATACTACGTTCGTTAACTCCGCTTCCTCAACTGCCTCACGCAACTTCTCCGACATAAAAAGGGGGCCCACGCGGCACTTAAAGAAATCCAAGCTGGGGTCAAATTGGTCACTCATGACGAGCGAACTAACCCCTGGAATCTTATGCGTCGTGTTACAGAAAGCTTCAAAAGCCTGCTGGTCGGGCAATGCTAGGTATTCCCACTGAGGCGAGGCCGGCAAGCTCCGGTTGAGCCGAAAGCGGGAGCGAGCAAAGTCGATGGCGTCATAGCCCAAATAGGGGCAATAGAATAAGGCGTACTCGCTGCTCACAAACGTGCCTTTCGGGTCGTAGAGGAGCACATCGAACCAATAATGAGGGCCGAGGTGGTGGCACGCAAACACCTCCCGGGCCCGCCTGCTGAGGAGGAATGGACAGCCCATGTAGAAGTTGTCGTACAGCAACAAGTCGGTCAATTTAGCCCGGGGCCGGAGCTGCGCGTACTCGAGGCGAAAAGGTCTCGGAGGGACATGGTTGGGGCGCTGCCAGTAGGTGCGGAAGTCAAAAAAGCGCTCCATCTCGTCGCAGGTGGTCTGGTTGGCAAACCGCTCAAACTTTATTTTAACCTGCGAAAGGCCGTCACGCACGCCAATTATCTTGGGCTCGGAACTGGTCGTAAAACTGTGATAGAGCATTAAATCTAATCTTCTCTTCTATGCGAGTACAAATAACACCTGTTCAGCCAAACGGTCCGAAGGTAAACGCACCCCGCTCAGTTGGAGGAGGGGTTAAATTAGACAGACAAGACATCTCATAGCCGGCTCCCGTAAGAAGCCCATTTTATGCTTTAGCCGCTAACAGGCAGTATGAAGCAGAAGGTACTACCCATGCCCAGCTCGCTTTCCACCCATAGTCGCCCGCCTTGGGTGGCAATAAACTCTCGGGCGATGCTCAGGCCCAGCCCCGAGCCGCCCCGGTAGCCGCTTGGATCGGGCAGCTGGGCGAAGCGCTGGAAGATGCGCTCGTGATACTCGGCGGCAATGCCCGGGCCATGGTCCTGCACCCGTATCAGCACCTTCTGGCCCAGGGCTTCGGCCCGCACCGTCATGGCTTCGCCCGGCGGCGAGTAGCGAATGGCATTGGCCAGCAGATTGATGAGCACCCAGGTAGTCTTCTCTACGTCGGCGCGAACGAAAGGCAGGTTGAAGGGCAGCTGCAAATCAAGCGTAATCTGCTTGTCGGTGAGTTGGGCCTGCACGGTGGCCGTGGCATAGCGCACCACATCGGCCAGGTTGGTAGGGCGCAGGTCGAGCTGGATGCCCGCGCCCGCGTCGAGGCGCGATACGTCGAGCAGCTCGCCTACCATGCGCTGCAGGCGCTGGGTTTCCTGCCGGATGGTGGCCGTGATGCGCTGGCGTTCCTCGGCTGGCAGCCGCTCATCCTGCAGCAGCCGCAGGTTGATGTTCATGCTGGAAAGCGGCGTTTTCAACTCGTGCGACACGGTGGCCAAAAAATTCGACTTCAGTTGGTCAAGTCGCTTGAAGTCCGACACGTTGCGTAGCGTCAGAATCTGACCCGCAAATTCCTTCTGGTTCAGCGCTTCATTGAAGGAGAGCAAGTCCCGCACGTCGAGTTGGAAGTAGGCTTCCTCTCCCTGTTGGTTGATGTGCAGCAGCGGCACTTCGCCGCTTCCGCCGCTGGCTGGCTCTAATGGTCGTAACATGGTCCGTACCAGGTCGTTTTCGAGGGCCACCTCGGCCGCGGGGCGGCCTAGCAACTGGTCGGCCTGCAAGCCCAGCAGCTCGCAGGCCACGGGGTTCACTAGCAAAATAACGCGGTGCTGGTCGAGCAGCAACAGGCCCTCATCGAGCCCGTTCACGATGCTGGCGGCCCGGTTGCGCTCGGTGATTAGCTGGGCAATGGTGGAGCTACGGTAGGCGTTGAGCTGCCCCAGCAGCCGGTTAAACGACTGGGCTACTTGCCCGAATTCATCCCGGCTCTCCACTGGAATGGTGGCCGAAAAGTCCTGGTTTGTAGCATGCTCAATGCTGACGGCCAAGCGCTGCAGTGGGCCTATGGCCGCCGCCGGCACCCGTATTACAAAGGTCAGCGCCGTGAGCACGCTCAGCCCGATAACGGCCAGCAGGTAGTAACCGGCCCGCGTGGCGGTGGCAGTAGCCCGGTCGTTGTTGGCCTGCAGGGTGGTCATGTTGAGTTGCACCATGCGGTGAGTCTGCCCGCGCAGTTGGCGCACTACCGCCCCGCGTCCACCCGCGCCCGCGGCATCGGTCAGCCGCTCATAACGAGCCAGATTGGCCGTGAGACTGTCCACCACTTCCTGCTCGCCGGGCTCCGTGATGTTGCCAGCCTCGCGGGTTAGACTTTCGCGGAAGCGGGCCAGTTCGGCTACCCCTTCGGGACGCTGCTCCAGTTCATCGAGCGACCTGAACATCTGCTGGCCCAACTGCACGCTGTAGAAGTTGTTCTTCAGAATGCTTTTGGCGCTCTGGTCGAGCTGGCGCACGGTGTAGAAGGCGTAGCCACCCAGGGCCAGCAGCAGGGCCAGCAGCGCCAGAAATCCCAGAGTTATTTTGGTCTTAAACGTCATGGGGTGGGATGCTTATGCTTAGGGCACGGGTAGAATTTTGGGCAGCAGGCAAAAACGGCGTCGTGCTCCTCATGACAGTTCGAATCTTCCTTTCAGCAAATGTCTCTATACTCACTTCTAACCACTCAATATGTCACCAGAAACATATCCACGTCCTGCCTTAAGTGCGCAACGGCGCGAATGAGGTCCTGGGTGATGCCGCGGTGGCTGAGGCGCTGCCAGGTAGTTTTTTCGCGCGTAATGCCGCACATCAGCAGCGTGGCTTCTTTCTCGCGGGCCACCGTGATGACGGTCCTTACCACGTCGTCGCTTTTCACGCGCAGAATCTGGCCACCCAACTCGGTAGCCAGCTGCAAATTGCGCAGCAAATGGCGCTGGGTGGCCAGGTGGATGCGGTCGGCGGCTTCGCGGCTGGTTTGTACATACAGCACGTACCAGGTGGTAATGCCCAGCTGCTGGGCCAGCCGCGAGGCTTTGCAGATGATTTGCCTGGCGGCCAGCTCGTTGGTGTTGATGCAGGCCAGCAGGCGGTCGGCATTACGGCGCGGGGCGGGCACCGGGGCAGCCCCGCCAGCTTCCGACTCCACCTGCTGGCCCAGTAGCTGGGCCACTTCGCGCACTGCCAGTCGCCGCAGTTGCAATAGGTTGTCGGCCCGAAAGAAGCTATTAAGCGCCACCGGCACTTTAGCCGGGTCGTAAATTTTACCCGCTTGGAGCCGGCCCCGCAGCTCGCCTACGGTCAGGTCCACGTTCACTACCTCGTCGGCCCCGCGCAGCACCTGGTCGGGCACCCGCTCGGTTACATCAGTGCCGGTTATTTTGAGTACCTGGTCGTGCAGGCTTTCCAGGTGCTGCACGTTCAGGGCCGTGAGCACCGAAATGCCTGCCTTCAGCAACTCTTCCACATCCTGCCAGCGTTTCTCGTTCTTCGAGCCGGGCACGTTGGAGTGGGCCAGCTCATCGACCACCACCACGGCCGGCCGGCGCTGAATGATGGCCTCCAGGTCCATTTCTTCCAGCGCCCGGCCCTTATAGAACAGGGTTTTGCGGGGCACTTCGGCCAGGTCGCGCACTTGGGCCACGGTTTCGGGGCGGCCGTGGGTCTCCACGTAGCCCAGCACCAGGTTTATGCCCTGACGGCGCAGCTCGTGCGCTTCTTGCAGCAGCCGGCAGGTTTTGCCCACCCCGGCCGCCAAGCCCAAATACACCTTCAGCCGCCCACGCCGCCGCTGCTGCACCAGTCGCAAAAACCGCTCGGCCGATTCGTCGCGCCGGGCATCATCAGCAGCCTGCATAGAAGTTGGGAATGAGGGTATATTGTCCGTTAGAAACTCAAGGCAATGCTGCTAGTCAGGTTGCCGTAGTTATCCGAAGTGCGGCTGTTGCGCTGCTCGAAAATGGGCCGTTTAGCATCCATCACCCGGCCCTCCACCCGAAATACCACGTTGGCGGTGGGGGCGTAATCAAGGTTGAGCGAGGCGGCCTTCACCTGGAAGTCGGCATCGGCGGGCAAGGGGGAAAAGGAGCGGATGATGACGCCGCGGGCGGCGTTGTAGTACTCGGCCCGGGCCGTGACCGACCACTGGTCGGCGAGCTTGTAGCGCAAGAACGCTGCGCCAGTATGCCAAGTGTCGCCCTTAGCGCCGCGCCGCTCGTTCTCCTGCTTACCCACGTCAAATACGACCGCCAGACTCAGGCGGTCGGTGGCGGCATAGCTCACGTAGAAATCGTGGAAGTAGCGGCGGCGGCGCACCGAGTCCTGGGGCTGCTCATTGCCATAAAAAGTGCTGGAATTGATGAGCAGTTTGTCGGTGGGCCGCCACTGAAGCTGGGTGCCCAGGGCCTTGCCCTGGTTGTTGTCGCGCAGGTTTTGCCAACCGTTGAGCGCCAGGGCGGTCAGGGTGAGCTGCGGGGCCACCTCGTAGGTGAAGCGCGCACCGGACTCGTAGTAAGGCGAGTTTTCGGCCATCAGCGAGCGGGTCAGCGTCCAGTTGTCTTTGCTGATGGCTGACTCAAACCCGATGTGCGAGGCGAAAATACCCACATCGAGCCAGGCTTTTTTGAACGGCCGGAAACCGGCGTAGCCCTCGTAAACATTCCGAAAAACCGGATCCTCCGCTGCGTAGTTGGCCGATACGTAGGAGCCGGCGTGCAGCCCGACCGCCCCGCGCACCTGCCCGTTGTCGTAGCGCAACCCCACGAGGCCCTGATTGATGGTAAACTCGTTCTGGCGGCTATGCGAATAGAGAAAGCCGGGTCGGTTTTGGGTATTGTTGTTCTTGAAATCGTAGCCGTAATAGCCATCCACGAAGCCATAAAAGGTGAGCGGATTGGGAGCGGCCACCGAATCGATAGGAGTCTGAGCCGAAACCCCGCCGGCGGCCAGCAGGATTAAGCTCAGCGTCGCAAGTGTCTTCATTAGAAACGATAAGTACAGCATTAAGCTAGCGCGTAAGGGGCTTGCTCCCGCCCGTTGTCGAACAGCGCCAACTGGAACCGTTCCGCAGCGGGCGGGGGTAAAGCCTGCCCCCATCTACTATTATTTTTCAGTGAGCGTATCCAACGCCAAGTTGAGCTGGAGCACGTTGACCGTTACCGGACCGAGCAGCACAAATATGGGCTCCTGCACGTGGGCATCTACCAAGGCTTTCACCCGGGCAGCAGGTAGGCCGCGCAGCCGGGCCACGCGCTCCACTTGAGCATATGCCCCGGCGGGCGAAATATGCGGGTCGAGGCCCGAGCCGCTGGCTGTCACCATCTCCACTGGCACCTGGCCCGGTTTCACACTGGGGTTTAGCCGAAGAAAGGCAGCCACGCGAGTGCCCACTTCGGCTACGTACTCCGGGTTAGTTGGTCCCTTGTTAGAGCCACCTGAGCCGTCGGCACGATAGTCCACGGCCGAGGGCCGGGAGCTGAAGTACTCGGGTCGGTCGAATTTCTGGCCTACGTCCTCGAAGCCCACCACCCGGCCCTTGTGCGACACCTGCACGCCCTGGCCCTGGCCGGGAGCCACCTGGGCCGCGCCCCACACCAGAGCCGGGTATGCGCCGCAGCACAGCACCAGCAGGGCCAAGGTCAGACGAAAAGCGGAAGCAATATTGTTTTTCATGATTTCTGAAATGAGCGACTCAAAGCCGCGGAGTTACGAAATGACAGATACTGTTCCTACTTGCCAATTCCGGCCCGGTCTGGCCCATCATCAGTTTAAGGGATTCTATTTTGCTGATAATCAGCGCAAAAATTTGCCTTATACAATCACGTACTTGCCATAATTTGCCCGAATCGGGTCAGAACGGCCCGGCGGACTGGTCAAAACGGCGCGGTTAAAAGCTACATGAACAGTCCAACTACTAAGTCAATCAGCTTGATGCCAATGAAGGGCGCGACCACGCCGCCGAGGCCGTAAATGAGCAGGTTGCGGCGCAGCAGGGCCGAGGCTCCTACGGGTTTGTAGGCCACGCCGCGTAACGCCAGCGGCACCAGTGCCGGAATCAGCAGGGCGTTAAAAATTACGGCGCTCAGGATGGCCGATTGGGGCGACTTCAACCCCATCACATTGAGCGCGCCCAAAGCCGGAATGCCCACCATGAATAGCGCCGGCACGATGGCGAAGTACTTGGCCACGTCGTTGGCGATGCTGAAAGTCGTCAGCGTGCCGCGGGTCATGAGCAGCTGCTTACCGATTTCGACCACCTCGATGAGTTTGGTGGGGTCGTTGTCGAGGTCGACCATGTTGCCGGCTTCCTTGGCGGCTTGGGTACCGCTGTTCATGGCTACGCCCACGTCGGCCTGGGCCAGGGCGGGCGCGTCGTTGGTGCCGTCGCCCATCATGGCCACCAACTTGCCCTGCTGCTGCTCGGCCCGGATATACTGCATCTTATCCTCAGGTTTGGCTTCGGCAATGAAGTCATCCACGCCGGCTTTTTCGGCGATAAACTTGGCCGTAAGTGGGTTGTCGCCGGTCACCATCACCGTTTTGATGCCCATGCGGCGTAGGCGCTCAAACCGTTCCTGAATGCCGGGCTTGATGATATCCTGGAGTTCAACCACGCCCAGCACCTCGTCGTTGTGACTCACGACGAGCGGAGTGCCGCCATTGCTGGCCACCAGTTGCACCCGCTCCACCACCTCGGCCGGGTAGGCCTTGCCGGCCCGCTCGGTAAGTTGCCGGATAGCGTCGGCGGCACCCTTGCGGATGCGGGTACCATCAGCCAGCGTCACGCCTGAAGAGCGCGTTTCGGCCGTAAATTTAATTAGCTCGGCCCCTTTCAGGTGTACTTTCAGCTTTAGCGCATCAACTTGCTGGGTTAGGGCCAACTCCACTATGCTCTTGCCTTCGGGCGTTTCATCCGTCAGGGAGGCAATCGTGGACATCACCGCTAAGTGTTGCACGGCCACGCCGGGGGCGGGCCAAAAGTGGGTGGCTTTGCGGTTGCCGATGGTGATGGTGCCGGTTTTGTCCAGCAGCAGCACGTCGATGTCGCCGGCCGTTTCCACGGCTTTGCCGCTCTTGGTGATAACGTTGGCCCGCAGGGCCCGGTCCATACCGGCAATGCCGATGGCCGAGAGCAGCCCGCCAATCGTGGTCGGAATCAGGCACACGAACAGGGCGATAAACGAAGCGACGGCAATGGGCGTGTTGGCGTAGGCCGCGAAGGGCTGCAGCGTAAGGCAGACGATGATGAACACCAGCGTAAAGCCGGCCAGCAGAATGGTAAGCGCAATTTCGTTGGGCGTTTTCTGCCGCGAAGCGCCTTCCACCAGCGCAATCATCTTGTCCAAAAACGACTCGCCCGGCTCAGTGGTCACCACTACCTTAATGCGGTCGGACAACACCTTGGTGCCACCCGTTACGCTCGACTTGTCGCCGCCGGCCTCCCGGATTACCGGGGCCGATTCGCCCGTAATAGCCGACTCATCAATAGTAGCCAAGCCCTCCACAATTTCGCCGTCGGTGGGAATAATTTCGCCGGCTTCCACCAGAAAAAACTGGCCTTTGCGGAGTTGCGACGACGACACCATACTCTCGGTACCCCGCTCATCAACCACGCGGGCAGGGGTTTCTTCGCGGGTTTTGCGCAGGCTCTCGGCCTGGGCTTTACCCCGCGCCTCGGCAATGGCCTCGGCAAAATTGGCGAACAGCAGCGTGAGCAGTAGCACCAGAAACACGGCGAAGTTGTAGCCGAAGCTGCCCTGAGTAGGGTCGGGCCGCACGAGCAGCCCCAGTGTCACGAGCAGCATCACCACGGTGCCCAGCTCCACGGTAAACATCACCGGGTTGCGCACCATCACCCGCGGGTCGAGCTTCACGAAAGCCTGCTTCACGGCCTCAGAAACCAGCGCGGGTTGAAAGAGAGAATTAGACATGGTTTTTTAAGCTGTCAGCTGCTGGCTGTTGGCTAGTAGCTGATGTTGAATGTGAAAGGAATAAGGGGAAAAGCCGCCGCCTTCGGAGCAGCACGAAAAGCTGTCAGCTAATAGCTACCAGCTAATAACCTATTGAGAAATGCTCGGCCAACGGGCCCAGGGCCAAGGCCGGGAAGAAGGCCAGGGCGGCAATAATCCAAATGACGAAGAAGACCATCAGGCCGAAGGTGGCCGTATCGACGCGCAGGGTACCGGCACTTTCGGGGATGTACTTTTTGCCGGCCAGCAGGCCCGCAATGGCCACCGGACCGATGATGGGTAGGTAGCGGCTCAGCAGCAGCACGAGGCCGGTGCTGATATTCCACCAGGGCGTGTTATCGCCTAACCCCTCGAAGCCCGAGCCGTTATTAGCGGCCGCTGAAGTGTACTCGTAAAGCATTTCAGAGAAGCCGTGGTAGCCAGGGTTAGCCAGCCAGCTAGCGTATTCGGTGGGGTTGCTCACGTAGAGGTGGGCCGCCAGGGCTGTGCCGCCCAGAATCATCAGCGGGTGCAGCAGGGCTACGATGATGGCAATTTTCATCTCGCGGGCCTCTATTTTCTTGCCCAGCAGCTCCGGGGTGCGCCCCACCATCAGCCCTGAGATGAACACGGCCACGATGATAAAGACGAAGAAGTTGAGCAGGCCCACGCCCACGCCTCCGTAAAAGGCGTTGGTCATCATGCCCAGCATGGCGTTCATGCCCGAAAGGGGCGTGAGCGAGTCGTGCATGGCGTTTACCGAGCCGTTGCTGGTAACGGTTGTTTGGATGGCCCACAGGGCCGAAGCAGCCGAACCGAGACGCATTTCCTTGCCTTCGAGTGCGCCTAGCGTCTGGTCGACACCCAGGGTGGCAAGGGCCGGATTGCCGTGCATTTCGAGGTACACAGTAGGGACTTGCAGCAGCAGGTAGCTGGCCGTCATCACCCCAAACACCATATAGCCCAGCTTGGGCCGGCGCAGGTAAAACCCTAGTGCCAGGGCCAAGGCCATTGGAATCAGTGTAATGCTCAGGTTCTCGGCCATGTTGGTGAGATAGGTCGGGTTTTCGAGCGGGTGGGCCGAGTTCACGCCGAAGAAGCCCCCGCCGTTGGTGCCGAGCTGCTTGATGGCAATCATGGCGGCGGCCGGGCCGCGGCTCACGGCCGTGGTGTCGCCCTGCAGCGTAATGAGCGCCTGCTTGCCGGCAAACGTCATGGGGGTGCCCTGGAAAACCAGGAGCAGGCCCAGCACCAGCGAAAGCGGCAGCAGCACCCGCGTGATGCTGCGCACGAAATACACGTAGAAGTTACCCAGCTTGTCGGCGCTCCGGTCGCGTAGGGCATTGAACACCACCACGCAGGCGGCCATACCAGTGGCCGCCGTCACGAATTGCAGGAACATGATGCCCACCAGCTGCGAGAGGTAGGTCAGGCCGGTTTCGCCCGAGTAGTGCTGCAGGTTGCAGTTCACCAGAAACGAAATGGCCGTGTTAAACGCCTGGTCGGCGGACATGGACGGGTTGCCGTCGGGGTTGAGCGGCAGGCTGCCCTGGAAGCAAAACACGAACATGGCCCAGACAAACCACAGCACATTAATGGTGAGCAAGGTCTGTAGGTGCTGCTGCCAGCTCATTTCGCGGGCCGGGTTGATGCCCGACAAGCGGTAGAGTCCGTTTTCGAGCGGGGCCAGGAAATCGGACCAGCTTCGGTCGCCGCGGTACACAGTGGCCAGGTAGCGGCCCAGCGGAATGGCCAGCAGCACCGTCGCGCCGAAAATGGCGGCAATGCCAAGAAGTTCAGTGGACATAGATTAATTGTCGGTTGGTAGCAACTGGTTATGAGGCTTTAGAAGCGCGGGCTTTGCGTTACGATATTTAAAACCAGCCGCAGAATTAGAATTTCTCCGGGCGAAGTAGCACGTAGCCGAGGTAGCCGAACGTGGCCAGCCCGAGCAGGAGTAGGGCAATCATCATGGCTTGGGAGCGGGGTTAGATGTGGTCGAAAAAGTCGACCGATTTGTAGAAGAGCCAGAAGCTGGCGAGGCCAGTGGCAGTCAGCAGCGGAAGCATCAGGGCAACGGACATAAGCGGGGTGAGTGAATAGGTGTGCCAGCCCGCTTGCCAATCCTGACCCGATTTCGCGCCGGCATAGTTTTCACATCGCTATACTGTTGGCAGTCAGATTTTAAGATTATTATTCCGCTTGGCTCACTAGTCCCCAAACGCAAAAAACCGAGTAATTCTGACCCAGTGCGGTGGTCAGAATTACTCGGTTTGATTGCTGGTTTTCTGGTGGCTAAGCGTTGCCGTGCTACCCTATCCCATACTCCTGAATCTTACGGTACAGCGTTTTGGTACCGATGCCCAGCTGGCGGGCGGCTTCCATTTTATTACCGCTGGCTTCCTGCAGCACCCTCGCAATCTGGTGTTTCTCCATCGTCCGCAGGGTGCGGTCGTTGGCATCGGTGGTGGCGGGGTCAGGCTGGAAGTGGTGAAACTCGGCGGGCAAATCGTCGGTAGTCAGCAACTCGCCGTCGGCCAGAATAACGGCCCGCTCCAGCACATTGCGCAGCTCGCGCACGTTGCCGCGCCAGTCGTGGCGGCGCAACTGCGCCAGCGCCTCGGGCTCCAGGCCCCGCAGGCGGCTCCCCAGCTTAGCGGCGAAAAACCGGAGGAAGTACTCGGCCAGCACGGGCACGTCGGCCCGGCGCTCATTCAGGCCCGGCACCGGCACCATAAACACGGCCAGCCGGTAGTATAAATCAGGTCGGAAGTTACCCGCAGCGGCTTCTTGTTGCAGGTTGCGGTTAGTGGCCGCCACCAACCGCACGTCCACGGTGGTGGGCCGGGTGTCGCCGAGCTTGGTGAACTGCTGGGTTTCGAGCACCCGCAGGAACTTAGCCTGCACACTTAGCTCCAACTCCCCGATTTCGTCCAGAAACAGCGTGCCGCCGTGAGCGGCCTCCAGCAGCCCCTTCTTGTCGGCCAGCGCGCCCGTAAACGCTCCTTTCTTGTAGCCGAACAACTCCGATTCGAGCAAATCTTTGGGGAAGGCGGAGCAGTTAACGGCCACAAACGGCTTGCCACGCCGGGGGCTGGCCTGGTGGATGGCCTGGGCAAACAGCTCCTTGCCGGCCCCGGTGGGCCCTTCGAGCAGCACGGTGCTGCCGGTGGGCGCGGCGCGGCGGGCCAGTCGCTGGGCCTCCAGCAGCGCCGCCGACGAGCCAATCATGCTCTCAAACGTGTACTGGGCGCCCACCTGCTGCTCCAGCTCGGCCACCCGCCGCCGCAACCGCGCTTTCTCCACCGCCCGGTCCACCACCACCACCAGTTGGTCGTCGGATTCGCCCTTGGTCAGGTAGTCGAACGCGCCCTCCTTCATGGCCCGCACGCTGTCGGGAATGGTGCCGTAGGCCGTTAGCAAGATGATTTCGGCCAGCGGAGCCTTGGCCCGGTAGCGGGGTAACAGGTCGAGGCCATGGCCGTCGGGCAGCTTCACGTCGCTCAGTACTACCAGTACTTCGTCGGCGTGCTGGGCCAGGTCATCGAGGCCCCGGTGGGCATCGGGGGCTTGGCGTACGGTGTAGCCCTCTAACTCCAGCATCCGGGCGATGGCCTGGCGCAGGGGCGCTTCGTCGTCAATGAGGAGCAGTGTTCCGTCGGGCACAGGCCGGGGCTTGAGGGCAGTAAGATGGGTAACAACTGGTAAACAGGCAGAAATCTGCCATCAGCTACTTGTAAACGGCTTAAGCGGAATTCAAATGTAATTGCTTCACGTCAAGTCACGGTAACGGCCCATACCAGCAACGAGCCTAAACTACTAATTGACGAGCCTGGCCAGCATCCCCACAGGCAATCCGGTCCCCAATAGCAACTTTGGGATGGACCGGGGGCGTGCCCCTCTGGTCAGCAGGGCCACAATACTGATTATCCAGGCCAGCGCAAGCCGAACCAGGGTACGGGATGAACTCCGAACGCGCATGAACAATCATGAACAATAAGGAAGGACAGGAACAATGCTTACCGAGCGAGCCGGGGGCAGCTTTACTGTCTATCCTATCTCTTGCCTGACTTGGGCTGCGGTGGGCGTAGCGCTGATACGGGTGAGCAGGACGTTCTGCACCGGGGCAAGTACCAACGGCACCTTCTCCACTTTCACCGAACTGGTGTCGAGACCGAAGTACTTGTCTTCGGAGGCGATAAACTGTTTGAGGTAGAAGTAGGACTGCATGACCAGCTTCTCAACGAAAGGAAAGTCGTTTTCTACCGAGAGGTACCTTTCCAGCACGATGAAGCGGAAGTCGCCGGTGACGTGTTGCTTGCTCAGCGACTCGTAGCGCGAGGTGATGTCGACCTCCTTGTTGCGCACCATTTCCTCAATCACCTTGCGGAAGTACAGATTGATTTTTTGCTCGACCCGGAAACCAAGCCGGAAATTGATGCGGTAGGCGTCGTCCGGGGCCAGCTCCTTCACGGAATACTCCATAGTGTAAGGCTGGTCGGTGGTATCCACGTGCACGAACCAGTAGATATCGGCCCGCTTGGGCCGCTTCTGGAAGATGGAATAGATAATTTTCTGCTCGATTTCCGTGCCGCGCTCCGCCGACGACATGAACACTAGGTGGGTGGCATACTTGGGGATGGACTCGTCGGCGCTTAACATCTTGATGCCGTCGAGGTACGACTTGATGGGTACGAATTCGGTGAGGCGACGTTTGATATAGTAGGCTCGCAGCCACACGTACATCACCCCCATCAGCACCAGGCCAAGGGCCACCGATACCCAGCCGCCGTGCGGAAACTTGATGAGGTTGGCGACCAGGAAGGAGCCCTCAATTCCCCCATATACCAGCACGAATAGAATTACGAGCGGCAGTGGCACTTTCCTGGCTCGCAGCCACACGCTTAGCAGCAGCGTCGTCATCATCATGGTCACAGTAATGGCCAGCCCGTAGGCCGCCTCCATGTTTTCTGACTTGCGGAAATAAAGTACGATTCCTATGCAGCCCAACAGTAGCAGGCGGTTCATGCTGGGCACGAACAGCTGCCCCTTCACGTCGGTGGGGTAGTTGAGCTTCACTTTGGGCCACATGTTGAGGCGAATGGCCTCGGCCACCAGCGTAAACGAGCCGGTGATAAGCGCCTGGGAGGCGATAATGGCGGCCAAGGTCGCGATGGCAATGCCGGTGAGCAGGAACCACGATGGCATCAGGGCATAAAACGGGTTGCGGCCGGCCAGTTGCTCGCCTTGGTGGGCCACCATCCAGGCACCTTGCCCGAAATAGTTGAGTAGCAGGCAGGTCTTCACAAATACCCAGCTGATGCGGATATTGCCCTTGCCGCAGTGGCCCAGGTCAGAGTACAGCGCCTCGGCCCCGGTGGTGCACAAGAACACGGCACCCAGCAGCCAAAAACCGCCCGGCGTGTTCACCAGCAAGCTGTAAGCGTAGTAGGGATTCAGCGCCTGGAGTACTTCGGGGTGTTGTAGAATACCGCTCACACCGAGCCCAGCCAGCATGGAAAACCAGACCAGCATGATAGGGCCAAAGGCCTTGCCTACCATCTGGGTACCGAAGCTTTGCAGCAGGAACAGGCCTACTATAATGCCAATGACGATGGGCACCGTCGGCAACGTAGGATACACGGCCTGTAAACCCTCAATGGCCGACGAAACGGAGATGGGCGGCGTAATCACGCCATCGGCCATCAGAGCCGCCCCGCCAATGATGGCGACGACTGAGAGCCAGGCCCCCCGTCGTCGCACCAAAGCGAACAGGGAGAAGATGCCCCCTTCCCCGTTGTTATCGGCGTTGAGTGTAAGCAGCACGTACTTGAGCGTGGTTTGCAGCGTGAGCGTCCAGAAGACGCACGAGATGCCCCCGTAGACCAAGTTGGCGTCTATTAAGCCGGGAACAATGGCCTTCATCACGTAGAGCGGCGAGGTGCCAATGTCGCCATAGATAATGCCCAGTGCCACGAGTACGCCAGCCGTGGTAATACGACTGGTGTGATGGCTGGCGGCGTGGGCGGGATTGGCTATGGATTCGGAGTTGGCTGTGGATTCGGCTGTCATGCTAAAAAAAGTTGGGGGGGGTAGCTTAGTTTTGATATGTACAGCTCGTCCAATAGCGTAAGATCTAGCCAACTTCCCGCCACATTTTACAAAGCGCCCACGCCCGCTACCTAAGGTGCTCACAGGTACGGTAATAACTTATCTCGTCAATCTTCGGGCAGGAAATTTCCTAAATCACCCCTATCATTTTGACATGGTTCTTTGTCAGAATGATAGGGGTGCCCAGGTAAGTACCCCAGCATTAACAGGCCGGATTAGTTGATTTAATGAAAGCGCAAAAAACCATCACGGCGCTGGTCATTGGGTTAGTGATTCGCCTCGCTGTCTGGTCTGCGACCCATGATAAAGAATTTGCCCTGACGGGCATGCTGCTGCTTTTTGCTTGTTGGATTGCTTACAAAAATTTCCAAAGCCTGAAGAGCATTCGAGCAGAAATAAGCCGCAGGTACAGGGTTGGTGAATGAAGGTGCTGAGGCCCAGTTTTTGTCTATATGTTTAGCCTAATCGTTGAGACCCCGAACCCGTGAACAGCGCTAGCCGGTACTCTAGACAAAGAACCAAGCAGGTGGGAGTAGTTCATTGAAACGGTCCCAAGCTAAACGTGGCAATTCAGTCTAAGGAGGGTTCTAATAGTTCAGGAGTACTTCTTCATATACCTGCACCCTGTAGTCTGCCGAATCGAGTAGCGGTGCGCCCACGCCGCCGCTGTCTTGCAGCCAGGCACGGATTATCGCGGCCTCGTCGGCACACGCGTTGACGGGGGCCCTGAACGGCAAAGCTTCATGCAGCACGCTGATGAAGTTAAAGCGCAGCTGCCCCGCCTGCGGGTCGTGCCAGAGGTAGTAGCGCAGCCCGCCCGGCTGCCCACGCTGGGCGAGTTGGGTGCGGCGGTTACACTTGACGCGTTGCAAAAACGCCTGTACCTCTGCGGGCGCAATCGCCCCAGCCAATTCCTCGCTCACGCCGATGGTCCACATGTTCTCGGCAATCTCGTTCTCCAACTCGTCCCGCGAGGCGGCCAAGTACACCTGGTCGGTTACGATGGACTCCAAGTCCTGAAAGTAGGCTTCTTTACTGGTCATAGGAACGGGCTAACTTTCTGCTGCAGGAAGCACCGGCGCGAAAGGTATCGCTTTCTTGCGTTCAGTAAAATGGTCGGAACCGCAAAAGTGGATAGGTGTGAACTTAGTTGCCGCATTTGCACTTACAGGTTATAGAAGAAAATTATCAATTATAGGATTCCGCGCGGTATCTTTGGGGCATGGTCGTCATTTCCCAGAAGCCGCTGCGGGAGTTTTGGGAGCAGCACCCCGACGCGAAAGAAGCGCTGAGTGCCTGGTACGCCTTCGTGCAGGAAAGCGACTGGGCCCGGCACGCGGACGTAATCCGGGACTACAACACGGCCGACTACACCCGCGACGGGCGCTACGTGTTCAACATCCGCGGCAACCGCTACCGCTTGGTGGCCCGGGTGCACTTCGCCACCCGTACCGTGTTCATCCGCTTTGTCGGCACGCACCAGCAGTACGACCGCATCAACGCCGACACCATTTAACCAGCCCTACACTCGCTCACGTTTTAGCAGCCGATTCCCATGGACATTCGCACCCCCGCCGATTACCAGCAGGCCCTGGACCAGTTCACGGCCTGGATGGACCACGAACCCGCCGACCTGGCGCCCATGCTCGCGCTGCGCGACGCCATCAGTGCCTACGAGAAGGGCCAGGGCTACGAACTGCCCGCCCCCCAGACCCTGGTGGGGCGCTTGGAGCTGGAGATGTACCGGCGCAAGCTCAACAAGAAAAACCTGGCCGCCCTGCTCGACATCCCGGCCTCGCGCCTGAGCGACGTGTTGCAGGGCCGGCGCATCAACCTGGACCTGGCCAAGCGCCTCTACAAGCGCCTGGGTATTCCCGCCGAATTCATTTTAGAGGCCGCTTAACGGTTCTGATCAGGCACAGGGCGCGTTCAGAAATAGGAGGGTTTCTGTAACAGCCGCAGTCGAAAAAAGCTAAAAGGGATTCGACTTTGGCTGCTCTGTTGGCCACGCCCTACTTGATCAACGTGAGGGCCGCGTTAAAGTCGCGGTCATCCACCGCTTTGGCACCCGTTCCCCCCGGAAGGGGCGGCATCCCCTCGACAATGTCGCGAATAACGCCTTCCCGGTCCACAAAGATGCTGAGTGGGTAGCTGGTAGTGAACTGGTTGCAATACGCCTGGGCCCCGACCAAATGGCGAAACGTAAAGGACCGCTTTTGCAAAAAGGCGCGCACTTTCTCCCCGCTCTCGTACGTCAGGGCCAGGAAGACAACCGCCGCGTTGGCCGGATCGGCCTGAATGCGGTTGAGAGCGGGCATCTCCGCTACGCAAGGAGCACACGTGGTGAACCAGAGGTTTAGCACCATGGCTTGGCCGCGTAAGCTGTTTGATTCGAGGGGCCGGCCGGCCGTGTCGAAGAGCACGAACGCGGGCAAGGGGCGTCCGATAAAGGAGGCGTAGCGTTTTCGATTCTCCCATACGCCCGCCGTCGCCCCTTGCAGGATAATCTCGTGGATCAAGGTATCGTGCCGCGCGAGGGTGGATTTTATCTTTTTGGCAAACGTAAATCCCACAGCCTTTCCCTTTTCGTTTTGCGCCTGTACCAGCGAATCCACTTGCTGGGCCGTCCACAGCCGTGGGCCACTGCTCTTGTAGCGTACGATTTGGGCTTGGCTCAGGGAGGCTAGCAGGAAAAGGGCCAGCCCGCAAGTGGTGCCGAGCAAGGGGGGGAAGGACACAGAGTAGGGAAAAGGAGTGGGCCGGCTATTTCTGAAAAGGTAAGAACTAAGCAATGGAGTTCAAGGCTCGTTCAGCGAAACGGTCCGAAGGTAAACGTGCCCCGCTCAGTTGAATGAGCGGTAAATTGGCCCCCGGCTAAACGACATTTCCTCCCCGTCCCCCCCCCTCACGATTGCATGAAAGGCCTCGTCATACCCCGTACATCCGTGCTCTACGCCCTGTGCCTGTGCGGCCTGGTGTCGTGCACCGCCGCCCGGGTCAAAGGCGATATGTACGTCTTCGAAGCGAACCGGACTTCCCGGATCCCGGTCTCGCTCACGCACTTGCAAAACGAGTACTACCTCAAAACCATCTACCTACGTCAAAAGCGCTTCGACCGCCTGCAGCACCTGCTCGCCACCCAAAGGGTGGCCAGACCGGACAAAGACCGCTACGACCTCAACGCGCGCATGTACCTGGTGTTTGTCTACCGGGGGGACACTACTGAAATCGCCGTGGACCGGGGGGCGACCGTGTGTTACGACTGGCAGTGTTACCAAATCGATCGGGACGCGGCGCGGTGGATAAGCCGGCTGTTTACCGCGAAAGAGAAAAAGAGGTACGTTCCGATCGCCTTTTCGATGCTGCCGAAATGACGCCGGGCGCAGGTCGCGGGTCGGCACAGGCCGCTTGAGGGGGACAAGCCGCGCGTGACAACGACCGCCTTCGAAACGCACAAGTAACCCAATCGGCCCGTATCGGTATCAGAAGATAACGGATCCTTGTGTTCAGTCAAACGGTCTAATCAGCGCTGATTGCCCTCAATCGGGTAATTCGTCCGCTAACGGCCGGCGAACGTGCGGCTGCATGCCGGGTTCGCAGCTACCGTGCTGGGCGAAGTGCTGGCGCGCTTGTTCCAAGCTAAGCATGTTGGCCCCGCCGGCGTACGTGGGGTTGCCCAGCTGTACGCCATCGTCTTCCCAAAAGCACACGGGGCAAATGTCGAAGGTGTTATCCGGTGGAGTCTCCAGAGTGTAGAAGCCACAACATGGGCAGGGGTAGTTTCCGTGACGGTTTGGGGTCATGGCCCAAAGGAACAGAGTAATATGTTCAGCCAAACGGTGGCAAGGTAAACCCGGGCAATCAGTTGAAGGAGGGTTTCGGGAAGCGGATGGCATGAATAGGCAGAAATTACCAACGTATCGTGTATCTACAACCTTACACGAAGAGCTACCTTGTAGGGAGCAACGTTCCAAATTCCGTATGACTTCAAGAGTAGTGGCTTCATCTTATGTGATCAATTTCCCTGATCATGACTTCGATGATAACGCTATCATGGCTTTGCTTAAAGCGGAAGCAGACATCCTGCTTCAAGAATTTGCGATAGCCTCGCTGGCCGATTGGGAAATCCTTTTCCATGCCATCTATGGCAACAGACCCGCAATTGGTGTCGCTACCAGCATGCCTTCTTACATACAGGAGAAGCAAAAGCTTCTAATTATTCATATTCCTATTCCCACCCGCGATATTGTTCCCTGGGGCGTTGATCCAAAGCAGCATATACGACTTGGTGTACACCCCAATGAAGATAAATACATTAAACCCCTGCCGGTCCATTTTACTGATTTCACGAATCAAACCGACTACCTAGTAGACTCTATGCGCCGCGCAATAGCCTGTTGCTTTGAGAACGGATTTAGAGTCAATAGCATCCCTATAAAGGCAAAACACTCGGCAAAGTCGCGCTAATGCCAGATACGATTCCTACAGTTTAGCAAAAGGGTGATTTGAGTAAACTGAAGGTCTCATAACACTTTACAAACGGTCGTCTATAAAACATTATAAGTCGGCCTTACTGTAGGAGGCCACTTGATACGCGGAATGTCGTGCCTCCTGGTAATAACAACCTGATTTTCCTTAAAACATAGCCACGGCCTCGCGCTTTATGGCCAGGATGGCGGCGGCCGTAGGGTCGGGTAACTCGTCGTTCATCATCGTTTCGAGGATGCGGCGGGCCAGCTCGGAGCCGCGGGCTTCGGCGGGGTTGGGCAGCTTCTGAAACTGGCTGCTGATGAGGTTGCTGACGCTGTTCTGGGCCAGCCGAACGGCCGCCCAGGTTTCGGGCTGCATGTACAGCTGCTGGCTGAGGTTGTGCTCCACTTCGGCCCGAATTTCCTGCAGCAGCAGCCGGTGGTAATCGGCCGCCGGAAGGTTGGCGCTGGTGATGCGCACCAGCAGGTTTTGGGGGCTGAGGCGCTCCAGCAACAACGTAACGCGCTCCAGGGCCTGCAGGCGCAGCGGCAAGGTGGTTTTGCTGGCTTCCAGGCGCATTTCCAGCAGGCGGCGCTGCTGCTCACGCTCCAGAAATTGCTGAAACAGAAAGTAGATGGCACCGGCCACGATAAGGGCCGGCAGAATAATTTTGAGCAGGTCGAAGATATAGGCGGTAGTGTCCATGCAGCCGATTAAAAGAAGAAGCGAGTACCTAAGCAGTACCTGGGGCAATTCGTTGCGGAGGCAAAGATAGGCGGTGAACCGCCGGAGCCAAGCCGTTGTTGTAGCCTCGAACGCCACCCTCCCGCCATGTAGTGTGCCGGGCGGCCGCCAGCAAGGTGTGGCCCCAACTACGGGCGGCGTTGTATCTTTGCCCCACTTCTTCTAAAACCGAACGCATTATGGCAACGGCCGTTTCTACCAAACTTGCTCCCATCAGCCTCACTCCCCGCGCCCTGGAGGAGGTTCGCAATATTCTCGTTGAAAAAGCGGTTCCCGGCGAGTACGGCCTGCGCGTTGGCGTGCAAGGCGGTGGTTGCTCGGGCATGAGCTACCTGCTGGGCTTCGACAAGCCTAAAGAGCAGGACGAAACCTTCGACATCGATGGCGTGCTGCTCATCATGGATAAAAAGCACGCCATGTACGTGCTGGGTATGGAAGTCGACTTCCAGGACGGCCTTAACGCCCGCGGCTTCATTTTCAGCAACCCGCAGGCCAAAAGCACTTGCGGCTGCGGCTCCTCGTTCTCGTCGTAAGCGCTAGCGGCCGTTACTTTGGTCAGATTCAGCCCACCTGCAGCATCCTGCGTACCCTATTTGAGTATCGGTGGCCTGACTACTACCCGCCAATTTTATAAAAGAAGCCGCTTCGCCATTGGCGAAGCGGCTTCTTACTTTAGGGTATCTGCGGTACGGCTGGCAGCAGGGCCTTGGCCAGAAACGCCCGCACCAGCCCCAGCCGGTGGCGGACCTGATCCTGCTCGTATTCGCGGGTAAGCGTGGTTTCAGTGGCGCGCTCGATCAGGTCGCACTGGCGGCGCAGAGCCTGGCGGCGCTTGTAGGAGCCCGTACGGCGGCCAATCGTTTGGAGGGCTTTGAGCTGGCGTAGCAATATGGCCACGTTGTCGTCGCCGCTGCTGCGGATCTGGTCGAAGGCCAGCTTCACGAAATCTTCGAAGTTGCGGGTGTGAGCAATCAGGCGTACCTGGCCGTCGGCGGCACGCAGGGGCTGGTGCAACTCGCGGCTGGCCAGGAAGGCCAGCATAGCCCCCAACCGGTCGACGCAGATAACGGCCGTGGTGGTATCGTTGATGCCCGGCGACAGCGCCTTGAGGGCAATATCAACAATCTGGCGGAAGCCAAAAGCCACATCCTGCTGGTCGATGCTGCGTTGGTTGTCGATGGTGAAATAGCCGTTCAGCTGCTCCTGCTCCTTGTCGGTGGGCAGGCGGTCGGTAGCGTAATAGGCCACCGCCACCAAGGGCGTGTCGAGGGTTACGAAGTCGCCGAGGCGGTGTTCGAGCCGTATTACAGCGTCGTTTTCGGTGGCAAAATCCAGCAGCTCCTGACTAGCTACCCCCTGCATGTAGCCGGTGGCGGCGGCTAGCACCAGATGCCAGTTCAGGTCGGTGGTGCGTAACGTTTCCTCCTCTTCCTGATCGGCCTCCTGGCCTACCTGCTTGGGGAAGATTTTGGTCATGCTGCTAATAGTTTCGTTGGCCGCTTCGGCAATAATATTGGCCGCCTGAATAGACGTAGCAATATGGTGGATGAAGAAAATCAGCATCCCGATACTGACCAAGGCCATCAGCAAGGCAAACGACACGGCCAGCGGCGGCACAAACCCCGCGTCATGGTCACTGCTGTCGCGGATCGTGCGCAGTACGATAAGGCAATACACGAAAATGCTCACGAAAAAGCCCATCACCACCTGGTTGGGCCGGTCGCGCATGAAGTTGCGCAGGATGCGCGAGGTGTACTGCCCCGATACGGTAGCCAGCGTGGAGAGCGTGAGCGAGAAAATGAGGGCCGCTACCGTAATGGCCGAGCCGGAAATCGAGGAAAGCATACCCCGGGCCCCGCTAGATCCGGCTCCGAACAGCAGCGGATAGTTGGACGTCCATTTGTTGCTGGTGCTGTTATCGATCAGCACCAGCCCGTAGGCCAGCACCATCGACGAGATGACCATCAGGGTGGGCACGAACCATAGACTCGCGTTGATGTTAAGCCACCAGCTTTTAATTTTATTCATGGAGAAAATGAGGGGATAACAGGCGTTGGACAGCCTTTGTGGAAACCGGAGCGGCGCTTCGTTCCGTTACGGCTTGGGCACGTTTTTCAGCGCCGAATGCGGGGCGTCGGCCGATTCGTGCTGGAGGGCGTTGAGGGTGCCGTCGTTTTCGAGCACTACGGCGGCAGCCTCGGCCAGGGAGGCAATGCCCCGCTCGCGCAGACTGGCCAGGATTTCGCCTTCCGTCACGCGCTCCGCTTTCATTACGGCGTGTAGAAACCGGCCTTGGTACACGAGCAGTGTGGGTTCCGATTTGATGAGTTTATCCACCGTCTGATACCGCACCGATAGCCAAGTAATACTGTACTGCAGGCCAATAAGCAGGCCCATACCCAACAGGCCATCGGCCAGGGCTACGCTTTTACTAAGCAAGGTAGAAGCCAGCATGGAGCCCAGGGCTACTGTTACGATGAGGTCGAAGGCATTCATTTTGGAGAGCGTGCGCTTGCCGGACGTACGTAGCAGCAAAATGAGACCGATATACACCAGCACGCCAATTACTACAATCCGAAGCAGGCTACTCCAATTTGTGAAGAAGAATTTTTCCATAAGTTTCTGGTGAAGACAGACCCCTAGCCCTGCCCCAGGCTGGTACCCGGTTTAATTGTCGGCTTCTTGGGGTCTTCGGGCGGATCAGCGAGGGTGCCAGGCTCGGCCATGGCCACCTGAATGGGTATGGCCGGCATTTTGGTGGGCAGGCGCAGCTCCAGAATATCGGGCGGCAAGGCGTAGCCACCGGCCATGAGCGCCACTTTCACCCGGTTCATCACCCGGCTGCGCAGTTCCAGGGTGGCCCGGCGGTAATCGTCGGTGTCGGTCCAGAAAAACACCTTCAGGTTAACAGTGCTGGCGGCTAGCTCATCAACGATGGCAAATGGCTCACGGTCGGTCAGCACCTCGGGTTCTTTGCGCACCTGCTCCAGAATCAGGGCAATGGCGGCGGCCACATCATCATCGTAGTCAACCCCCACCACAAACTCCTGGCGGATGAAGCCGTCGCGGGTATAATTGATGAGCGGCTCCTTGAGCACAATGGCATTGGGAATGGATATGTCGCGGCCATCGAAGGTGCCCATTTCGGTGGTGCGCAGGTTAAGCTTGGTAATCTGGCCAAACATTTCCTGGATTTTCACCGTGTCGTTGACGCCGAAAGGCCGGTTGAAGGCCAGGATGATGCCGGCCAGGAAGTTCTCGGCAATGTCTTTGAAAGCGAAACCCACCACGAAAGCCGATAGGCCCGCCGCCCCCAGAATGCCGCCCACCACGCCCGAAAAGCCCAGGATATTAAGCGACACTACCAGCCCCATCAGCACCAGCACCCAGCGGCCCACCTGGGTCAGGAAATCGGTTAGCAGCGGGTCATCGGAGCGGTTGCTGAGCTTGGCCGCCAGCCAGGTTCGCAGCCGGCTGGCCCCTACCCACACCACCCCCATCAATACGGCCGCAATCAGCAGCCGGGGCAGCATGTAGAGGAACTGTTCCCAATAAGTGTTGAGTACCTGGCTGAATTCGTCGGACATTCGGATGGCGTAATAGCGTGGGCGGTGCTGTTTGTACGGGGGCAGTAGTTGTCAGTTGCCGGGCGCGGGTAACTAATCGCCGCCGCCTATATTGCGCCTATGCGCCTTTCCATCCTTGCTCCTATCCTGCTGCTAAGCGCCTTCGGGGCGCGGGCCCAGGCCTTTCAGCCCGCCGAAATTGCTCGCTGGCAGCGCCAGGCCAAGCAGGTCACCATCACCCGCGATACCTGGGGCGTGCCCCACGTAAGCGGCAAAACCGATGCCGATGCCGTATTTGGGCTGCTGTACGCGCAATGCGAAGACGATTTCGCGCGCGTGGAGGCCAACTACCTTGATGCGCTGGGCCGTCGGGCCGAAGTGGAGGGCGAAAGCGTGATTTACCACGACCTGCGCGCCCGGCTGTTCATGGACAGCACCCAGGCCATTGCGCTCTACCAGAAAAGCCCCGGCTGGATGCGGCAGCTGCTGCAGGCCTTCGCCGACGGCACCAACTACTACCTGCACACTCACCCGCAAACCAAGCCCCAATTGCTGCGCCGCTTCCAGCCCTGGATGCCGCTGCTGTTCTCGGAAGGCAGCATTGGGGGCAACGTAAGCGTGGTGCCGGTAGAGCGGCTAAAGGCCTTTTACAGCCGCCAGCTGGCTCCCGGTACCGGCTGGCAGCCCCCGCAACTGCCCGCCAAAGAAGACTTGCTCGACCGTTCTTCGCTGGGTTCCAACGGCTTCGCTATCGGGCCGCAGCTCAGCGCCAGCGGCCACCCGCTGCTGCTCATCAACCCGCACACCTCGTTCTATTTCCGGCCCGAAGTGCAGATGACCAGCCAGGCCGGCCTGAACGCCTACGGGGCCGTAACGTGGGGCCAGTTTTTCATCTACCAGGGCTTTAACGAGCACTGCGGCTGGATGCACACCTCCAGCTACGCCGACTCGATGGATGAGTACCTCGAAACCGTGGCCCAGCAGCCCGACGGCCGTTATACCTACCGCTACGGGGCCGAGCAGCGGCCCGTGCGCCAGCAGCCCGTACGCGTAGCCTACCGCGCCACCGATGGCACCACCAAGCACCGCGAGTTCACCACCTACCACACCCACCACGGCCCGGTAGTAGGCCAGCAGCCCGACGGCCAGTGGCTGACGGTGCGCATGATGGACACGCCGGTGGCGGCCCTGGAGCAGTCGTACCTGCGCACCAAGGCCACCGATTACGCCAGCTTTCAGCAGGTGATGAAGCTGAACGGCAACGCCTCGAACAACACGGTATTTGCCGACAGCAAGGGTACCATTGCCTACTGGCACGGCAACTTTATGCCCCGCCGCGACCCTCAGTTTGACTGGAACCGGCCGGTAGATGGCAGCAACCCCAAAACCGAGTGGCAGGGGCTGCACCAGGTGGAAGACATTGTGCAGGCGAAAAATCCGGCCAGCGGCTGGCTACAGAACTGCAACGCCACGCCCTTCACGGTGGCCGGCCCCGGCAGCAGCCCCGCCCCCGCCGCCTACCCCGCCTATATGGCCCCCGATGCCGAAAACTACCGTGGCCTGAACGCCGTGCGGGTATTGAGTGAGAAAGCCAAGTCGAAATTCACGCTCGATACGCTGCTGGCCGCCGCCCGCGACCCGCACCTGACGGCCTTCGACGAGCTGCTGCCGGCGCTAAGTGAGGCCTACCAAACCGTAGCCGACGGCCCCGATGCCCCCCAGGGCGACATCCGGGAGGCCATAACGCTGCTGCGGGCCTGGAACCACAACTACGCCACCACCTCAGTGGCCCAGACCGTAGCTACTTACTGGGCCGAGCGCCTGTTGCGGCTGGCCCGCCCCCGTGCCCAACCCGGCCAGCCCCTCGACCAGATGGCAATGATTCGCTTCGCCATCAAAAGCACCACGGCTCCTGAGAAAGTAAATGCCCTGCAGGAAACCCTCGATGAGCTGACGACCTCGTTTGGCAGCTGGCGGCAGCCCTGGGGCGACATAAACCGCTTCCAGCGCCTCACCGGCCGCATTGACGAGGTGTACGACGACAAAAAGCCCAGCCTGCCGGTGGCCTTCACCTCTTCGGCTTGGGGCTCGTTGGCCGCCTTTGGCTCGCGCGCCCGCTCCGGCACCCAAAAGCGCTACGGCGATGTGGGCAACAGCTTCGTGGCCGTAGTTGAGTTTGGGCCCCGGGTGCGGGCCCGCTCGGTGCTGGCCGGCGGCGTTAGTGGCCAGCCCGCTTCGCCCCACTTCACCGACCAGGCCCCACTGTATGTGCAGCAGCAGTTCAAAAACATCTGGTTTTATCCCGAAGACATCAAACAGAATGCCAAGCGCACCTATTCGCCGGGGCAGTAAGGGGGCATAGAAGCCGTTTAGAAAGCACCCGAAATCAATCAGAACGTTATGCTGAGCCTGCCGAAGCATCTCTACCGCAGTGGCATATGTCTACTTTGGCGGTAGAGATGCTTCGACTCCGCCCATGGCTTCGCTCAGCATGACGTTCTTTTCAACGCCGTACTTCACACTCATTCATGCCCCATTTCCACCGCCCTACCCTGCTGGCCCGGCTCACCAGCCAGCCCGAATGGGATATACTTGTTGTCGGGGGCGGGGCCACGGGGCTGGGTGTGGCCCTCGATGCCCTGAGCCGGGGTTACCGCACGCTGCTGCTGGAGCGCGACGATTTTGCCAAGGGCACCAGCAGCCGCAGTACCAAACTCGTGCACGGGGGCGTGCGCTACCTGGCCCAGGGTGATGTGGGACTGGTGCGCGAGGCCCTGCAGGAACGGGGCCTGCTGCTACAGAATGCGCCTCATCTAGTCAGCAACCAGGATTTTATCATTCCTAGCTATAGCTGGTGGGGCGGGCCCTTCTATACCATTGGCCTGAAGCTCTATGACTGGCTGGCCGGCCGCCGCAGCTTCGGCGACTCGCGGCGCCTGAGCAGCGCCGAAACCCTGGGCCGCCTTAGCAACCTGCGCCGCACCGGCCTGCACGGGGGCGTGCTCTACCACGACGGCCAGTTCGATGATGCCCGCCTGGCCGTAAACCTAGCCCAAACGGCTCTCGAAGCGGGCGGCACGCTGCTCAACCACTGCGCCGTAACCGGCCTGCGCAAAGATGCCACCGGCCACCTGACCGGCGTGCAGGCCACCGACCAGGAAACCGGCCGCTCTTACGAGCTACGGGCCCGGGTGGTGGTAAACGCCACCGGCGTGTTTGTAGATGAGGTGCTACGCCTTGATGAGCCCACGGCCCGCCCGCTGGTGCAGCCCAGCCAGGGCGTGCACCTGGTGGTAAGCGCCGATTTCCTGCCCGGCCACTGCGCGCTGATGATTCCGAAAACCGACGATGGCCGGGTACTATTTGCCGTGCCCTGGCAGGGCCGGGTGCTGCTTGGTACCACCGACACGCCCCTGCCCGCCGCCAGCACCGAGCCCCGGGCCCAGGAGGCAGAAATCGACTTCATTTTGCGCACGGCCGGCCGCTACCTCACGCGCGCACCCAGCCGGGCCGACGTGCTGAGCGTGTATGCCGGCCTGCGCCCACTAGCCGCTCCCACCGGCGGCACTACCAGCACCAAGGAGATTTCGCGTAGCCACAAGATTATCGTTTCCGAAAGCGGCCTGCTCACCATTACCGGAGGTAAATGGACGACTTACCGCCGCATGGGGGAAGACGTAGTGGACCGCGCCATAGAACTAGTCTCACTACCGGCAGCCCCCAGCCGCACCGCCCAGCAGCCCATCCACGGGGCCCAACCCACCCCCGACCACCACGCCCCCCTGGCTAGCTATGGTACCGATGCGCCGGCCCTGCGCCAGCTTATGCGCGAGCAACCCGAACTGGCCGAAAAGCTTGTACCGGATTTCGATTTCACGCGGGCCGAAGTGGTGTGGGCGGCCCGCTACGAGCTGGCCCGCACCGTAGAGGACGTGCTGGCCCGCCGGGTGCGCCTGCTGTTTCTGGATGCCCGGGCCGCCAGCCGCGCCGCGCCGGCTGTGGCCGAACTGCTGGCCCAGGAACTGGGCCACAATGCAACCTGGCAGCAGCAACAGGTGGCGGAATTCACAGAACTGGCGCGGGGATACGTGCTCTAAGCCCAGGCGGGTGGAACGCGCAGTTTGTCCGTAACGTCCCACTAAGCGTTTATGCCTGCGTGAGGTCAGGTCTTTCGTGACTTACGACTGCGCGCTGGTACTGCTGGCCGAAGCTGGCTACGGCCTCTACCAGCGGCAGCGCGAAGCGGCCGGCTTCCGTCAGCTCGTACTCGACCCGAGGTGGTACTTCGCCAAAGTTGTGGCGCACGAGCAAGCCGGCATCGGTAAGGTGACGCAACTCCTGTACCAGCATTTTCTCGCTGATGTCGGGTAACAGCCGGCGCAACTCGCCGAAGCGGAGCGCCCCGCCACGCAGCTGGTGCAAAATCAGGAGCCGCCATTTGCCGCCAACCAGCTCCAACGTAGTGCGGATGGGGCAGCGAGCAGTGATGGATACGGGAGTTGAGACCATTTCTTACCTGTAAGTCAGTACCTGCCTTAGTGGAAGGTACAGGTAAGGTATGGTTCTTTACGGCAACCAATTTCCTATTCCATGAAAACTATTGCTCTTTTTGGCGGCTCCGGCCTCACGGGCCAGCAGTTTCTGACCCAGGCCCTGACGGCCGGTTACCGCGTCCGCGCCTTGGCCCGCGACCCGCAGAAAATTCCCCAGCGCTCCACTAAGCTCCAGGTTATCCAGGGCGACATCCTTAACGCCAATGACGTCGCCACTACCATAGAGGGCACCGACATCGTGGTGAGCTTGTTTGGGCAGGTAAAAGGCTCGCCCAAGGACGTGCAGACCCGCGGCACAGCCAACATTGTGGCCGCCATGAAAGAGGCCGGCATCCGGCGCATCATCAGCCTCTCGGGCGGCGGCCTGCCCTACGTCGACGACCGTCCCAAACTGGCCGACAAGCTCATCAAGGGCATCATGCGCCTCGTAGTGCCCCACGTACTCACCGACGCCCAAAACCACGCCGACGTACTCCGCCAAAGTGGCTTAGCCTGGGAAATCGTACGCGGCCCGCGCCTGACCACCGAGCCCGCCCGCGGCCAGTACCGCGTAGGCTGGGTAGGCGTCGATGCCAGCACCAGCATTGGCCGCGCCGACCTGGCCAACTTCATTCTCCAGCAAGTCGAAGCCGAGGGCTTCGTGCATAAAATGCCGTTTGTGAGCTACTGATCCCTATATTCCCAAAGAGTGCGGGTAACCGATAATTTCGGCTTCGGCGGCCAGCTGGGCCCAGTCGGTCAGGTCGGTGTTCAGGGCCTGGGCATTGGCCTGGGTGAGTGGCTCGTGGCGGTAGAAGCGGGCTATATCGGCGGCTTCCAGCGGCTCGCGCTCCGTTTCGTCGAGGTAATAGCCGTTGGCCCAGTCGGCGTAGGTTTCGGGGTCTTGGTCGAAAATGGCCAGCAAATCCTCCGAGCCATCGTCCTCGTCCTTGTCTATTATGCCGGTTTGCCAGCCGTGGGCGGGCGTGTACCACAGGCAGAAAGCAGTGCCGATAGAAGCCACCGGCTCGCCGAACATAAACTCCTCGAAGGCGGCGGGCAACCCCCGGGTAAGCTGCTCCTTATCGGCCGCCTCGTATCCCGAAAGCGAGCCGTTGATGCAGCAGCCCTCGGGCCGGAACAACACCATCAGCTGGTCGCCCTCGCCGTCGTTCATCTCCAGCATCTGCTCCCCTTCGTCCCATTGCGGGTCGTAGGTGTAGTAGCGATACTCGGGGTCGGGCGAGTTGATGGCGTCGAGCATGGCCAGCGCCTGGCCGAGGCGCTGCAAATCGGCGGCAGGCGGCAGGCCGGCGGAGTTGAGGGTGGAAAGCATATTCTGAAGCTCTTAGCTGACAGCTGTTAGCCGTTAGCGATGGTCTATTAAAACAGGATGGATGTCCGCGCCGGGCATATGTTCACAGCCCAAACGAATGTTTCAGCCCACAGGCCTCCACAGAACTCGGCTGCTCAATACGTCTTGGTCATATCGGCCGGCACTACCAGCACGAAATCGGCTTTCTGCTGATTGTCTTTCTCCAGCTTCGGCAGCTGTTCTTGTGAAACAGTGCTGATTGTAAGCACCTTCAGCTGTGGGTTTTGCTGGCGCAGGTAAGCCAGGATACCGTCGTGGTTATCGGAGTGGTAGCTGCCGTTGAGGTGTAGCAGCAGGTGGCCGGCGGGCCGGGCTTGGTTGAGGAAAAAGGCCATGGTAGCATCCTTGAGCGCTTGGGCCTGGATGATGTTCTGCACGCCGGCCGCATGAGCCGCGTCGCCCCCGAACATCTTCACCATGTTTTTGTAGCCGGGCAACTCGTAATCCACCGTCAGTGGCAATGGTGGCAGCCAGGTTTTGGTAGTGGTACCCAGCGTGTCGAGGGCCGCGAGGCTGCCTTTGGCCACCAGCGAGGCGTAGCGCCGCGGCACATTGGTGCCCACCACCCGAAATTTCTGCTTTCGGGCCAGTTGCAGCAGTGGCTTGTAGTCGGTGCCATAATTGGGCCAGGGCCGACTGGCGGCCTCGAAGTTCTGGTCGTCCAGCTCGCCGGTTATGTACTGGTCCACGAGCGGCTGCACGTCGCGCTCAAACATTTCGAGCCCCAGCACCAGCTGACCCTGTTTCAGGCGGAGCAAATCTTTGGTGAGCTGCAACTGCAGCCAGTGCGCAATGGGGTCGTTGTGCTGCTCGCCGAAGAACACCACGTCGGCCGCGGCCAGCTTCTTCAGCATGGCCTCGTAGCCTACCGGCTTACCGCCGGCCGCAAACAGACGGTAAGCCGGCCGGTCCTGAGCCTTGGCCAGGGCCGGGCCGATGAGTAGTAGCAGAAAGAGAAGAACGCGCATAGTTCAAAGATAACAGCTGGCGCGGACCAATTCTGCCGGTCATCCGGAACAGGCGAAGGACCTATACGGAAACCAACCCAACGTGTGGATTTGCTTCTGTATAGGTCCTTCGCCTGCTCCGGATGACCGGCAGAACTTACCGTTCTATCAGCCTTTATAAAACAGCCACTTCGACAGCTCGCGGTAGGTGATTTTTTTGCCGTACATGAGCACGCCCACCCGGTAGATGCGGGCTGCCACCCATACGGTGCCGATGAAACCTACAATCAGCAGCGCAACAGATAGGGCCAGCTGCCACACCGGCACCCCGAACGGCAGCCGGATAACCATGGCAATGGGCGAGGTGAACGGTATCATCGACATCCAGAAGGCCACCGGCCCGTCGGGGTTGCGCAGGATCACGCTCACCCCAATGATATAGCTCAGAATCAGGGGCATGGTAATCGGAAACATAAACTGCTGGGTGTCCGTCTGGTCATCCACGGCCGCTCCAATTGCCCCGAACAGCGCCCCATAGAGCAGGTAGCCGCCCAAAAAGTAAATCACGAAGCCAACCACAATCATACCCAGCGGCAGCCCGCGCAGGGCCTTAAACACACTGAACCGCTCCGATACGGCGGCGGCCGGGTCGGCCGGCGTTGCGGCGTTGTCGGCGCTGGCTACTTCGGCACCGCCCATTACCTGGGCCGCCCGCTCGGTACCGCCGGGGTTGGCCGCCATTTCGGTTTTGGCCGTGGCAGTCAGCTTATCGGCAAACAGGGCCGTTATGGCCGAGGTAGCTCCCACCGACAGGATACCCCAGAGCAAAAACTGGGTGAGGCCTACGCCCGCAATACCCACAATCTTGCCCATCATCAGGTCAAACGGCTTCACCGACGAAAGCATCACCTCCATAATCCGGCTCGATTTCTCCTCGCCCACACCGCGCATAATCTGCACGCCGTACATGAAAATGAACAGGTAAATGAGCAGTGCCAGCGCGTAGGCAATACCCGAGGTAGCCAGGGCGTTACTGTTCTTCTCCTTGCCACTTTCATCGAGGTTGATGCTGGCCACATCGATGTTGGTTTTCAGCGCATCCAGCTTTTCCTGTGACAGGCCCGAAGCCAGCATTTTGTCTTCCGAGAACAGCTTATCCAAAGCGTTTTCCACGGCCTGCTGCTTGCGGATGCTCACGTTGCCCTTGGCGTAGAGCTGCACGCCGCGCGGGGCCTCCAGGCTCAGGCCGGCTGGCAGGTACAGCAGCCCGTCAGCTTCGGATTTGAGGTAGTCCTTTTTCACCGTTTCCAGCGTGCCCTGCACAGGCTTAAACTGCATCTGCTTCGTCGAAACGAGCCGCGCGCCCAGGCGCTGCCCGCTCATATCGAGCACCTGCACTACGTCCTGCGTGTCGTTGTCGGAGGTGGCAATCTTAACGATGAAGAAGCCGAATGCAGCCACCACCAGCGGCACGAGTAGCGTCATGATCAGGAAGCTGCGCTTTTTTACCCGGGTCAGGTATTCACGCTGCGCGATAAGCCAGAAGTTGGAAGGCATGGTTTTTTGAGCTGTTAGCTAATAGCTGATGGCTGTTAGCTTTGAGTTTGATTAACAGATAATTACGCTAAAATCTAAGTCTGATTTTGCGCGAGAAGATACTCGTGTGCTGTTTCTTGTCAGAAAAAAGCTAACAGCTGTCAGCTTATGGCTAACAGCTTAGAAAGCTACGCTACCGGCTCTTCCACCAGCGTTTCGGGCATGGTTTCACGCACCCGCCGGATAAAGATTTCGTTGATGCTCGGAATCAGCTCGCGGAAAGCGTGTACCTCCACGTTGCCGATGAGGTAGCGCAGCAAATCGTTGGGCGTAGTGCCGGCGTGCAGCCGGATAATGTCGTGGAAATGGTCGTTTTCGCGCTCATGATGCTCCAGCACCTCAAAATCGGGATGCACCACCATCAGCCGGCCTTTGCCCTCTACCGAGTAAGTCTGGGTCCGGAAGGTATCCTTCACGGTGCTTACCGGCCCGTCGAGCACCTTGCGCGAACGGTTGATCAGGGCAATGTTGTCGCACATTTCCTCCACCGATTCCATGCGGTGGGTGGCCAGGATAATGGTTGCACCCTTGTCGCGCAGGGCCAGAATCTCGTCCTTGATGAGGTTGGCGTTGATGGGGTCGAAGCCCGAAAACGGCTCATCGAGGATGATAATACTGGGCTCGTGCAGCACGGTGGCAATAAACTGCACCTTCTGCTGCATGCCTTTACTCAGGTCTTCCACGTTTTTCTCCACCCAGGGCGTAAGGTCGAACCGCTGAATCCAGGCCTTGATGCGCTGGGTGGCATCGGTGCGGCTCAGGCCCTTCAGGCGGGCCAGGTACAGCAGCTGCTCGCCCACTTTCATTTTCTTGTACAGGCCACGCTCCTCGGGCAGGTAGCCGATTTCGGCAATGTGGCGGGGCGCGAGCCTCTCGCCCCGGATGCGGATTTCGCCGCCATCGGCCCCAGTTATCTGGGTGATAATTCGGATGAGCGAGGTTTTGCCGGCGCCGTTGGGCCCGAGCAAACCGTAAATACTGCGGTCCGGAATTTCCAGGCTCACATCGTTCAGGGCGACGTGCTCGCCGTAGGTTTTGCGCACGTTCAGGGCTTCGAGGGCTGGTTGCATCTGTTAGCTGATAGCTATTAGCTTCTGTTCGGAAGAATAAAGACTTGGAGAAACTTGCGGACGCTTAAATGTAGCGTTTTCTGAATTCTTGGATGGGCGAATTTCAACCAACCGGCTTCCTCAGTCCCGCAACTCGTGCAGCGCCGCTTCCAGCAGGTCGAGGTAGCGGCCGTAGCGGCGCTGGTGCTCCTTCTGGCCCGTGCGGTATGCTGCGTACATCAGCAACAACAACAGCACAATGCCCCCGCCCGCCATGCTCAGGTGCCATCCCCAGTTGGGTTGGCTAGGCTGTAGGTAGGCCCACAAATAGGTCCGGCGCACCACCACCGCAAACCCCGCTAACAATGCCAGCGACCCTACGCCCACATAGTCGTGCAGGCGCATAAGGTGCCGAAACCGGATGATGCGGGTAGTTAGGAACTGATGGAGGTTGGCCTGTTGCTGTTCCATCTGGCCGATGAGCTTCAGCCGCTGGTACACAATCAGGCCCACCAGACACAATATCGCAAAGATGCCCGCCGCAAAAAGCTGCAGCCTTACCGCATCACGGAAGAATATGAGCGCATCGAAAACGATTAGCACCAATCCCATACCTACGAATTTCAATTCCCGGGAAGCGTTTTTCTTCAGCCCAATCAATGGATTGGAAGAGCTATAGGACGTGAGCATAGTGCGGAGGGCTTGTTCAGAAGTAATGGTATCCGCAGGAAATCCAATGGGCTGGTGCTGCCAGCGGCTCTTCAAGTCATCGAGTTCCATCAGGCGGGTTGGGTTAGCAGTTGGCGAAGCTTGTCTTGCACCCGGTGCATTTTCACACGCACGTTATTTTGGGTGATGCCGAGGATATCGGCCATTTCGGCGTAGGTCTTTTCTTCCAGATAGAGCAACACGAAGGCCTTTTCGACGTCGGAAAGCCGTGCGATGGCTCGGTAGAGCTCAAGCAGGTCGTCGGGGTCGGGGCCTTCGGGCGGGGGCGCGGGCATTTCGGGCAGCCCATCGGGGCCGGGCAGACGGGCCGCGGCGGGCTGGCGGCCGCGGCGGCGCAGGTCCGATATAGCCACGTTCAGGGCCACCCGATACAGCCAGGTCCCCACCTGCACGTCGGGCCGGGCCTCGTAGCGCGGCCATGCCCGCCACAGCTGCAGCACAATTTCCTGGTACAAGTCCTGCCGGTCGTCGGCATCGGCGCAGTATAGGCGTGCCACCCGCCGCAGCCGGGGCTGGTGGGCGTTCAGGAGTTCCAGGAATTCCGGTGCGAGCGGAGCAGATGCCATCGGGAGGAGATTTGACGTCTATATCGACGGTTTTCAGTCAGCATTACAGGATTAAGATATTTTATTTTCCCACTGAGCAACACACCAAGGAGTAGGCAAGGAGTCTGTTCCGCCAGACATATCTATGGCCCAGCAAAGCACCCCAGAAACATGTATTTATACCTATATTTCAGTGCAATAGCAAGCTGTTCAAGCTATTCACAGTTTGCTGTATCGCCATCTACAATCAGCCACCACATGAAAAAAGCTCGTCTCCTAATCATCATCGTAGGCTCTGCGCTGATCGGGGTAGTGATTGGCCGGAGTCTCGTTAAGCTGATTCCGGCACCCGACCTCCATCCACTCTTTGGTCATGCCGTTGGATGGGCTGAAAACCTGCTCAAAGCAGGAGCTGTGCTGATGGCAATGTGGGCCGCACTGGCCGCGCACGAATTGGGCCACCTGCTGGTAGGCTTGGGCCAGGGGTTTCGCTTTGTCCTCTTCGTGGCGGGGCTATTGGGCGTCCGCCGCCACCCGCTTACCGACCGGATACAGGTATATTTCAATCGTGACCTGGCCCTGGCAGGGGGCGTGGCGGCCACCGTACCGACCCGCCGCGGCCCCCGGCTACGGCAGCAATTGGCGGCCATCTGTGCCGCGGGCCCGCTAACCAGCCTGCTCACCGGTGCAGCAGCCCTAGCCACGGGCTGGCACCTGCTGCACTCGCCCACCACCACGCTCCTAAACACGGTAGGCGGGCGAACCGGGGTGGTTTTCCTGCTGGTATTCGGACTGATGTCGGTAATGCTGTTTTTGGCTACTACGCTGCCCAAACGCACGGGTCCTTTCTTCACCGACCGGGGCCGGTTTTTCCGGCTATTGGGCGGTGGGCCAGCTGCGGCCACCGAGCAGGCCCAGCTAGAGTTGTTGGCCCATGTCCAGTCGGGCCAGCCCTACGCAGAGCTCGACTCCGACCAGTTAGCGCTGCTGCTTGCTGATGAGGAACCGCTCGTACGCTGCTTTGCGCACTTTATGGCCTACTACCGCGGCCTCGATCGGGCCGAGGATTTGGCGGCGCTAGGCCATATCCGCGCTGCCGAAGAGCTGGCCAATAACCAGCCACAGCTTTTCCGGAACGAAATCAGCAAAGAGCGCGCCTTTGCCGAAGCTTTTGTAGCCCGCGACGCAACTGCCGCCGAGCAGGCCTGGCACACCATCAAACCAGCCCTGCGCCAAACGCCCACCGCCCAGCACTACCTCGTGCAGGCAGCCTTGGCGCTGGCCCACCAGAATACCAGCGAAGCCCGCCGCCTCGCCCACCAAGGACAGCAGGCATTGCCCGCCACGCCCACCAAAACCGAAGATGTGCTACGGGCCAAGCTGCTCCGTCGGATGGTAGATTCCCTGCCCGATGCGCCCCTGCAAACACTACCGTAGCCGTCTGCCAACCGGAACGCTGCATCATGAAAAGTGCCGGCCTCTTTTGGGGCGGGCGCTTTTTATTTTCTCGCGCACCTCCACGAAAAAAACTTTATCACATCGTGTAATGCCCGCCGAAAACCGTCGATATACCCGGCAAATCTCCTCCCAGCGGCAGCTGCTCGGCTCACCGGAATTACTGAAATCGTTGAACGACCATTTCAGAACAGCCAAACAATTCTATTCAAGAAATCAGCACTGATTTCAGCATGTGAGGACGCGACCTAAGCAGCAACAGGCGCTTTTGCTACGCCTGTTTTACCGCCACCCAACTACGACCCGATGAGCCGGAGTACCTTTCGGGCGAAAGCAGCTTAACGATAGTTCTGAGGCCGTCAACCTGCTGCATCAAGCCACGCACAAGCTCACGGCTGGCCCACAAATCAAAAAGTCATTTAAAACCATCCCCTCCCCTTTTCCACCTTTTCCTGTAAAAAATGCGTCTTTTTAGCCTCTCGTTCGCCGCCACTTTACTACTTGCCAGTCCGCTTGCTCAGGCCCAAAAGGTGGCTAAAGCTCCCAAAACAGCTACTGCTCCGGCAACAACTAAATCCCTGCTCTGGGAAATTTCGGGCAACAAGCTCGCCAAACCCTCTTACGTGTTTGGCACCATCCACCTGCTTTGCGCCGACGACCTGAAGATGAGCGAGGCCGTGAAAAAGGCCATCGATAACTCCCAGCAAATTGCACTGGAGGTGGATATGGATAGCCCCACGATGATGGAGGAGATGCGCGGCCAGATGATGCTACCAGCCGGCCAGACCGTGCAGGGCTGCATGACGAAGGAAGAATACGCCGCCGTGAGTGAATATTACACCAACGAGCTGAAGATGCCCTTCGCCCAAATGGGCACCATGAAACCCTTCATCCTGTCGTCGTTGATGTACCCCAAAACGCTCGGCTGCCCGGTAGGCAGCTACGAGGGGACGTTGGTAGACATAGCCAAAGCCAAGCAGTTAGAAGTTATCGGCCTCGAAACGGTAGCCGATCAAATGGGCATATTCGATAAAATCCCCTGCGACAAGCAGGCCCGCATGCTGTCGGATATGGTAGCCAAGCGCAGCGAAGCCCAGCAGGAGTTCAAGGCCCTGTTCCAGCTATACCAGGCCCAAGACGTCGAAGGCCTCCTAAAAGCCTCACTGGCCAGCCAGTTCGGTATGAAGGAATACGAGGATGAACTCATCACCAACCGCAACAAGCGCTGGATACCTCTGATGGCCCAACAAGCCTCCAACAAACCCACCTTTTTCGCCGTCGGTGCCGCCCACCTGGGTGGATCAAATGGCGTACTAACGCTGCTCCGTCAGCAAGGGTACCAGGTAAAACCTGTTCTGTAGCCCCAGACAGGTCTCAGGCAGTAAAAAAGCCCGCTTTCCGGTTAAGGAAGGCGGGCTTTTCTGTGAAGGGAGAATATCGACGGATTATTTTGCTGGCTAAACCAGCAGCTACGCGAAGTACTCCTTTACTTTCTCGAAGAAGCCCTTGTCGTTTTTACCCGGGCTGGGCGTGAAATTACGCGAGTCGCGCAGCTTTTCGAGTAACTCACGCTCCTCATTGCTCACGTTTTTGGGGGTCCAGACGTTGAGGTGGATGAGCTGGTCGCCACGGCCGTAGCCATTGATGTCCTTGATGCCCTTGCCGCGCAGGCGCAGGATTTTACCCGGCTGGGTGCCCGGCTCCACCTTGATTTTCACCTTGCCCTCGATGGTCGGCACCTCGATGTTGGAGCCCAAAGCGGCATCCACGAACGAGATATACTGCTCGAACATGATGTTGTTGCCCTCGCGGCGCAACAGCTCGTGCGGCTCTTCCTCAATCTGAATAAGCAGGTCGCCGGGCACGCCACCACGCTCGGGGTAGTTGCCCTTGCCGGTCATGCTCAGCTGCATGCCCTCGGCCACGCCGGCCGGGATATTGATGGGAATGACCTCCTCATGCAGCTGGCGGCCGTCGCCCTTGCAGGTGTCGCAGGTGCTGGTTACCACTTTGCCTTCGCCCTCGCAGGTGGGGCAGGTACTGGCGCTTACCATTTGGCCGAGCATGGTGTTCACCACGCGCTTCACCTGGCCCTGGCCGTTGCAGGTGCCGCAGGTTTTCAGGTCGGTACCGTTTTTGGCACCCGTGCCCGAGCATGGCTCGCAGGCCACGTAGCGCTTCACCTTTATCTTCTTCTCGACGCCGTTGGCAATTTCTTCCAGATCGAGCTTGAGCTTGATGCGCAGGTTGGAACCCTTGCGCACGCGCCGCCCGCCCTGCTGGCCCCGGCCGCCCCCGAAGAAGCTCTCGAAGCCGCCGCCGCCGAAAATGTCGCCGAACTGGCTGAAGATGTCCTCCATGTTGGGGTTGCCGCCGCCGTTGCCGCCCATGCCCTGGTGGCCGTACTGGTCGTAGCGGGCACGCTTCTGCTCATTGCTGAGCACCTCGTACGCCTCGGCCGCCTCCTTAAACTTGTCCTCGGCCGTAGGGTCGTCGGGGTTTTTGTCGGGGTGATACTTGATGGCCACCTTGCGGTAGGCCTTCTTAATCTCGTCGCCCGCCGCGTTTTTGGCCACGCTCAGCACCTCGTAATAATCTCGCTTCGTTGCCATGTTGTTGTATTTCGTCTGTCATGCTGACGAAGGACGCATCTCTACCAAAGTGGTAATCCTTCGAAGAAGCGGTAGAGATGCGTCCTTCGTCAGCATGACAGGCGTTGTTTCGTTTACTGGCCCAGCACCACTTTGGCGTGGCGTAGCACCTTATCTCCCAGATAGTAGCCCTTCTCCACTTCGTCCACTATTTTGCCCTTCATGTCCTCCGACGGAGCCGGAATCTGGGTAATAGCTTCGTGTAGCTCGGGGTCGAAGGCTGTGCCTGCGGCATTCATCGGAGTCAGTCCCTTCTGCTCCAGAATTTTACCAAGCTTGTTCTGGATGATGTTCATGGCCTCGCGCACGGTGCCGGCATCTTCGGTGGTCTGGGTGTGGTGACGGGCCCGTTCAAAATCATCCAGCACGGGCAGCAACACAACCATCAACTCCTGGTTGGCGCTCTTGAACAGGTCGATGCGCTCCTTGGAAGTGCGACGCTTGTAGTTCTCAAACTCAGCCGCCAGGCGCAGGTACTTGTCCTTAAGGTCGGCCAGCTCGGTATCGGCCGCGGGAACACCGGTTTCGGTCGTTGGCTCGTCGGTCATTTCGCCAGCCACGGGGGCAGCGGGGTCGGTCAGGTTGTCGTCCTGGGGCAGGTTCTGGTCGTCAGCCATAGTCGTAAAATATCGTCGAAAAGGGTTTTTCACTGGATTAGCCGAAAGGCAAGAGGCCGGGTGCAAGCAATAGGCCAAAGCGGTATTGGCTGTCAGTTTGGCACAAACAACGGGCCGGGCGCAGGAGTCGTTCCTGCACCCGGCCCGTTATTTATGGCACTCTACTCCGCGTGCAGCGCCGTCCAGATCATGTCTTTCAGCGGCTGGATGTTTTTGTTGGTCAGGCTGGAAATGAAAACGGTAGGCAGCTCGGTGGGCAGCGTGGCCCGGATTTCCTCCTCCAACTCCTCATCAAGCATATCCGACTTGGTGATGGCCAGCAGCCGTTTCTTGTCCAGCAACTCGGGGTTGAACTGCTCCAACTCGCTGAGTAGCACCTGGTACTCGGCATTGATGTCGGGCGAGTCGCAGCTGATCATAAACAGCAGAATCGAGTTACGTTCGACGTGACGCAGGAAGCGGTGGCCCAAGCCTTTACCCTCGGCCGCCCCCTCAATAATGCCCGGAATATCGGCCATCACAAACGACTTGTAGTCGCGGTAGGCGACTACACCCAGGTTGGGCGTTAGGGTGGTGAAGGCGTAATCGGCAATTTTGGGCGTGGCGGCCGAAACCACCGAAAGCAGCGTGCTCTTGCCCGCGTTCGGGAAGCCCACCAGGCCCACATCGGCCAGCAGCTTGAGTTCCAGAATCACCCACTCATCAATGCCCTCCTCGCCGGGCTGGGCATAGCTGGGCGCCTGGTTGGTAGCCGATTTGAAGTGGTCGTTGCCGAGGCCGCCGCGGCCGCCGGGCGTCAGAATCAGGCGCTGGCCAGCTTCGGTAATCTCCAGCTTCTTCTCGCCGGTTTCGGCGTCGCGGGCTACCGTGCCCAGCGGCACCTGAATAATAATATCCTGGCCCTGCTTACCGGAACGCAGGTTTTCGCCGCCGCCTTCGCCCGCCTCGGCAATCAGGTGCTTCCGAAACTGCAGGTGCAGCAACGTCCACAGCTGGGAGCTGCCCTCCAGAATAATGTGACCACCACGGCCGCCGTCGCCACCATCAGGCCCACCGTTGGGCAGGCCCTTGGCCCGGAAAAAGTGGTGCGAACCTGCCCCGCCCCGGCCCGAGCGGCAATTGATTTTAACGTAGTCGATGAAGTTATTAGAAGCCAATTTCGTTGCGAAGCTAGGAGTTGGAAGACAGGAGATAGAAGCCCTATCATCCCTAAAAAAGACTGTCATCCTGCCCCTTCCGCTGGTTGAGCGGAGTACGCAGGATGACAGAAGGGAGATTCTGCCGCAGCCCGAGCGGGCCGCAGCGGCAAAGTTACGCTTTTACTTCCTTGGTAGCCTGCTGGCTGCCGCTGGTAGTAGCGGGCTGGTGCTGATCGAGGATGGCGCAGATCTGGCCGAAAATATTATCGATGGCCCCAATCCCGTTCAGGGCGTGAAATTTATTCTGGGTAGCATAGTAGCCGGCCACTTGGGCGGTTTCGGTGTTGTACACCGTCACGCGCCGGGTGATTTTAGCCTCATCCTGGTCGTCGGGGCGGCCCGAGGTTTTACCACGTTCCAGCAGCCGCTTCACCAGCTCCTGCTCCTGCACTTCCAGCGCCACCATGCACGACACCTTGGTATTGTGCACAGCCAGCAACTGGTCGAGGCTTTCGGCCTGGGGCACGGTACGCGGGAAACCATCGAAGATGAAGCCTGCCGCCTGCTCGTTCTCTTTGAGGGCCGAACCAATCATGCCGATTACTACCTCATCGGGCACTAACAGGCCTTCGTCCATGAGCTTTTTGGCTTTCAGGCCCAGCTCAGTACCGCGGGTAATCTGGGCCCGCAGCAGGTCGCCGGTAGAGAGGTGCACCAGGTTATAGCGGGCAATCAGCTTCTGACTTTGCGTGCCTTTACCGGCCCCGGGAGGGCCAAATAGTACAAGATTAAGCATGAGCAGCGAGGAGTTACGCGGAAAGGTTGAAATAGGCGGGTTTGGGAAATATAAGCACGAAACGGCAAACGCCCCGCGCAAAGCTACGGCCGGAATCCGGTATCGGAGGCGACGGTCCGGCTTATACGGCTTGGTAGACGTCGGGGTAATTGCGGCCCAAACCGTCGAAATCGAGGCCGTAGCCCACAATAAAGTCGTTGGGAATGGGCAGACCCACGTAGCGCAACGGCAGTTCATGCTGAAGGCACTCGGGCTTGAGAAACAGCGTGGCCACTTCCAGCGAGGCTGGTTGTTTGGCCCCCAGCGTATCGAGCAGCATGCGCATGGTGTGGCCCGTATCTACGATATCTTCTACCAGCACCACATGGCGGCCCTGCAGCTCCTCAGTCAGGCCCAGCACCTCCTTGATTTCGCCGCTGCTGCTGGTGCCCGTGTAGGAGGCCACCCGGATAAAGCATACTTCGCAGGTCAGGCTGATGTGCTTGAGCAGATCGGCGGCAAACATGAACGAGCCGTTGAGCACCACCACAAACAGCAGTTGCCGGCCGGCATAATCCTGATTGATGCGACCGGCGACGTCGGCAATGGCCGTCGTCAACTCCCGGGCCGACAAATAGGGTTTAAACTCTTTGTCGTGCAGCGTAATATGGTCGGGATTCATCTGCTTGAGGTTGGGCTCAAAGTCAATAGGCAGGTCAAAGGTAGAGTTTACCGCTTAGATGGCAGTAAATAGCTGGAGGGTTTGGGGAAAAAGCGAGGTAGGGTGCGGGGCTTGTCCCCGCCCGCCGTTGCACGGAACCTGATGTGGTCGTTTAACGGCGCAGGTAAGCCCCGCACCCAACTCGTTCTCTACTTAATCAATACAGCTACTGCAGCAGCCGGCACGGGTAACGCGGACCGCACGTGCGTAGCCGGCACCTCAGGAGCCTGCACCACACCGCGGCTCGGGGCGGCAATGTGGGGGGCAATAACGAGCGAAACAATGCTCATTAGCTTGATGAGGATGTTCATGCTGGGGCCCGAAGTGTCCTTGAACGGGTCGCCCACTGTGTCGCCGGTTACGGAGGCCTTATGGGCATCTGAGCCTTTGTACTGCATCACGCCGTCAATCATCACGCCTTTCTCAAACGACTTTTTGGCGTTGTCCCAAGCCCCACCGGCATTACTCTGGAAGATGGCCATCAACACGCCGCTCACCGTTACGCCGGCCAGCGTGCCGCCCAGCACTTCGGGCCCGAAGGTGAAGCCCACCAGCACCGGCACCAGCAGGGCAATGGCACCCGGCAGCATCATTTCGCGGATGGCGGCGTCGGTGGAAATGGCTACGCACTTCTCGTACTCAGGCCGACCAGTGCCTTCCATGATACCCGGAATCTCGCGAAACTGACGGCGCACTTCCTGCACCATAGCCATAGCCGCCCGCCCCACGGCCGAAATAGCCAGGCCCGAGAAGATAAACGGAATCATGGCCCCCACAAACAGCCCTGCCAGCACCCGGGCATTACTGATATCGATACTCGTGATGTTAGCCGTGCCCATGAAGGCGGCAAACAGGGCCAGCGAGGTAAGCGCGGCCGAAGCAATGGCAAAACCCTTGCCCGTGGCGGCGGTGGTGTTGCCCACGGCATCCAGAATATCGGTCCGCTCGCGCACTTCCTTGGGCAAGTCGCTCATTTCGGCAATGCCGCCGGCGTTATCGGCAATGGGGCCGAAGGCGTCGATAGCCAGCTGCATGGCGGTGGTGGCCATCATACCGGCTGCGGCAATGGCTACGCCGTAAAGTCCGGCGAATTCATAGCTGAGAATAATGCCCGCCGCCAGCACCAGAATGGGCAGCACGGTGCTTTCCATCCCCACCGACAGCCCGCCAATAACCGTGGTGGCGTGCCCCGTGGAGCTTTGGCGCACAATGCTGAGCACCGGCCGCCGGCCCATAGCCGTATAATATTCGGTGATGATGCTCATCAGCGTGCCCACTATCAGGCCGACAATCACGGCCCAGAAGACACTCATGGCATTAAACGTAACGCCACGAATCACGAGGTCCTCAGTAGGCAGGATCCAGCGGATGATGAAGAACGAAGCCACCGCCGAAACGACCACCGACACATAGTTGCCAAAATTGAGCGCACCCTGCACGTTACCGCCCTCCTTTACCCGCACCAGCAAAATGCCAATCAGCGAGGCCACGATGCCCATGCCAGCAATCACCATCGGCAGCAGAATCGGCGAGAGGCCCTGAAACTGGTCGCCGCGGGCAATAACTTCGCGGCCCAGCACCATGGTCGCCAGAATAGTGGCCACGTAGGAGCCGAACAGGTCGGCGCCCATGCCGGCCACGTCGCCTACGTTGTCGCCCACGTTATCGGCAATGGTGGCGGGGTTGCGGGGGTCGTCTTCTGGAATCCCGGCCTCCACTTTACCCACCAGATCGGCTCCAACGTCGGCGGCCTTAGTGTATATGCCGCCGCCCACGCGGGCAAACAGGGCAATGCTTTCGGCCCCCAGCGAGAAGCCCGTGAGCACCTCCAGCGCCGTTTCCATCTCGATGCCATTGGCCGTTCCGCCCTTGCTCACTACAAATAGCTGGTAGAAGACGATAAAGAGCGAGCCAAGCCCCATCACGGCCAGTCCGGCCACGCCCATACCCATCACCGAACCACCCGAAAACGACACATTCAGCGCTTTACTTAGACTTGTGCGGGCCGCCTGGGCCGTGCGCACGTTGGCCTTGGTGGCAATCTTCATTCCAATATACCCCGCCAGCGCCGACAGAAAGGCCCCGATGATGAAAGCAATGACAATTACCGGGCTCGACTTTTCACCGGTGCTACCCAGGTAGAACAGGAAGGCCGAGGCAATGAGCACGAAGATGGCCATCACCCGGTATTCGGCCCGCAGGAAGGCAATGGCCCCATCGGCAATGTAGCCGGCAATAGTGCGCATCCGCTCGTCGCCGGCATCCTGCCGGCTCACCCAGCCCGAGCGCACCCAGGTATACAAAAGCGCAAAAAGGCCCAGTACGGGCACGGCGTAAAGAACAAGCGGCATAAGCGGTGGGAAGTTGGTTTTGGTTGAGAAAGAGTTTAGGTGGGGTAAAATAGAGCTTATTCGCTAATACCCAATGCTTCTGATTTTTAGCTGTTAGCCGAGAGCGATTAGCTGTTGGCTCTCTTCTACACAAAAAGAACGTCATTCAAGCTATGTAGGTGTTGCGCTACACAGCTTAAATGACGTCCTTTCTCCTCCAGAAGACGGTAACTTCTGTTTGAACGGAAGCTAACAGCCAGCAGCTTTCAGCTAAGAGCTCAGGAATTCTACAGCTCCCGCATTAATACCCGATAAAGCGCCAGCATACTCTCAATATCGCGCTTGTCCACGATTTCGTCGGGGGAATGCACGTTATCCTCGGGGGCTCCAACAAAGCACCAGTCCCAAGGTTGAGCGCCATGCTGGAGTTCCTTGGCGTCGGAGCCACCGCTGCCTTCCACCTCCAGTTGGTGCGGAACGCCAGATTTTGCCGCTATCCGGCGGATGCGGTCAACGTAGGCACGGCGCGGAATCAGCGAGTCGCGCAAACTGATGGCGACACCCTCACCGGGGTGCACACCTTCGGTTACCCAAGTGATGTCGGAAATCAGGGCCTGGCGTACACCATAGGTTTCGTAGATATGCTTGGCCAGGTAAGCTACCGAGCCCCCACCATGCTCTTCCCAGCATGAGAACACTATAATACCGTGCTCCAGTGTTTCGCACAGCCGCAGTGCATTCCAGACACCCAAACGATTGTCGAGGTAGCAGCTTTGCACAGTGGTTTCGGTTTCACGAAAGTCGCAATGGAACGTCAGTTCCGTGCCTCGGTCAATTTCCCGGCTATAGTCGTAGCTCAATGCGCCGGTAGCTTCGTCCACCACCAGGGTACAGTCAATCTTTCCCTGAGAGTCTTCGCCCACCAGCCGGTAGCCGGTTTCGGCCACTGGCCCACCAATGCGCACTAACTGCCGGCCGTAACGCACAGTAAAGCCGATGCTGTCGAGATGGGCAAAAACAGCGGTACGCGGCCTACCAAACACCAGAATAATACAATCCTGAAATTCATCTCCTGTTAGTACATCAGGCTTAGTGTGCCACTGGTCCACGTTTTGCCCCACATAGCGGAGCACAAATTCAGTGAGTTGGGTTTCATGCCCTGAAGGGGCCTGAATATGGCACATAGCGCGTAGAAGCTCCATCTGGTATATTTTTTTTGTCCAAAATAGCGCTAAAAGTTCTACTTTAGCCTTTCCGTCGGGCTTCAGCGGGCTCGTTTCCACTTCTGCCCGCCGTTGCGATTTGCCGAGCGTATGCACCAATTGTTACAATTATTATTTTTTCTGCTGTTACTGCTTCCCTGGGTGGCCCGCGCCCAGCAGCCAGTTGGCATCCCTCCTCCACCGCCGCCTTCTGAGGCCACGCGTTCGGAGACCATGGGCCCCGATCTTACACGCCCCGACTTGCTACCCGACTCGACTCGGCAGGTGAAGCTGGAAAATGTTGATGTGGCCCCGGCAACCGTTGACATTTCGGGTTGGCTGCTACTCGACAAGGATATTCAGACCGAGTTAGAAGGGGCCGTATACAACCTCTACAACTTTAAATACGACAAGGCCGAGCGCCAATTCAGGAGCCTCCGCCGACGGTACCCCAACCATCCGATGCCCTATTTTCTGCTGGGGCTCAGCGCCTGGTGGAAAATCGTGCCTACCGGTATTCAGACCAAGCTCTACGACCGGCAGTTTTTCGCCTACATGGATACCACGATAACCAAGGCGGAGGCACTTTACAAAAAGGATAATAAGAATTATGAGGCCTGCTTTTTTCTGGCCGCCGGCTATGGCTTCGATGCCCGCCTGCATGCCGAGCGTCGCGACTGGCGCAAAGCTACCGTCAGCGCCAAACGCGCACTCGACTACCTAGAAAAAAGCAAGGAAGCCAACGACCTGAGCCCTGAGTTTCTTTTCGGGCAGGCATTGTTTAATTACTATGCTGTATGGGTTCCCGAAAACTACCCCCTTCTCAAGCCTGTGCTACTGTTCTTTCCGAAAGGGAATAAACAATTAGGTCTGCAACAGTTGCGCAACGTAGCTGAGAACGGGTTTTATGTCGGTCCAGAGGCACGCACCTACCTCATGCGTATTCTTCTCATCGAGGAAGACAAGCCAGCCGAAGCCCTGCCTGTAGCCCGGTATCTGGCCACCACCTATCCCGAAAACGCGTTTTTCCAACGGCACTACGCTAACGCCTGCTTCCGCGAAGGCCAGTTCCGGGAGTGCGAGCGGGTTAGCCGAGACCTGCTCGATAAGCTGGGCCGCGGCCTTCCCGGCTATGAGGCCAATGGGGGCCGTTACGCCACCTACTTCCTGGCCTACTTCATGCAGCATAAGTATAAGGACCTTGCCAAGGCCCGCGACTACTACCAGCGCTGTATCGTGTTTGCCGAACAGAACAACGAAACCAACTACGGTTTCTACGTGTTCGCCAATCTAGCCCTGGCCCGCCTCGCCACCGATGCAAAGGATGGGCGCGCCGCCCGCCGTTATTACGCCGTGGTGCTGGAAAAATCGGACCGTAAGTCCGACCAGTACAAAGAAGCGCGGGGGTATTTGAAGGTTAAATAGCCGGCAAATATTGTAGAAGAGCCGAGACATAGGCCATAATGGCATGCTGAACGCAGCCTATACACGCTGACGTACCCAACTGAACACCCGTTATGGACTTAAAGGACCTCTTCCTGACTCCGTTTTACCTGGCTCTATTTTATGGGCTGGCCTTCGCAGTGCGCAAGCGGTTCACGAACTCCCTGACGAAGAAATACTTCATCCCGGCGCTATCGGTTAAGTTTCTGGGTGCTATTTCATTGGGACTAATCTACCAATTTTATTACGGGGGCGGGGATACATTCAACTATTACCTCCACACCAAGATTATCTATCAGGCCTTCGGCGACTCTTTCGCAGCCGGTCTGAAAATCCTGACTACTAATGGTACCTACGAACCATCCATTGTAAGGTACACGGGGCAGATGTTCTGGTGGGAACCCGACTCCACTGAAATGTTCGTGGTAAAGATTGCTAGTCTATTGGGTCTTCTATGTTTCAATACTTATACCGTAATTGCTCTATTTTTTGCCTTCATAAGCTTCTGCGGGATGTGGGCTATGTATATAACATTTGTTAGAATATACCCCCTGGCCTATAAGAATTTAGCTATTGCTGTTTTGTTTCTGCCTTCAGTGTTTTTCTGGGGCTCAGGTCTGATGAAAGACGCACTCTGTATAGGGGCGCTAGGCTGGGTTTTTTACGGCTTTTATCACGTTTTCATCGTGAAGAAAAGCCTCTTATTGGCTTCTCTGCTTGGATCACTAGGGGCTTATATTGTCATATCAGCTAAAATATATATATTACTTTCCTTTACCCCTCCCGCTCTATTTTGGATCTTTAACGAGAACAATGCTCGTATTAAATCTGCAACTGCTCGGTTACTACTTAAGCCATTTTTTCTGGTGGCAGGAGCCGCTATAGCATACGTCGCCGCCACAAATCTAACGGCCGGTGACAAGCGATTTGACGTTGAAAAAATTGGCGAACGCAGCAAAATAACTCAGGAGTATCTTAGCGAATATGTAACTAGTGGTTCAGCCTATAATATTGGTGAGCTAGATGGCACATTGGGCTCTATCGTTAAAGTAGCCCCCCAAGCCGTCATCGTTGCACTATTCCGCCCCTTTCTTTTTGAAGCACGTAATCCGGTTATGCTGCTCTCAGCATTAGAGGCTACGTTCTTTCTGTACCTCACGCTCAGTTTGATATATAAAACAGGTTTTTTTATGTCTTTGAAACTTATAGCTTCTGAGCCTATTTTAACTTTCTGCTTTATATTCTCCATCATCATGGCAATCGGGGTGGGCACCACGAGCGGTAATTTTGGCACCTTAGTACGTTATAAAATTCCGCTCATGCCCTTCTTTCTCTCCGCCTTATTTATCATGCAAAACAAGGCACAAGGTGCCCGCCGTAGAATTAAAAAAGCGCCCCTGATTGCTCAGGGGCGCACTTCTCCACAAGCTGCGTAGGATGTTGCATTAGCAGACCCCAAAGCGGCGTCGAATGCGTATATATTCAGCCAGAGTGGGATGCGACCAGAGCCGTGATTTACCTTCGGGTGCGGGTTTTAGTTGCAGTATGCCTTGCAGCGCGTCGCGTACTGCCTGTTTTAGTAGCGGTAATCCGGCCACTAGCTGGAGGAGTGGGTAGGTTACGAAGTTGTCGTTCGCCGTTGGCTGGATCAAAGCTTGGGCAATGATTGCCCCCGTATCAATGCCTGGATCGACTAAATGAACCGACACTCCGCAGTGGCTTGGATCACTGTTCGCTAAAGCCCAGTAACCACCGTGTACCCCCCTGTACAAGGGTGTAATCCCGGCGTGGGTGTTAATGAATTTTGCCCCCACACTTGTTAACACCTGCTGGGAAATAATCCGCGTGCCATTCACCACAATAACTGCCGGATTTAACTCCTGTAGTTGGGCTATGCACGCCGCTGAGTTCACCGATTCCACCCGAATAACTCGTTCTTCGGGTAAAGGTTGGTTATCGAGATTTGCCTCCCTCCTGATTTGAAGCAGCCGCTGCCGTGAACGACGACTCAACGGTCCGGCAATTAATAGTTTAAATAGGATTTGACCCGCTACGGTGCCATAACCCAGCTTTTTGCTCCGGCGCTTTAGCAGCATTTGTTGGCTAACTGGGGTTTCAACGATAATGTGTGCTATGCCGAACTCGGCATCCAAGGCATGAAAAAGAATATTGGTAGATTCGCCTGGTCCAGCGAGAATAATAACTTTCCGGTTGTTTTCGGCAGTGGGACTCATACGGTGGTCGTGCTGGTGGTTTGCTGTTGAAGCTCGGTAGCCAAGTCAGCCATGGTCTGGCTCTGCAGCCCAAAACGGGTGTTGAGGTAGCGGTAATGCTCCGCAATACGGCGGAGCACTGTCATATTTTCCGTCAAATTTGCTCCGAAGTTATGCGGGTGCCACCACAAATGGAAGACCTGCCCGTGTCGGGCAGCATATTCCATTCCGCGTAGAATCCGGCGCAGACGCAGTTTTTCCAGAGTCCGCAGTTTACCAGACCAAGGGCGTAAAAAGCGGCTGGCTGGAATATTATAAGGAAACTGCTGGGCAATATCGGCCAGGGTGTGGCAGTTAGGGCCCGATAAATCAAGGTATGCGTCCAGCAGCCGGACCCCGCGCTTGTAGAGGCTTTGCTGCTCTTCACTACGTTCCCGGTAAATCCAGGATTTCTCATTTCCCCGGTAGCTACTTATTCCTTGTGCTTCACAAATGGCCACGTACTGCGCGTTGTATTGATTGCGCGGAAATACCAAGCTGCGGAGCGTAATGTCCTGCTCGTGCGCAACCGCTGTAGCTGCTGCTAAGTCGGCCGCGAACGACTCGGCCGTCTGCCCGCGCTCCAAGCAGTAATAATGGCAGAAAGTGTGCGTGGCTACTTCCTGTCCGGGAGTGGCCCGGATTTGCGCCAATAGGCTATGGCCGAAATGGTATGGATCGGAAGCTTCATCATCCCCAATCTGATCCACCGCCGAGTAAGGCGATAAGTTGGGGTCAACATATTGCGGCCGGATATTAGGCAGATTAGCCAGTAACTGCTGTTTATTTTCAAAAAAGAGTAGCCCTACCGTAGCCCAGGTGGCCCGGAGGCCAAATTCGGTGAACAGCGCTAAGGTGGCGGGAATGGCCTGCCGGACGCCCAACAGATTGGGGCCATATACTGCCAGAGTTTGCTGGTCACGTACGCCCCAGTTAAGCTCAAAGTCCAGGGATATTATAAAATGGCCCTGTGACGGCGTTTGCTCGGTCTGTTGGTTCATTATACTTTGCTAATTAGTTGAATAAAGACAGGAAGTTTGCCCGATTCGACCGCACTGAGTAGTGCTCTTCAATAGTCTGGCGGGCCGCCTTTCCCTGCCGGGCACATAAGTCTTTGTCCGTGAGCAAAGCCACCAGGGCAGCATACCATTGCCCGCTTGTGGCGCATACGAAACCGTTATAGCCGTCCTGCACCACTTCAGTGTTCATACCTACCGGCGAAACCAGTGCCGGCATGCCCAGAGACATGTATTGCAAGGCTTTGAACGCACACTTACCCCGCGCCCAAGGGTCGTCCACGAGTGGCATCAGGCCAATATGAAACTGACTTAGATCCGCAATTTCAGTTTCCTTACGCCACGGTAGGTAACGCAGGTTTTGTAGTTGCTGCGGTGGTGGGGGCGCATTGGAGATAATCCGAAACTCGAAGTCGTGGCCCTCCTGCTGCAATTGCTCCAACACTGGCCATACCAAGTCGAGGTGACGCAAGGTGGTATGGGTGCCAGTCCATCCAATGACTGATCGGCCCGGCGCGTACTGGTCACGTACTTGATTGTGCAACAACTCAGTGTCCAAAGTGGTCGGATTGATGACTGCGCGGGCATTAAACTGACCAGCATAGTCGCGCAGGTAAGCATTACCGCAACTAACTTTCTCGGCCCAACCACAAATATGTCCTACCTTCTGTTGCCATTTCAACCGGCTAATCAAGGTTGATCGGCTGGCGGGATCTTGCATCCAGATGGCGTCATCGAAGTCGTAGATGATTTTCTTCCGCCACACCTTTGCCAGCAACCACTCGAATAATGGCGGCCCGATTGGCGAAGCCTCCCGGTGAATGAATACGTAATCATACTTATGAACCTTCAGCAACTGGGCGGCCCGGCTAGCAAAGCCGCTAACGATGCCCAATACCTTGCGCAGCTGGTGACCTGGTAGGTACAGAATTCGCCAGGTAGCTTCCGAAATAAAAGGTGCAATCTGGTACTGATAGCCGGCCTCGTCGAGGGCCCCGAAATATTGCTCAAACCGAAACCGTTGTGAGGGAGCCTTGCCGGTAGGATAGGGTACCATAAATAAAATCTTCATACGCACTAACAAAATACTGGCGGGGGCTGGCAGCAAAGTTGGAGCCATATCAAGGCCAAAGATACGGCGACTGGCTGGCACGTCGGCAACCTCCCAGGCAGGTTTCCCAATACCGTGGCCCTTCTCCGCTTTGGCCCATTACCTTTGGGCCTATTGCCCCGCCGCTATCGGCAAGCTCTTTAATCCGGCTCCCATGCTACCCGCGCCCCTGCCGCCCGATTTCATTCCCTTCAACCGCCCCCACCTAGCCGGCCCCGAGCTGGACTACATCCGGCAGGCCGTGGCGGCGGGCAAGCTCTCAGGAAACGGGGAATTTACGCGGCGCTGCCAGCAGTTTTTCGAGCAGCAGTACGGCATCAACAAGGCACTGCTGACTACCAGCGGCACCGCTGCGCTGGAAATGGCCGCGCTGCTGCTCGATATTCAGCCGGGCGACGAGGTTATCGTGCCCAGCTACACGTTCACCTCCACGGCCAACGCCTTCGTGCTGCGCGGGGCCCGCATCATCTTTGTCGACAGCCACCCCGAGCATCCTAACCTCGACGTCGCCCAGCTCGAACTGCTGATTACGGCCCGCACCCGGGCCATGGTAGTGGTGCACTACGGCGGCCATCCCCCCGCCGATCTGCCGGCCCTGTTGGCCCTGGCCGAGCGCTACAATTTATGGGTGGTGGAAGACGCGGCCCAGGCCATTGAGGCCCGCTACCACGACCGGCCACTGGGCACGTTTGGCCACCTCGCCGCTTTTTCCTTCCACGAAACCAAGAACCTGAGTGCCGGGGAAGGGGGCTTGCTGGCGGTCAACGACCCGCGTCTGGCCGAGCGGGCCGAAATCATCTGGGAGAAAGGCACCAACCGCGCCGCCTTCGCCCGGGGCGAGGCCGCCCGCTACGAATGGGTGGACATCGGCTCGTCTTTTTTGCCCTCCGAGCTGAACGCCGCCTATCTATGGGCCCAGTTGGAAGCCCGCGCAACCATTCAGCGGCGACGGCAGCAGCAATGGCAATTCTACGCCACCGCCCTGGCCCCATTGGCTGCTGCCGGGACGTTGCGGCTCTTGCCCGCCATACCCGACGCGCAACCCAACTGGCACCTGTTCGCCCTGCTCTGCCGCTCCGAAGCCGAGCGCGATGCACTGCTGGCTCATCTCCGGCAGCGGCACATCCTGGCTGTGTTCCATTACCTGCCCCTGCACCGCAGCCCCTATTACGCGCCCCGCCACGACGGCCGCCCCCTCCCCCACGCCGACCGTTTCAGCCGCACGCTACTGCGCCTACCGCTCTATCACGAGTTACAGCCCGAGCAGCAGCAACGGATTGTGGGGGCGGTTAAGGGATTTTACAGCATGAATACCTAACCCAAGTTTTAGCCTGTAGCATTAAAAGCTAAACCCAGCTTCCCTCCTCAGATGAGCAGGAAAGCTGGTTTTGGCTCTCGAAGCTGTTCAGAACGTCATGCTGAGCCTGTTGAAGCATCTCTACCGCTTTGTAACAGTAATTCAACGAAGCAGTAGAGATGCTTCGACAGGCTCAGCATGACGTTCTATTTGGTTTTGGATGCTTTCTGAACAGCTTCCTTATCATGCCGTCTGCGACTTGGGTTAATTATAGCCCGCGCCCTTCTTCGCCTTTGCATCAGCCACGAATTCCTTGACCCGCTGCTCTTCGGTGCGCTTGCAAATCAGCAGTACGTTGTCGTACTCGGCTACAATGTAGCCTTCGAGCCCCTGCACCACCACCAACCGCTCGGTGGGCGTCTTAATCATGCAGTTGGTCGTGTCGTAGAGCAGCGTATCGCCATCCACCACGTTGCCCTGCGCATCCGGCTGGCCAATCCGGTGCAATGAGTCCCAGGTACCCAGGTCGCTCCAGCCAAATTCTGCCGGCATAACATATACATTATCGGCCTTTTCCATCACGCCGTAATCAATACTGATGTTGCGGCAGTGGGCGTAGGCGCGCGTAATGAAGTCGACCTCCCGCTCAGTCCCCAACTCCGCGGCCCCTTCCTCAAATACCTCGGCAATATCGCTCAGGTACTGCCCGAAGGCCCGGACAATTACCTCGGCCCGCCACACGAACAGGCCCGAGTTCCAGAGGAAATCCCCGCTGCGCACGAATTCCTGCGCCAGCTCCAGATTGGGCTTCTCAGTGAAAGTCTTCACCTTGCGCAGCTCCACCGGAATACCCGCCTCCTGCCCTTCCCGGTACTGAATGTAGCCGTAGCCCGTATCGGGGCGGGTAGGCTGCAGGCCGATAGTAATAAGAATATCCTGCGTCCGGGCCGCGTCCACTGCCTGGCTCACCACGCGCCGGAATTCATCCACCCGCACCACTGCGTGGTCGGCCGGCGACACGATAATAACGGCCTGCGGATCCTGGCGGGCAATGCGGTAGCTGGCGTAGGCAATGCAGGGAGCCGTGTTGCGGCCGATGGGCTCGCCCAGAATCTGGTCAGCCGGCATCTCGGGCAGGTGCTGCTGCACCAGCTCGGTATAGTCGCGGTTCGTGACTACAAACACGTTTTCAGCCGGGCAGATGCCCGCGAAACGGTCTACCGTCATCTGGAGCATCGACCGGCCCACGCCCAGCACATCGTGGAACTGCTTCGGATGGTTGGTCCGGCTGAAAGGCCAGAACCGGCTGCCAATGCCGCCCGCCATCACGACGAGGTAGGTGTGTTGATTCATCTTGAAATTAATTGTTGTCTAAATTTTGAAGCTGTTCAGGAAGCGCCAGGAATCAATTAGGATGTCATGCTTCGACTTCGCGGACGCCAGATGAAGCATGACGTCCTGTTGACTTTCTAAACAGCTTCTTTATCAGTGGGCCACATCAGTTGGCATCGTCGCCGATATTCGCCATTAACTATGCCAGGCCTTCAGCGCGGTTGAAATTTCCGGCAACTAAGCCGGCAGAAGCCCACCAAAAAAGTTCTCATATGCCTGCTCCGCCCGCTGAATTGAGCGGTGCCGGGCCGCCAGCCCTATTATCAGCTGCCGGTAGTTGGGTTGCTCCACAATAGCCGCGATGCGTTGAATAGCCGCTGGTACCGATTCGGGCTGGACCAGCGTGAAAATGGCTCCTCCTCCCTCCCGCTCGATAATATCACTGTCGTCGCCCACGCCGGCCGTTAGTAGCACTGGCAAACCACTGGCCCAGTACTCCCCCACCTTTATCGGGGAGCAGAACCGCCGGCAAGCGGCCGGCCGGATGGGCGCAAAAGCAAAGTCGGCGGCGGCCAGATAGGCCGGTACTTCTGCGTGCGGGGCTTTGGTTACGAAGCTATGGTTGTCTCCCAACCCCACGGCGGCCAGTTTAGCGCGCACTTCAGCCGCCGGATCGGGTGTCAGCACGATCAATCGGAATCGGGGCCCAAAGTGCGCGGCAGCAGCTTTAAATAAGTCGAAGGCTTCTTCATCGTAGTAGATGTCGCCGAACTTACCCACATAGATGCCCACCAGTGCATCCACCGCGAAGCCCAGCTGCTGGCGGACCTGGCTACGCCGCGCCGGATCGGGCGCGAAAGCCGACAGGCTCACGGAACAGGGCACCGTTATAATCTGCGTAGCGGGCACTCCTTCCGCAATTAGCTGGTCGCGGTAGTTCTCGGCCACCGGCATCAGGCCCCGCGCCAACTGCTTCTGCTTCTGCTCCCAGTGCCGCTGAAACAGGTAGCGCGGGTCGTAGCGCCGCCACACGCCCGACTCCAACATGTAGTCGGCGTGCGGCTCGAAAGATTCGACGTAGAAGGGGGTCTTCGTCTTTTTCCACACCAGGTAGGCCAAGGCCCCGGCCGGTGCTCCCCGGGCCAGAATGAAATCAGGCTTGAATTCGGCTACCTGATTTATCAGCTCCTGGGGGAAGCGGGTGAAGTCCTCTATTTTATTGAGAATCACGTTGCGGCCGGGCCGGGAACGCAAGGGCTTGAAACTGATTTTGTCGGCCGCGAAGCCGGGCGCGAAAACAAGCTCTGCCTGCGCATCCGTCCCCCGCTCAATCGTAACCAGCCGCACCGCCGCCACATCGGGGCGCTGCTGCAAAATGCGCAGGTGTGGAAATACGGTGCTCGTGGTCAGGCCATCGTGCAGGCCCCAATAACCCAGAAATAAAATACGCATGCAATCAGCCAGTTGAAGCCGGGCAAGACTCTACCTCTTTAGTAGCCCGATAACTTTCACGCCTAACACACTACGCAGAAATAGCGCAACGGCCGCTTTGATTCCTATACCCGGTGCGGCCTGCCGGGCGAAACCCAGAGCCTGCCCCCGATGACCATCAGCGTAGGCGTGAATAGCACAAAGGTAATAGACCCGACCTAGCAACCGTTGCCTTTGCTCATCAGTTAATGTGAGATGCTGTTCCATCCAGCCAGCCGCTAGCTCCAAACGCTGGATCAGACCTTGGTTGTCCGAGCGCATGGAGCGTTGGTCGTGGTCATTCATGGTCAGCGTTACAGCGTCCACGAGTTGCACTGCGGCACCATGCTGCGTGTTCTCCAGCAGAAATAGCCAGTCCTCCACGGCCGCGTAGCGACGGTCTTCCTCGAAGAGACGTAATGCCGGATTCTGACGGCGCACGCACACATTGCACGCCAAGGAGTTCCCTCCCAAAAAGCTTTCGAACCCTAACGGGCCCGCCGGCAACATGGCCAGGTCGGAGGGCCGACGCTGCCCGTCGCGGTCGAAGTCGTACTTGGTCGCAATAAAGTCGGGTTGGGTGGCCGCCGCAGTTATAGCAGCGTGCAGGGTAGCTAAGTGGTTGGGGTGGAATAAGTCGTCGGAGTCTAAAAAAATCACGTACTCGCCGCGGGCGCGGGCCAGGCCGTAATTGCGGGCCGCACCCCGTTCGGCATTTTCTTTGGGCAGATAGTGAAAGCGGGCATCCGCCAGAAATGGCCGCACCACTTCAGTCGTATCATCCTTGCTGCCGTCGTCCACAACCAGCACCTCCCAGGCCTCGAATGTCTGCGCCTGCACCGTATCAAGGGTGCGGGCAATGAAACCGGCGCGGTTATACGTGGGGATAACGATGGAGAAGAAGGGGGCAGTCGGACTTATCATCCTGTAAATGTATAGCTATGCCGGATAGCCAGCCACCGCAAAGGGTGAGTGCCACAGGGTGTTTACACCAGCGAGCTAAATAAGCGGGAGTAGGCCGCGAGCATTATGCACCGCTTTCGATGCGGACGAAGCGCTTTTTCAGGGTTAGGAAGGACTTTTCCAGGAACTTGTAGGAGGCTGCCGACAGCCTCACGGCCACTAGACACGTAGCGGCGTGGTGGGCCGGGTCTGAAGCAGGCAGCACCTTGCTCACCACCACGATGGCGATGATACCTGAGTGATTAAATTAATTTCACGTAGTATCCTCTGCTACTTGCTGCGCAGCTTTTTATGAATAGGAGATTCAATGTATTTATACAGGGCAATGGAAGCCAGCGTGTAAGCAACAAGTCTTACCCAGCTATTCGCTGAGACATAATTCACAAATAAGGTATCGAAGATGCCAAGATGGATGAGGTAAAATATGTAAGAGCTTTTGCCTAGCAAGTCAAACAACTTCGTTTCGAGCAAGCGCCGAAACGCCGACTGCTCTGTAAGCAAGCCGTAGAAAAGCAGACAAACCAGCCCCGGTAAAACAAAGTTGTTGGCGAAAATTTGAGTGTAAGACCAGCTTTCAGGATTGAGTAAAGGTGCCAAGCCCTGTTGCATGGCAATGATGGCGGTAAAAACTAAGATTCCAACTCCGCCCAACACAGTGTAATAAGTATTCTTCGCCTGATAGCCGGTCTGTTTTTGCAGCCATAATGCCAGGGCCATACCGAAAACAAATTCCGCGCAACGGCCGAAATACGTGAACATGAACATGAAGTGTAAATCCTTCATTGGCGCGTAGGGCAGCCGCAACCGTCCACACAGCCAGACTAAGCCGACCCCTAGAAACAGCGCCAGCAGGGGGTACAGGGCCAGCTTCCATAATCTACCTTGACGCAGGCTGAGCAGGATAAAGGGTGCGCTTATGTAAAAGCATTCCTCTACCGTGAGCGACCAAGCTGTGGGTAAGCCCAGAAGATGAATATCATAGAAGAAGGCCCGCGTCAGCGTTAGATTAAAAAATATAGCCCCCGCTTTGTGGATGGAAGTGTAGTAGGCAGGCCAGGCATAAAAAGCACTTGTCGGCCACTTCGTGAATAGTATAAAAGAGGCAACCGTCAACAAAAAGAATATGGGATATATTCTGGCGAAGCGGTTCTGTAGGTAGCGCTTGGCCCAGCTCCATCTCGGCTCAATGCGATGAGCGTAGCGCGTGGTAATTAAAAAGCCACTCAGCACAAAAAACACCCCTACTCCTATGTGCCACTGCCTTGCTTCTACTATCAGCCAGTTGACCGCTGAATCATTACCAAGAGTCGCTGCTTGGGCAACATGGAAGAAGAATACCATGTAAGCCGCAACGGCCCGTATGCCGGTTAGCGAAGGAAAATAAAGCGGCTTGTTGCGTTGTTGCGTTGTTGCGTTGTTGCGTTGTTGCGTTCCGATACGCCTGTGACTGTCGGTTGTTTCTTTATCACTTTTAGCAAAGTATGTTAGATCAGGCAATTCATTGAAACCTGATGAAATCAGCCGTCCTACTCGCGCAAGCTGGTCTATTTACCTGTCGATGCACAAGCCTACCACTGTACATTCCGGCGAATCACTTTAGCCGGGTTACCGGCCAACAGCAGGTTTTCCTCGGTAAATATACCTTTCACCACCGAATTGCTGGCCACCACGCAGCCATCGGGAATCACCGTGCCCTTGTATACGCACACCCGGTTACCAATCCAGACGTGGTTCCCGATTACGATTTCGGGGGTTTCTACGGGGCGTTGTCCTTCGTAGGTGAGTGCGTGGAAGTCCTCGTCCAAGAATTGACATTCCCAGGAAATGGCGCAATACTCCCCGATGCGTAGGCCGTGCTTGATGATAAGCTGCGTTCGGGGATTAATATAGGTCTGCTGGCCGATTTCAACGACAGCCTGTGGGCCAACGTCAATCAGGCAGCCCTGGGCCAGCGCCACGTTGCCATGCAGGCGCAGCTTGCCCATTATATCCAGCACCGTGGGCTGGTCTCCATCAATAGGCCCGCAACTGAGCACCATATTCAGAAACCCTCGGGATGTGTCGATATTACGGAGCCCCCGAATACGGGCACTCCATGGGGAAATAATACCAACCTCGTAATAAGTCTTGCGCCAGACGTGCAAAAGTAGCGCGGGTAGAAATGGCGTGTTATTGGTGAGGCAGGTTTGACGAAAACCTCGTATGGAGCTTAGTAGACCAGTAAACCGGTGGGAAAATCGAGTCATTTGACACGCCGCCTAGACAGGGGGTGTGAACCTGCAGCCCAGGTCTAACGTCAAAGTCTCAAATAAATTATATTCAGATTAAATGCTTGCTAACCGATAATCCATTCAAATCCTATCCTGGTAGCCTTTAATATAATGAGCGTAACACCCACAATGGCAATGGTGCGCAGTGCAATGCGCCACACCGGCAGCCGCAGCATGGCGAGCACCTGCAAGTCGATGAGAAAGGTAGCCAGCAGGCTGCTCAAGCCGAACAGTAGCAGGGCCAGATTGAGATTTTTGAACCACAGGCCAATACCCAGGCCCAGGCCGCGCGCTACCAACAGAAACACATTGCTCCACAGAATGTAGCGCTGCTTGTTGAGCACTGTGTAGATGGGCGAGGTAGCCTGCGACATGAGCTTGAACACATAATAGTAGCCCAGATAGCCCGTGTACACGCCCGCCATCTCCCACTGCGTTCCAAACACCAGCTTGAACAGGATGTCACCATAAATAGTGATAACGCCAAACGGCACCAGCCCCAGGTATAGCAGCTTATAGTACAGGCTGAGCGTAAGGCCGGGCAGACGCTCCGGCTCATTGTTCTGGGTTTCGGTGGCCTTCTGCCAGAACACCGGCAAAATGGCATTGCCAATCAGGTTGATAGGAATTTCCAGCAGACTCACCGAGAAGGAGTAAAGACCCACAGGCGTGGAGCCGAACCCAGAGCTAAGCGCATAAATGGGCAGCTGCGTGGACAGCACATTGATGAAGCTGGCCGGCAAAAAGTAGAACGGAAACTCCCGGTATTCCACGGCAACGGCCCGGATTCTGGCCCAGGAAAATGTGCGCCATAGCATGTCAAACGAGTGACGGATGCTGCCCGAAGCCAAGCTCACGGTGCTAGTGAGACGATTAATGAACTCGCCTAGTAGCAGGCCCGCCACGCTTCCGCCAGCCCACCAGCCATAGCCGATGGTGGCCCCGCGCCCCACCAGGGCCGTGGTTACCTCCACACTGGAACGCTTCAAAAACTGTTTTTCGCGCATATACCAGCCGCTCATGATGCTGTTGAGATTGAACAGCAGCAACACCACCGGCAGAGTATAGAACAGATTGCCCAGGGCCTCCACTTTGAAGTAATGCAGCACGCTGCTTCCCCCAATGGCCAGGCCGCCGGCCAGTAACAGGCAAGTGGCAATGGTGAGCGCCACGGTGAGCTGCACCAGCGAGAAGAATTTCTCCTCTGCTTTAGGCAGCAGAAACGCGGCCGTGTAGGTAAGCGTGGTGACCATACTCAGGTTGCTGGCCAAGGAGCCAAAAACAGCAAACTGCCCGTAGGCTGACGGCGGATAGATGCGCGACATCACCGGCGACAGTAGAAACCCGATGGCCGTGACGGCGGCCGAGCCCGATAGCGTAACGGCAAAATTCTGCGCGAATGAGCCTTTTTGCAGCAGCGGCTGCAAATTCTGTCGCACAAACTGCTTTATTCTTTGCTTCAAAATAAACGGATTAACAAAAAAGCCGCAGCCCGATGGTTAGCGGTCAGTGCACAAGGGCCGTATTACCTGCTCCACCAGCGCGGGGTCGGCGGTGATATCAGCGTAGTTGTGCTCCACTTCCAGTGGTGAGCCCAGCGTGGACGGTACCAGCGAATAGCTTACTCCGATGCTGTCGGCCATGGCCAGGTAGCTGGGGTTCACGTAGGTGTTGCTCATCATTTCGATGGCGTGGCTGCCCGGCGTCATGAACAGGATGTTGGTCATGTTGGCCCCGTGAATACCGATGAAGATGGCCGCTTCGTACATGGTGCGCACCTGCTCCACGAAGCTCATGTCCTCGAAGTAGATGGTTTCGAAACCGTAGCGTTCCAGCACGGCCACCACCTGGGCCTCGTTGGTGAGCTGCCGCCAGCCTTGGCGGCTGCGCGACACGTAGAGGCGGCGGGTGGCCCGGCGGGCGGGGTCGAGGTGCGGGGCCAGACTCGCCATGATGGCTTCGCGCACCTCGCGCACCAGCTCGGGCACCATGTAGCCGTGCCGGCCGGGCCGGGCCGCCACCCATAGGTCGGGCACCGTCACCAGCTCGCCCGGACTCACCACGTGGGTGCGCGTGAAGCCCAGGGCGCTTACCGTGCGGGTAATGTATTCGGGCGGCCGGGGGCCGGGCAGCAGCAGTACGCAGTTGGGCTGCACGCGCCGCAGCAGAGCCAGGCGGGGCAGCACTTCGGCAATCCAGTGGAAGTAGTTGCCCGACCAGCTGTCGAAGGCCAGCCCCACGGGGTTGGTTTGCAACAGCGGGATGGCGCGGCTTTTCAACTGGCGCAGCAGGAAGGTACCCGCAAACTCCATCTCCATCCGGGGCTGGGGCAGGCTGGGCAGAAACACCCGCAGGCCCTTGAGTGCCGTGCCGTGCCAAGCCACGCGGGCATCGCGCAGGCGGTACACCACCTGCCGGAAGTTCGGCCGAATCTCGGCGAAAATCTCGGCGAAGCCTTCCAGGAACACGGGCGGCACCATGTCGGCATTGGCTGGCAGGGGCTGGCGGGCCGCTACGGGTGCCGGGGCCACTTCCAGCTCTTCGGCCTGCGGGGGCTTGCTCAGCGTCCCGCCCACGGTGCCGAGCGTCCGGTCGACCAGTTTTTTGGTGCGTTGCCACAGCGTAGGGCGCGGTAGCGGTTTGGTGGCCATAGCGCAAACGGGTTGGTATTACCGAAACCGCCCGGCACGAGGGCCGGGCGGCGGCAATAGAAAGAGAAAGAACCGTTGGCTGCTACTGGTGCTGCTCGTGCTGCCACGACACCTTGTGGCCGCCCTTGAGCAGGTACGCCTCACGCTTGAACAGGTCCATATCGGCCTGCATCATATCTTTCACCAGCGCGGCCAGGTCGTACTTGGGCTCCCAGCCCAGTTTTTCCTTGCACTTGGTGGGGTCGCCAATGAGCAGTTCCACCTCGGTAGGACGGAAATACTCGGAGTCCACGCGGCACACCACCGTGCCAGCGGCCACCTGATACTCGGGGTTAGTGCAGGCTACCACGCGGCCCACTTCGGCCACGCCCTCGCCCTCAAAGGCCAGCTCCACGCCCACCTCGGCGAAGGCCAGGCGTACGAAGTCGCGCACGGTGGTGGTTACGCCGGTGGCAATCACAAAGTCCTCGGGCTCCTCCTGTTGCAGAATGCGCCACATGGCTTCCACATAGTCTTTGGCGTGGCCCCAGTCGCGCTTGGCATCCAGGTTGCCCAGGGCAATATCGTCGCGCATGCCCAGCACTATCTGGGCTACACCGCGGGTGATTTTGCGGGTCACGAAGGTTTCACCGCGCAGCGGGCTTTCGTGGTTGAACAGGATGCCGTTGCAGGCAAACATGCCGTAGGCTTCGCGGTAGTTCACCGTAATCCAGTAGCCGTAAAGCTTGGCCACCGCGTAGGGCGAGCGGGGGTAAAAGGGCGTGGTTTCGGACTGCGGCACCTGCTGCACCAGCCCGTATAACTCCGACGTGCTGGCCTGGTAAATCTTGGTTTTTTTGATGAGACCCAGCAAGCGTACCGCCTCCAGAATACGGAGCGTACCCACGCCATCCACGTCGGCCACGTACTCGGGCGAGTCGAAGCTCACCTTCACGTGCGACATGGCCCCGAGGTTGTATATCTCGTCGGGCTGCACCTCCTGAATGATACGAATCAGGTTCGTCGAGTCACTCAAATCACCGTAATGGTTCGTTAGGCGCGGGTTTTTACGGCCATGCTCATCATTGATAAGGTGGTCGATACGGTCGGTGTTGAAGAGCGACGAACGGCGCTTGATGCCGTGCACCATGTAGCCTTTTTCGAGCAAAAACTCGGCGAGGTAGGCACCGTCCTGGCCTGTGATGCCGGTAATGAGCGCAACTTTCATAAAAAGAAAAATAAAATGTTCAGCAAAAATTTCAGAAGAAAACCGTCAGGCAGCCCCTATTGGGGCATAACCTTGCTCACGGCTTGAGCTTTGTAAATGAATTCGGTTTTGCGCAGCTGGTTTTGCGCGGCCATGAAGTCGTCACACACTCGGAATACGGCTGCCAGATGATCTTCGCCGAGGCGGGGCTCGTAGCCGGTGGCAAATACTTCGGGGTTCTGGAACTGAGCCCAGCCCATGCGGTCGAAGAAAGCCCGCTTGACAGGCCGTAACGGTCTCTTGGTGGCTTCCATGGCATCGAGCAGCACCTGTACTGGGCCCCGGCGCTTGGATTGCACAAAGTAGTCGCGTACGCGGGTATATTCGGTTTCCCGGGCCTTTGGACTCATGCGGTTGAAGTTGCCATTGGGATTATCGACATGCATGCTGAGCAGCGCCGTACACCAAGCAATATTAGCTTTCACGGTGGAAATTCGGTAGGTATATTCCAGGTCTACAAACACAACTCCGGTGTAGAACAACCCCAATAGCGGCAGCGACGAGCGGCGAATGAGCAGAGGCAGGCCAATCATCCAAAAAGGCTCTTTATGCTCATACCACCGCATAAAATCTACGGCTGGGTCCTCTTTCACCCGCGCATAGGTCAAGTCTTCTTCCTGCGTGGTTGCATTGTAGCCCATCACGGCATCTATCTCCGGGTGCTCTTGCATAAAGTCTACGCAGGCCCGGATAGTGGGATAGTTGAAGGCATCGTCGTCGGTCACGTACTTCAGCATCTCGCCCTTAGCCATGAGCATGCACTTGTTGAAGCCGTGGGACTCCCCTTTGTCGCGCTCCGACACAAACTGCTGAATCTGCCCCGCTTCAAACAACTCCCGCAGGTACTCCGGCGTGCCATCCGTGCTACCACCGTCGGCCACCACAATTTCCTCATCGGCTAGCCGTGCCGCTACCAGCCGTCCCAACACCTGCCGCAAATACGGTAGCTTGTTGTAGGTGGTAACCAAGTAGGAAACGCGGTATTCAGACACGGAATAAAGCAGCAAAAAGTAAAGAAAATATGGGGCAATGTCCCACCGCTATTGGCCCAGCGCCTTGGTCAGCGTTTGGGATTTGTACAGAAACTCGGCCGGGTGTTCGGCATTGTAGCGGTCCATAAACTCATCGGCTACGCGGAAGGCAGCATCCAGCGGAGTTTCATCTGCCATTGGCGTATAGCCGGTTTCCAGTTGGGCATGCCCCTGGTACTGCGAAACTTTGAGCACGTCGAACAAAGCGCGTTTGATGGGCCTGATGGGCTTCTTCAGCGTTGCTACCCATCCCGATTTGTGCCGAACATAATCGGCAAAACTGTGACCAATGCGCTTGTCATAGAAGTAGCGCATGCGGTCAGCCTCGTCCTGGCTGGTTTTGCGGCCCATCACCCGGAAGTTGCTCTGAGGGTTTTCGATGCGTACGCTCAGCACCTGCGAACTCCAGGCCAGACTCACGTTCAGGCTGGTGATGCGATACGTAAATTCGGTATCAACCTGCACCACGCCGGTATTGAATAGCCCGGTGAGAGCCAGCGCGCTACGCCGGATGAGCATTGGCAGGCCAATCATCCACACCGCCTCCTTGTGGTTGAGCCAACGTTTAAAGTTTTCGGCAACATCCTCATATAGCGTTAGGTACCGGGGGTCTTCGAGCGCCAACAGACCTGTGTAGCCCATCATCACATCTACCTCGGGATGCTTCTGCATGAAACCAGCTGCCTCGCGGATGGCCGAATAGCAGAAGGCATCATCATCAGTTATGAGCTTAATGATGCCCCCCTTAGCCATGAGCATGCACTTGTTGAAGCCGTGGGACTCCCCTTTGTCGCGCTCCGACACAAACTGCTGAATCTGCCCCGCTTCAAACAACTCCCGCAGGTACTCCGGCGTGCCATCCGTGCTACCACCGTCGGCCACCACAATTTCCTCATCGGCTAGCCGGGCCGCTACCAGCCGTCCCAACACCTGCCGCAGGTACGGCAGTTTGTTGTAGGTGGTAACCACGTAGCTAATCGCGAAATCAGACATAATTTTTCAGGAGTTGAATGTTACTTTCATTGTAAGTCATGCTCCGGATTAGTAGCCCATGCGTTTCGCATATTCCAGCATTTTCTCACGGGGTCTTATTTTTACGGGCCGGGCAGGTACACCCATATAAATAGTCCAGGGCTCTGTATCCTTGGTAACCAGAGAGCAGGCACCGATTACACTGCCTTCACCGATGGTCACGTTGGGCATCACCACTACGTTGGTGCCGATGCCGGCGAAGCGACTGCACCGAATGATACCGAAGTCTACGGTATCCCGGTACTCATCGGGCGCGGTTACGCTCGTAAAGCCGTCGCCCATAAATCGGTCAGAGCCGCATATAAACCGGCTGCCGGCCGCAATGGTCACGAAATCTTCCACTACCAGCGTGCTCTGCGCCCCGCCAATAATAGTGAGGTAAGGCGACAGATGCACGTAGTCGCCGATTTCAGCGGCCGTAGTCAGGTACACGCCTGAATCAATGGCAACATGGCTGCCCACGCGCACCAGATGCGGCCGACGGATTTCCACATTGGCGCTGATAAATACATCCTCACCGCAACTTTGCAGCAAGTCCGTGTCGTACTGCGCCGAGCGCAACGGCTGAGAAGGAGCGTTGGCCATTAGTAAGGGAAAACCGATTCGTAATACTTCACCGTTTCGGCAATTCCGTCCTGAAAGTCGGTGAACTTGAACTCCGGGAATACCTCTCGGAACTTGGCGTCGTCCATCACCTTTTTCGGAGCTCCATCGGGCTTGCTGGTGTCCCAGGTCAGGCGACCCTGGTAGTCAAACTTATCCTGGATGATGCCGACCAGTTCCTTCACGCTCAAGCCGTCGTTCTGGGCCAGGTTGGTGGGCTGCTCCAGACCGGGGCGGTCGGGATTCTGCAATACGTCCCACACCAACCGCGCAAAGTCGGGCGCGTACAGCCACTCACGGATGGCCACACCGGTACCCCACACGGGAAGCTCCGGCTGCTGGGTATGCTCAGCCTTCACGAACTTAGAAATCAGCGCGTTCAGGGCGTGGGCCTTGTTCGGGTCGGTCGAGTCGTAGGGCCCATACATGTTGGGCGTGAGCAGGTGAATGCTCCGCACACCGTATTGCAGTTGGAAGCACTCGGCGGCAGCCCATAGCAGGCGGCGGCTGGTACCGTAGCTCAGCACCGAGCGGTGCAGGTGCCCGTCCCACCACTCGCTTTCACGGAAGATGTCGGCCGTGGCCGGATAGGCGCAGTTGGCAATCGGATTGATAACCAGCGCCTGCGGGCACTCCTGGGCCACCGCCTCGTACATGCCCAGCACCATGCGCGAGTTGTCGGCCACCACGGTGGCGGCCTGCTCGGTCACGTAGTTAAGGCTGCCTACGTGGGCAGCGCAGTTGATGATGTGCGTGGGCTGGTGCTCCCGCAAGAAAGCAGCCGTGGCGGCTGGGTCGCGTAGGTCGAGGCCCTGCGTGAGCGAAGTGCCTACAAATTCTACGTTGTGGCTGCGCAGCATATCGGCCACGTTGCGGCCGGCGAAGCCCGAGGCCCCGAACAATACAATCTTCATCGGTTGTTTTTAGTTGTCAGTTGCTCGTTGTCAGTTGCCAGTTGTCGGTTTTTAGTCAATAGAGTGAGCCCACTGACAACCGACAACTAAAAACTGACAACAAGCAGCCTACCAGCCCTGCCGGATAACGTCGACAATATAAGCGACTTGCTCACTCGTCAGATTGTCGTGCAGGGGGATATGAATTTGAGTTTCATCAAAGCGGCGCTGCTGGGTTAGTTCCATGCGCTTGCCACCGAAAAGCGTGTTGTGGTCAATACCGTCATGCACTACCGAAGCCGCCACCCCTTTCGCTTTCAGCGCCCGGATAAAGGCCAGCCGGTTCTCGATGTGGAAGCCGTAGAGCCAGTCGGCACTCTGCCGGTCATCTTTGCGCTCGAAATGGGTGAGGCCCGGCACACCTGTCAGGCCCTCATTATATTGCTGCACCAGTCCTCGACGGCGGGCCATGCGGTCGGCAAACCCCTCCAGGTTGGCCAGGCCCAAGGCGGCAGCATAGTCGCTGAGATGGTACTTGTAGCCTACGTCGGTCAGGTCGTATTCCCGCTCGCCTATCTCGTTCATGGGCGAATTGGCACGGTCGATACCAAACCAGCGGCGGCGAAATACCTCGCGGGCTTTCTCCGGGTCGCGGGTACACAGGGCACCGCCGTCGCCGGTCGTCAGGTGCTTGATGGCCTGAAAGCTAAAGCAGGTAAAGTCGGAGATGGAACCAATGGGCTGACCCTGGTAGGTAGCCCCCGGCGAGTGGGCCGCGTCCTCGATAACGACCAGGTTATGCTTGTCAGCAATGGCCTTAATCTCGGTCATATCACAGGGATAACCGCCCCAATGCACGGCCATGATTGCTTTGGTGCGCGGCGTAATGCGGTGCTCAATATCGGCCGGGTCGATGTTGCCGGTTTCGTACTGGATATCCGCAAATACCGGCTTGGCTCCAGCCTGCACAATAGTGATGGCGGAGGCAATAAAGGTCTGGGGAGAGAGAATTACCTCATCACCGGCTCCGACACCAGCTACCTCTAGGGCCAGATGCAAAGCACTGGTGCCGCTGTTGAGCGCAGCAGGGTGAGCCATGCCCAGCTCGGAAGCAAGGCGGCTCTCGAATTCCTTCACCAGCTTGCCTTCGCTCAGGAAAGTGCTGGCCAGTACGTCGCTCACGCGCTGCTGCGCCGAGGGATGAACAAAAGTAGTGAACAGCGGAATATAGCTGTTGCCGGAAGATGCAGGAGTATGAAGAGCCACAGGACAGCGGAAGCTATTGTAAATTTCAGGTAATACGCCGACAAAGGTAGCGGTTCAAAGTCAGATAGCCCTAACAAGTAGCACTATCGTACTTCCGCACATGCAAATCCGAAGCAATAATTCCAGCGAGTGAGTGACATATCCGCCCCTCACATTCCGGCTGTATTCAACGACTACTGAGAGAGCGAAGCGTCGTCTTAAGACCAAGAAGCTGTTTAGGAAGTGCCAGCAATCAGTTAGGACGTCATGCTGAGCTTGTCGAAGCATCTCTACCGCTTCGTTGTGGTCGTTTAACGAAGCGGTAGAGATGCTTCGACAAGCTCAGCATGACGTTCTAGTTGACTTCC
>NZ_JABKAU010000024.1 GCF_013377885.1 Hymenobacter lapidiphilus
AACTACTACTAAAAACTCATTTGGGGAAGTGTTCTTTACAAGAAATGAATTGGAATGTATGATAGCTTTAAATAATTATTATTATTTATACAGAGTATTTGACTTAAACATAGAATCTCAAACTGGAAGTATTAAAATTTTTAAAGGCAGTGAAAGTATAAATAGTTGCTTTAGCTTTTATACACAAAGTGTGAAAGCTAAAATCAGAACTGATATCAATATTAGTGAAATGAATGTCAAAGATATAAGCCTTTAAATCACAGCCAGTTGACAAATTATATTAAAAGATACATATCACGCAAAGCCCCGCCCGAAGCTTAGTGCTTTGGGCGGGGCTTTGCGTTGCGGGCTGCCGTAGTGCAGCCAAACGGCTACTAAATATTCTCAGGCAGCCGGATAGCGTCGCCGAAGTTGCCTAGGATGGGCTTGTCGCCTTGCGTTACGGCTTCCACCAGCAGCGCGCCGCCCACGAAGGCGCCCTTCCACGACTCGCCGAGGCCACCGAACACTTCGGCCCGGTCGCCGCGGGAGCGGAGCTGGTTGAGGCCCACTTTGAAGGCGCGCACCTCCTTGGCCGTGCGCGCGGCCAGCTTGGCATCGTCAGAAGCAATGGCGGCCACCAGCGCCCCGTTGCTAATGTTCATCTCGCCCACCAGCTCCTCCACCCTATCCACCAGAATGATGCTGTCGATGGGGCCGAAGGGCTCCTTGAAGTACAGCTCGCTCTGGCGCGGCAGGTTCACCAGCGCCCGCGGGGCGCGGTAGGCACTCCGGTCCTGGCCGGGCAGGAACAGCGCGTCGTCGAGCTGGCCCTCGTAGATGGGCGTGGCCCCAGTTTTGAGCGCGTCCTGGTACAGCCGATCGAGGTCCTGAGCCTGAGCGGCGTTGATGACGGGGCCGAACGCCAGGTCGGGCAGCGCGTCGCCGGGCGCATCAACCAGCGTGGGGTTGCCGATTTTCAGCTCGCGAATAGTATTCCAGTACGTTTCCAGAAACTGCGGGAACAGGCGCCGCTCTACCACGAAGCGCACGTAGGCCGTGCAGCGCTGCTTGCCGTAGTCGTAGCCCTTGCGCAGCTGCTGAGCCATAGCGTCCCAGTCGGAGTAGTCCCAGATGCCGTAGGTGTTCACGCCCTCCATTTCCAGCATGTAGCGCTTGTCGTTCTGCACCAGCGCATCGGCAATGTTGCGGCCGTTGTAGCGCCCACCCACGAAACTCAGGCAATCCACGGCCGCGTGGCGCACCAGCACGTCGCTCAGCTCGCCGCCCGAGCCGCTGACCAGCGTCACCGGCAAACCGCAGCGGCGGGCAATGGCAAACGTTAGGCTCAACGAAATGAAGCCGCCGTCAGTAGGCGTTTTAGCGATGACCGCGTTGCCGCACAGCGCCTGCACCAGCACCGCGTGCAGCAGCACCGACATGGGGTAGTTCCAGGAGGCAATGTTGCTGACGAGGCCCAGCGGCGTGCGCTTGCCGAGCATGCCCTCGATGTTGTCCACGTACCACTGCACGCCGTCGATGGCGCGGTCGATATCGGTGAAGCCCAGCTTGTAGGTCTTGCCGATTTCCCACATCAGCAGCTTGCCCACCAGCTCGACGTGGGGCTGCAGCTGGGTCAGGCAGTCCTGCACCCGGCGCTTGCGCTCATCCAGGTCGGTGTTGGCCCAGGCGGCGGCTTCGGCCTTGGCGGCCTGCACGGCGCGCAAAGCGGTGGCCTCATCGAGCATCGGCAGGCGGCCAATCACGCTCCCATCGATGGGCGAGATGAAGTCGCGGGGTTTGCCCGGCTCCTGCCAGCGGCCTTCCAGCAGGTTCAGGAAACTGGTGCCGTCGGGCGCGAATATTTCGGGCGCGGCGGCTTTGGTCTGGGCTAGCAGGTGGGCAAATTCGACCTGGGGAGAAACGATTTTGGGCATAACAGAAGCAGGTGTTAGGTTGGATTGGGCCGAAGAACCGGCCTCGGTGGCGGCGCATCAAGGTACGCGCTTCGGACGGTTTGCCCGAACCTGCTTACGTAAACGGTTACGCCGCTCGTAACCGTCTTGTACACTTGAGCTTATTGAACAGTCCTGCACCGCAATAGTTAGCGGCCTGCTGTTGCCGGCGTTAGCAGGTCAGCTATTCGCACTGTTTACTAGCAGAACTCCGACTGGGGCTCCCCTACCCGCCCAGCCGCCGCCACAGTGCCAGCAGCAAGCTCAACACGGCGCTGATGAGCAGCATCGACACCCACGGCACATACAGCCGGAAGCCCGGCCGCTCCACCCGCACATCGCCCGGCAGCCGCCCGAACCAACTGAACCACCCCGAGCCGCCCCCCAGCCACAGCAGGGCCCCAAGCAGCATCAGGCCTAGGCCGAGCAGGAAAATGGTTTTACCTAGTTGGGGAGACATGGAAAATAGATGCGTGAGGAAATAAAAAGAACGTCATGCTGAGCGGAGCTGAAGCATCTCTACCGCTTCAAGTGAACAGTTACAACGAAGCGGTAGAGATGCTTCGGCTCCGCTCAGCATGACGTTCTTTTTGCGTCGACTTCTCAGACCAACTTACCCCTGCCCAAACACCGGCTCAATGCGCCCTTCGGCCCCAATTTGCAGCACGGCCTCGTAGCGGTTGCCGGTCTTGGTGGATACGAAGCCCCGGATGACGCCGGTTTTACCCTTGCGCAGCAGCTGATTCATCTGGGCGTCGGTGAGGGTTTTGCCGCCCCAGGCGAAGGGCACCCGGAACTGGCAGTCTTCGCGGAAGCGGGAGCAACCCCAGGCACTGCTGCCCCGCAGCATCTGGCCCAGCCGGCAGACGGGGCAGGGTATCTGGCCGGGGTCGGTACTGGTGGTGGGCTTACTTTCGGCGGCCCGCGCCAGCTCCAGCGTGCGGGCGGGCGTGAGCACAATGGCGGCGTCGAACTTGTTGCCATCGTCGTCCAGGAAGCCCTTCATCACCTGGGTACGGCCCTTTTTGAGCAGGTCGCCCGCTTGCTTGTCAGTAATCTTTTTGCCCTCGAATTCGGTCGGCAACCGGAACTGGCAGCCTTCCTTCCAACGCGAGCAGCCAAACGCCGCTTTGCCCCGCAGCACGTGTCCGGTACCACAAGCCGGACAAGTCCCAAGTGCTCCGGGCATGGCTGGGGTAGCTGCCGCTTTGGGAACTGGTGCCGCGGCTTTGCCAGCGGTGGCCCCCGCTTTACCAGCAGGAACGGAGCCGGCAGGCGGGGCCGTGGTGCTGATGGCGCGGCCGGAGCCGTCCTGCTTCACTTCCTGCACCATTTCGCGCACCAGCTGCTTTAACTCCCCCAGAAACTGCTCCTGGTCCAGCTCGCCGCCTTCAATCTGGCGCAGCTTCTTCTCCCACTGCCCCGTCAGCTCCGCCGACTTCAGGGTGGGGTTGCGGATGAGACCAATCAGCTCGACGCCGGTGGGCGTGGGCACAATTTTCTTTTTGTCGCGGATAATGTAGCCGCGCTTGAACAGCGTTTCGATGATGGCGGCGCGGGTGGAGGGGCGGCCGATGCCGTTTTCCTTCATGGCGAGGCGCAGCTCGTCGTCGTCCACGTTGCGGCCGGCCGTTTCCATGCCGCGCAGCAGCATGGCCTCGGTGTAGTCGCGCGGGGCCTGGGTTTGCTTGGCGTCGAGGCGGGGCTGGTGGGGGCCGGTTTCGTCCTTCACGAAGGCCGGCAGCACGGTGCCCACCACGTCGTCGTCGTCGCTGCTACTGCTGCTCCGCTTCTCGTTGGCCACGGTTTGCTTCTCGGGGTCGCCGTACACCTCGCGCCAGCCGGGGCTCAGAATCTGCCGGCCCCGGACCCGGAACGTGAGGCCCGCCACGTCGGCCGTTACGGTGGTGTTCGACACTTCGCAATCGGGGTAAAACGCGGCCAGGAAGCGGCGCACGATGATGTCGTACACCCGCTGTTCGTTGCCGCCGAGGCCGTTCGCATTAGCGCCGGTCGGGATGATGGCGTGGTGGTCGGTTACTTTGTTGTTGTTGAAGACCTTGGCGCTCTTGCGGATTTTAGCCGCCAGCAGCGGGGCCGTGAGGGCCGCGTAATTGCCCAGCCCGCGCAGGATGCCGGCAATTTTGGGGTACTGGTCGTCGGGCAGAAACGTGGTGTCGACGCGCGGATAGCTCACCACTTTCTTCTCGTAGAGGCCCTGCACCGTTTTCAGCGTATCCTCGGCCGAGAGGCCTAGCTGGTTGTTGCACTGCACCTGCAACGAGGTCAGGTCGAACAGCGCGGGCGGACTCTCCAGGGCCTTTTTGATGATGACGCTGGTGACGGTCAGCGGCTGGCCGGTTACGCGAGCCAGGGCCTCGTCGGCCTCCTGCTGGGTCACGAAGTAGCCGCGGGCCTTGAGCCGCGCTTTTTCGTCGGGCTCATCGTCGTCTTTGCCCGGTTTTACTACCGCCACGTGGCTGAACATGGTGCTCCGATATTCGGCGCGCAGTACCCAATAGGGCTCGGGCCGGAAGTTCTGGATTTCGTGAAAACGGTCGACCAGCAGCGCCAGCGTGGGCGTTTGCACCCGTCCGATGCTGAGCACCTGCCGCTGGCCGGGCGCATACTTGAGCGTGAACAGCCGCGTCGCGTTCAGGCCTAGCAGCCAGTCGCCCACCGCCCGGCTTTTACCGGCCTGGTAAAGCGAGTCGAACTCGGAACCCTCGCGCAGGTTCTGGAAACCCTGGCGGATGGCTTCCTCGGTGAGCGAGGAAATCCAGAGGCGCTTGGTGGGCTTGCGGTACTTGGCCTCCATCAACACCCAGCGCTGAATCACCTCCCCTTCCTGGCCCGCGTCGCCGCAGTTTACTACCTCGTCGGCGGCGGCCAGCAGGCGCTTGATAACGGCAAACTGGCGCACCACCCCATCATCGCGCAGCATGAGCTTGATGCCGAACTGCTCGGGCACCATGGGCAAATCGTGGATGCTCCAGCGCTTCCACTCGGGGCGGTAGTCCTCAGGCTCGCGTAGCTGGCAGAAGTGGCCGAACGTCCAGGTTACCTGGTAGCCGTTGCCCTCGTAGTAGCCATCCATTCGGCGGTCGGCGCCGAGTACGTGGGCAATTTCGCGGGCCACGCTGGGCTTTTCGGCAATGCAGACAATCACAGATTTTCGCTGATTTGGTCGCTGATGAGGCTGATTTGAAGGTCAGCGCGGAAGCAACAAATATAGCACGCGAAAAGGTCGGTTGGGCCGCCGGGCCGGGCGCGACCAGCGCAGCCGACGGCTCGCGGACTCGTTGAAGTAAAAAGAAAAAACCCTCCCTACAAGGCGTAGGAAGGGTTTTGGTGATCCCGCTGGGATTCGAACCCAGGACCCATACATTAAAAGTGTATTGCTCTACCAGCTGAGCTACAGAATCAGTTTCTTTGTACTGGCAACCCGCCCTTGTGGCTGATTGTGGCACAAAAGTAGAGTCCTGGATTTAACTGTGCAACTGTTTTGCTCAAAAAAGCCCCCCTTTTTTTCCTGCTCCTCCTGAGTCTCGCCCAACCGATTCAGGCCCAAAATGTTAGTCCGGCGCTTCAAAAAGCCGATTCGCTGTACGAGGCCGGGCAGGTGGCCCAGGCTTACCCCTGGTACCGGCAGGCCCGCAACCACGACGGACTGCAATCGGGCCGGCAGGCGCTGCGCATGGCCTACACCCAGGAGGCGCTGGGTCATTATCCGGCCGCCCTCTACTACCTGAGCGTGTCGCAGAGCCTAGAGCCACGCTACGCTACCTGGCAGAAGATGGTGAGCCTCGCCCAGGAGCATCGCCTGACGGGCTACCCCGACACCTGGCGGCAGAACCTATTTATTGCGCTGCAACGCTACTACTACCGCCTGCTACAGGGGCTATTGCTGCTGGCCGTGGTGGCTGGGGCGGCCCTGCTGCTGCGCCGCCGCACCGCCGACCGGGTCTGGTGGGTTGTGTACGGCGGCTACTTACTAGGCGTGGGCCTGGCGCTGAACGTGCTGGCTCCCGGCCGGATGGGGCTGGTAGCCCGCGCCCGCGCCCCACTTATGGCCGGCCCCAGCGCCGGGGCCACCTGGCTGACCACCGCTGCCGCCGGCGACCGGTTCGAGGTGTTGGGCCGGCAGGATCTGTGGTACCGGGTGCGTTGGCAGGAGCGCGAGGCCTACATCCGCCGCCGTAACCTGCTGCTGGTGGAGTAACAGTATGAGCAGGTTATAATGCTCGCAAAAAAATACAATCAACTAACAATCAGGCATTTAAAACTAACGATAGAAAATATAATCAAAGGTTTAACAGGGAAATTTAAATTTTAAAAGATGTGTATTCGGGGCAACATCGGCACAAACTGGCACCGGAGTTGCAATTGCTCTATCAGAAGCCCGCAGCCGGATTGGCTGGCTGTCGGACACCATTTCTGCAAACAGCACTTTCCCCTTACATACGCCATGAAAAAGCTCCTCATTCTCCTTGCTGCCTTCTCGATTTCTGCCGCCGCTTCAGCCCAGACCACTCCGGTAAAAACCGTTCGTGGCCAATACCAGAAGAGCCAGAAGCAAGACCTGACTCCTGAGCAGCGCGCCGACCGCGCCGCACAGAAGCTCACCAAAAGCCTCAACCTATCGGCCGCTCAGGGGCAGCAGGTGCGCCAGTTGCAACTGGCCCGTATCCAGCAGCAGCAGGCTTACAAAGGCCAGGCCGGTCCGGCTGCCAAAGCCGACAGAAAGGCGCGCCACCAGGCCATGAAGGGCCAACGGGCCCAGTACGACGCCCAGCTCAAGCAAATCCTGAGTGCCGACCAGTACACCAAGTATGCGCAGATGCAGGCCGACAAAAAGGCCAAGCACCAGGCCAAGCGCCAGAATAAGGGCTAACCTGACAGTTCATCGACCACATAAGCGACAGGGCCCCGACGAATAATCGTCGGGGCCCTGTCGCTTATATGGTTATTGATGCCCCTCCTGCCTGTGCGGGCAGTGCCTGCCGGCGCTGGGGCTATTGCGCCTGCTGCGCGGCGGCGGCGGCCCGGGCCTGCTGGCCCAGCTTGCTGTGCTTACGGCCGTAGCCGTAGTAAATGGCCAGTCCGATAGCCAGCCAAACGGCCAGCCGCAGCCAGGTTTCCCAAGGCATCGACACCATCATCACAAGGCAGGTGAGGATGCCCAGAATGGGCACCAGCGGCACCCAGGGCGTACGGAAAGGGCGGGGCGCGTCGGGCTCGCGCTTGCGCATGATGAGCACGCCCGCGCACACCATCACGAAGGCCAGTAGCGTGCCGATGCTCGTCATTTCGCCCACTACCGAGATGGGCACGAAGCCCGCGAACAGGGCAATGAACAGGCCCAGCAGCAGGTTGGACTGCAGCGGCGTGCGAAACCGCTCGTTGATGCGGGCAAACACCGGGGGCAGCAGTCCATCTTTGGCCATGCTGAAAAACACCCGGCTCTGGCCCAGCAAATCCACCAGAATAACAGACGTGTAACCAATGATGATGGCCAGAATAACCGCTCCCGACAGCCAGGCGTAGGGCGTTTTTTCGATGGCAATGGCCACCGGCGCGGCGCTGTTCTTGAACTCGGTGTAGTTGGCCAAACCCGTCATCACGTAGCCGAAAAGCACGAATAGCACGGTGCAGACCGCCAGCGAGCCGAGGATGCCGATGGGCAGGTTGCGCTGCGGATTCTTGGTTTCCTGCGCCATCGTGGCCACGATGTCGAAGCCGATGAACACGAAGAAAATGACGCCCGCCCCGCGCAATATTCCGCTCCAGCCAAACTCGCCGAACGTGCCGGTGTTGGCCGGAATATAGGGCTGGTAGTTGGCGGGGTCGATGTACTGCCAGCCCAGGCCGATGAACACCAGCACCACGGCCACTTTCAGCGTAACCACCAGCGCATTGAACCACGCCGAGCCGGCCGTCCCCCGGATGATGATGAGCGTAATGGCCAGCACAATGAGCATGGCCGGCACGTTCACCAGCCCATGCACCTCGGCGCCACTGGCCAGCGTGGCCGTTTCGAACGGCGACATAACCAGCTGCGGGGGCAGGTGGATGCCGTACTTGGCCAGGAAATTGAGCAGATACTGCGACCAGCTGATGGCCACCGTAGCCGCGCCCACCGAATATTCGAGTACCAGATCCCAGCCGATAATCCAGGCAAAAAGCTCGCCCATGGTGGCGTAGGCGTAGGTGTAGGCCGAACCCGAAACCGGCACCATGGAGGCAAACTCGGCGTAGCACAGGGCCGAAAATGCGCAGCCCACAGCCGCCACGATAAACGAGAGCGTGATGGCCGGGCCGGCGTTGTTGGCGGCGGCAATGCCGGTGAGTGAGAACAGCCCGGCCCCGATAATTACGCCGACGCCGATGGTAATGAGGTTGAAGCCGTTGAGGCTTCGTTTGAGGGTGTTGCTGCCGGTTTCGGCCGCTTCCTGCCGCAGCAGTTCCAATGATTTCTTAAGCATAAAACAAGGAAGAATGGACCCTGCTTGCCGCGGGGCCCATTCGGGTAAGAAAATTACGGGCCGGGAGTGGCCCGCGGAATGTTAACTTAAGCCAGCACCCGGATAACTGACTCCGAGAAGCGCTCCATTTCTTCGAGCTGTGGGCTGGCCTGCAACAGGAAAAAATCGACCCCGACCCGCTCGAACTCGCCGATGCGGTCCTGAAGCTGGGCGGGCGTGCCGGTGAGACCCGTGCGCAGGCCCCGGTTGGAAACCGAGTAATCCTGCAGCGACACCTGCTGCTCGAGCTGGGTACCGGCCAGCCACTGCTGGTAGTTGCCGAAGCCGGCAGCCGTGGCCTTCACGTCGGTGATGCGGGTCAGCTCCTTGCTTACGGCTTGCTCGGTTTCGCGCACAATGGTGTAGCCGGCCACTCCGAATTTCATCGGCGGCAGGCCCTTCTGCTCGCGGCGGCGGCGCATATCGGCAATGCGGGCCCCAATCTGGGCGGGCGAGTCGCCGTGCATTACGTAGCCGTCGCATTGGCTCGTAATCAGGTCTTTGGCTGCCTCCGACTCGCCCCCGGCGTACAGGAACGGGGCCTTGGCGGGCTTGGGCTGCAGCACGTTATCGTCCACTTGGTAGTACTTACCCGCGTAGCTGAAGTGGTCGTGCTCCCACACGTTTTTCACCACATCGAGCCACTCGCGGGTACGGGCGTAGCGGTCGTCGTGCTGCTCGAAGTGCAGGCCGTATTTGGTGGCCTCATCGCGCCACCAACTCGATACCACGTTCAGCGAGAGACGGCCGGGCGCAATCAGGTCGATGTTGGCGGCCTGCTTGGCCAGCAGCGCCGGCTGATGGAATGTGGGCCGCACGGCCACCATAATTTCGAGCTGCTCGGTAACGGCCGCCAGCGCAGCGGCCGTGCTCCAGGCTTCCAGCGCGGGTGCCTCGGGCCCCTTGATATCGTTGAGGTAGAGCTCGGCAATAAGGGTCAGGTCGTAGCCCAGCGTTTCGCTGCGGCGGGCCAGTTCCTTCACATAAGTCCAGTCGGTGGGCATCTGCTCGTCGGCCACGTTGCGCAGCCAGCCCCCGAAAACGGGCATCCAATAGCCAAATTTCATGTATTCAGGTCGGTTAAGAAGCCCTGGGGCTCCGGGTTTTCAGGAAGATTTGCTTAAACCGCCACCTCGGCCTGCGGTATGGCTACCAGCGCGTTGGCGGGGGTTGGCAATTGGGCTTCGAGGTAGTCCACGAAACGGGCATAGGGGTCGAAACCAACTACATTCACGGCGTCGGCCACGAAGTTGGACAAGGCGTTGATGTCGTAATACAACACCTGGCCAGTGCGCTCATCAATCAGATACTCTACGCCGCCCACATCAATGCTGGCGGCGGCCACGATGCGCTCGACGGCTTCGATTACTTCGGCCGGGGGCGTAAAGGCTTCCACCTGAATCCCCTTTTTAGGCGCTTCGGTCAGGCAGAACTCCGCCGACTGCTCCTCCGGAATCTGGCAGATTTCGGCCGGGCACAGGTTGAAGCTCTCGCCGGTGGTGTACACTTTCATGGCGTAGAGAAACTTGCCATCGAGCGTTTCGACCCGGTGGATGTGGCCCCCGCGGGGCGCCACGTACTCCTGCACCAGCGCCGTCTGATCGAGGCCCAGGTCCAACTGGTTGGCATCTACGGCGGCTTGCAGGCCCGCCAGTGTATCGAAGCGGATGATGCCCGCCCCGCTGCCCCCGATGTTCACCTTCACTACTACCGGAAAGCGTAGCTCGCGGGCGGCCTCTACGGCCCGGCTGGCGTGGTTTATAACCCGCGCAGCCGGATAGCCCAGCCCCAGCGCTTCGAACAGGGAAAGCTGCCGGGCCTTGTTGGTTTCGATAGCCGTGGCCGCCGAGCCGTTGATAATGCGCGTGCCGATGCGTTCGAGGTGCGTGGCGTAACCAGCCGTGTGGAAAATACCCTGCCCGTGGCCCCGCAAATAGGCCGAGGAACTCATGCGGTTCACTACCAGGCTGTAGGGACTCTGCTGCTCGGCCGGGTTGAAAAGGTGATGGGCGGCGTCGATTTTTTCGTAGGCCAGCCCGCGCCGGTCTAGCTCGGCAAACAGTGGCTTAAACCAGTCGGGGTGCTCGAAATAGATGCCAATAGGCTTGGTGGCAGCAGTCATATCCAAGAAAAAAAGAGGGTAAAAAGCAGGAAGAAAACCCCTGAGTACAGCAGATCACACACCTTCCGGCCCGTATCATGGCGTTAGCGCCCACGAATCCAGACGAGCCCAACGGCCCGAACAGACCTGCGCAGGCCTGTGGATAATCCAGCGAAAGGGAAAGAAGGGGAAGCCGGCAAATCGGCGGGCCCCGGGCCCGCGCTTACTCAGCGGCTAGGCGGGAATAGCGGCCCGCAACCGGTAGTTAGGCCCGGCAACAACAGCCCCAACAGCACATACCAGCCCGGTACCGGAACACGGCGGGCGTAGCAATAAGGGCGGCAGAAGAAAGCAGGGCGTTGTTGGAGGCGTCCACGGTAACTTGTTTTTATATGGTCAGGACTTGGCACCGTGCCCGCGGTTGCGGATGGTTGCCGACGCTTCATCGAGCCTGTCTCTCAGCGCCTCTTTATAAAAACAATCCTTCGGGGAAGAAAGAATTGATGCGTCAAAGGTAGAACCGGATTGCTGCCCCGGCAACTAGCTGCCTGCTCACCCCGGCGGTTCGGCACCGGTTAACCGCGCGAACCGCCCTCTTGATAGCGGCAAATACCAACACCCAACACACTAAATATCAATAAAATACACCCGCAAAATATTTTCACGGGTGCCGCCAGAATATTTATAATTTCGTCCTCTTACCAGCCGGCACTATTCGGACAATGCGGCCGGTGGGGCAGTCGGGTGCGACTCAGGCGCTTCGGCGAACCAGCGCAGGCGGTAGGCCATGATGGCCGTTTCGCCGAGCTGGGCCAGCAGGCGGTAGTTGGCCACTGCACCTACGGCCGCGCCCACCACGGGCAGCAGCTGGGCCATTTTGGCCAGATCGATATAGTCGCGGTACTCCTGCTGAAACTGGCGCCAGTCGAAGGTTTCGGCGGTGGCAGTGGCCCCGGTGGAGGGCCAGTCGGCCAGTTGGCGGTAGGTTTCGCGGCGGGTATGCTGGCTGCTGAAGGCCAGCTGGAAAATGTGCAGCAGGTAGAGCCGCTCGGAAAGCTGGCGCACGTCGTGGCCGTAAAGGGCGGCAATATCGAAAAGCAGCTTGAGCTTGATTCCAAGCAGCAGCGGGAAATCGGCGAGGCCCAGCAGGAAGCCGGCGGCCCCGGTAGCGCCGCCCTCCACGGCCGCCGCGTTGCGGTAGTTGCGGATGCGGGCCCGTACCCGCGCCTCGCGCTCGGCCAGCGTACCATCCTGCACCGGCTGGCGCGTAGTGTGCTGCGAGCCGAACAGCACGCCCTCCACCATTTTCTGGATAGTAGCCGTGAGGGCACGGTGCAGCTTTTCGGGCAGCAGCGCATTGAGCCGGGCCTGCAGCTGGCGCGTAAAGCGGTTCAGCAGCGTGGGCTTCTGCTGCATTCGCTGCTGCCAGGCACGGAGGTCGGCGTGGGCTTGCTGGTCGTGGGGGTCGGGGGAGAGCATGAGAGGTGAATATACGGTTTGGCCAGTACAAGAGCCGCCTACCGCAGCGCGTAAATCCGCTCAATCATTTCTACCACTTTCAGGCCTTCCAGCGCGTTTGTGGTGGCCACGCCGCGCTGCCGGATGGTTTCTACCACGTTGTCGATGACGTGGACATGGTTGGCAGCCGAGCCCTGGTAGGGGCCGTACTGGTTGGCGGGGTTGGTGGGCGCGAGTTCGGGCAGCTGGTAGTCGTGCAGGTGGCAGTACTCTACTTTATCCATGTACTGGCCGCCCAAACGCAGGCTGCCGCGCTCGGCTACTACCGTGAGCGAGCTTTCCAGGTTCCGGTCCCACACGGCGGTGCTGTACTGGAGCGTGCCGCTGCCGCCACGTACGAGGTCGAACGTCACCAGGCCCGAGTCCTCGAACTCGGTGAGGTGCTCGTGGGTGAAGTCGCGGAAACGGGCCGAAATGTTGGTGATGTCGCCGAATACCCAGTAGAGCAAATCGACGAAGTGACTGAACTGGGTGAAGAGCGTGCCGCCGTCGGCGACGCGGGTGCCGTGCCAACTGCCGGGCGTGTAGTACCGCTCGTCGCGGTTCCAGAAGCAGTTGAGCTGCACCAGAAACACCTGCCCCAGCCGGCCTTCCTCAACCACCTGCTTAAGCCAGGCAGCGGGCGGCGAGTAGCGGTTCTGCATCACTCCAAATACGAAGCGGCCGGTTTGCAGCGCCGTATGTACGATGTCTTCGGCGTCGGACTTATGCAGGGCCAGTGGCTTTTCGACCACCACATGCAGGCCCGCCCGCAGGCCCCGAATGGCCTGCTGGGCGTGCAGGCCGTTGGGCGTGGCCACCGTCAGCACGTCGGCGGCGGGGCCATGACTCAGGTAGTCGTCGAGCGAGGCGAAGAACGGGACGCCGGGGAAGTCGGCGGCCAGCGCCGGGGCCAGCTCGGGCCGGATGTCGACCAGCGCCACCAGCTGGGCTTCGGGGTGGGCGGCCACCAGCGCGGCATGGCGCCGCCCGATGTGGCCCACTCCGCAGATAACAAAACGAATGGCTGATTCCATAGTGCGCGGCAAGCTTCAGGCCGCAAGCTACAAGCTTCGGGCAACAAGCCTCCATTCAGGAGGCCCAGGAAATTAGCGTCTCAGAAAGATCGGCGCCGCAGAAAGACTTGCAGCTTGTAGCTTGCGGCCTGAAGCTTTCAAACATGGAAATTGCCGGCCTTGAAATTGACCTCGTGCGCCAGCGCATGCGCAGCCTGCGCCTGACGGTGTACGCCGGGGGCCGCATTCGGGTAGCGGTGCCGCTGCACACGCCCGCGGCGGCCATCGAGGCATTCGTGCAGGCCCGCCGGGCCTGGATTGAGCAGCACCAGCAGCGGTTTGCCGCCCGCGAGCCGGCCCCGACGCTGCGCTACGAAACGGGGGATAATGTGCCCTTCATGGGCCAGGCCTACGTGCTGGAAGTGCGCCCCGCCGCCCGGCCCCGCGTAGAGCTGCAGCCCGACACGCAGCAGCTGCACCTGTATGCGCCCGCCGACAGCACCGCCGCCCAGCGCGAAGCTATACTGGCGGCCTGGTACCGCCAGCAGCTCCGGCAGCGGCTGCCCGGGCTGCTGGCCAAGTGGGAGCCGGTAGTGGGGCGCACGGCGGCGGCCTGGGGCATCAGGCAGATGCGGACCCGCTGGGGCACCTGCAACATCGGGGCGGCCCGCATCTGGCTGAACCTGGAGCTTATCAAGCGGCCCCTACCCTGCCTGGAATACGTGGTAGTGCATGAGCTGACCCACCTGCACGAATGGCTGCACAACGCCCGCTTCTGGGGCCTGGTGGACCAGTTTATGCCCGACTGGCGGACGCACCGGGCCGAACTGAACCGGGTGCTGCTGACTTCCTCCGCCGCCCCCGACGCAGACTAAGCGCTACGCCCGGAGCAAACCGAACAGCCATTGCTTTCCGTGCTCAGGCCAACGGCTTAGGCATGCTTGCCGGGGCTCCAGCCGCGGCCGGCAAGGTGCTGCTGTCCGGCAGCCACTGCGCCGTCTTCCAGGTGGGTGCCCATCGAGTCGTTCCAGCGGTTGAGGTAGCCAAACAGGCTGATTACGCCCAGAATTTCTACGATTTCACCTTCCGTCCAGTGTTGGCGCAGCGTCTGGCCGATGGCCTCACTTACGGCATTCGGAACGGCCGAGGCGGCCACGGCAAACGCCAACGCCGCCCGCTCGGCCTCCGAAAAGGCCGGATGCGTAGGGTACTCCCAGATATGGTCGAGCTGTTGCTGCTCTGCTCCGTAGCGCTCTGCGGCCAGAATGGTGTGCGCCTGGCAGTACTGGCAACCGGCCGCGTGGCTGCTGATGTAGCCAATAAGGCGTTTCAGGGCGCTGGTTACCCGGCCCTGGTTGGCCATTACGGCCTTGTTGAGCTGAATAAAGGCCGTAGCAATGGCCGGACGGTGCTGCATCGTAAGGACGCTGTTGGGGCAGAAACCCAGCGTTTCGTTGAAGAAGGCCGCCAGCTCTGCCACTTCGGGGTTAGCATCAGGGGCAAGTGGAGTTACGAGCGGAGTAGCCATAGGAAAGGGAGTTGAGAGAGGAAAGCCAGGAGCCGGCGAAAGTACGCGTTCAAACCGACGCGGACGGCCAAATTACCATTACTCTCTTACCAAATGCCCAAAACGGGCCGTAGCACCAAAGCCGCCAAGTAGAGCAGCCATGCGCTGAAGCAGTACCCTCCGGCCCCGGCCGCGCGCTACAGCACGCGCTTCAGCTCCTCGAAGTTTTTGTTGCTCACGTTACGGCCGGTGCAGCCCAGTTGCTGGGCGCTGCGCTGGATGTTCTGTACACGGGAGCCGGGGTTGGGGTGGGTACTCAGGAACTCCGGGGAGCGGGCACCGCCTTCTTTTTCGGCCTTAATGAAGAAGCCAGCCGCGCCGTCGCAGGCGTAGTAGCGGGTGCCGTTGAGGTAAACGGTAGAGTACTTGTCGGCCTCGATTTCGTAGCTGCGGCTGAACTTGAGTTGGCCCAGGCCGGCGGCAATCTGCACGAGCTGGCCGTTGGAGCGGTTGCCCAGCAGCAGCCCCAGCAGCATGCTGGTACCGTATTGCTTCTGCATCGTCTGGGTACTGTGGCGGCGGTCGGCGTGCGCAATTTCGTGGCCCAGCACCCCGGCCAGTTGGTTCTCGTTGTCGAGGTACTTAATCAGCCCCGAAAACACATAAATATGGCCGCCGGGTGTGGCAAAGGCATTCTGCACCTTGTCGTCTTTGATGAGCTGCACATCCCATGGAAACTCCTTGCGGTACCGGATCTGGCCGCTGTCGAGCACGCGCTTCACCACGCCGTCGAGGAGCTGGTAGGCGCGGGGGTGGCTGCTGCGGCTCATCAGCTGGCCTTTCGCCCGGTAGAGCGAATCGGTCTGGCGCGCCACCTGGGCCCCCAACTCAATATCCTGCTGCACCGAGAAGATGTTGAAGCCCTGTGCGGGCTTGTTGATGGCCGCTGTAGTAAGCGCCGCAACGCCGGCCAGCGGCAGCAGAATAGTGAGAAAGGAAGCGCGCATGAGCGTAAGAATCTGAAGAAGAAAATTGGAACTGCCGGGGCGGAAAGAAAAAACCGGGCCAACCCGCCCCTTTACGCCAGCCCCGCCCGTACCTGCGTCGCCACGTAAGCCACCTGCTCGTCGGTAAGCGTGGGGTGGATGGGTAGCGAAAGAACAGTGCGGCACAGGCGCTCGGCCACCGGAAACTGCCCGGCCCGGTAGCCCAGGTACTCGTAGGCTGGCTGCAGGTGGTTGGGCAGCGGATAGTACACAGCCGTGGGCACGCCGCGCGCCGCCAGAAACTGCTGCAGCGCGTCGCGGCGGCCGGGCTCGTCGGCCAGGGTGAGCGTGTATTGATGAAAAACGTGGGTGCTGCGCAGGTCGCGGGCCGGCACCGCAACGCCCGGCAGGCCCGAGAGCAGCGCGTCGTAGCGGGCGGCCACATGCTGGCGGGCGGCGGTCCAGGCGGGCAGGTGCGGCAGCTTCACGCGCAGCAGAGCCGCCTGCAGCGTATCGAGGCGCGAGTTCAGGCCCACATGCTGATGGTGGTATTTGCGCGTCTGGCCGTGGTTGGCGAGCTGGCGCAGGTAGTCGGCGCGCCCGGCATCACGCGTGAACAGCGCGCCCCCATCACCAAAGCCGCCCAGGTTTTTGCTGGGGAAAAACGACGTGGTGCCCACCTCCCCTACCGTGCCGGCCATCCAGCTGGCCCCGTTTTCAGCCTGAAACGTAGCCCCAATGGCCTGGGCATTATCTTCGATGAGGGCCACACCGTACCGGTCGGCCAGCTGGCGCAGAGCCTGCAAATCGGCGCACTGCCCGAACAGGTGCACAGCCACGATGGCACCGGTGCGAGGCGTGAGGGCGGCGGCTACGGCCTGCGGGTCGAGGTTGAAGGTGCCGGGCAGCACATCGGCCGGCACCGGGCGCAGGCCCAGTACGGCGGCGGCTTCCAGCGTGGCCACGTAGGTGAAGGCCGGTACTATCACCTCGGCTCCGGCTGGCAGCTTCAGGCTCAGCAGGGCCAGTTGCAGCGCGTCGGTGCCGTTGGCGCAGGGCACCACGTGCGGGCCGCCCAGGTACTGGCTCAGCTCGGCGGCAAACTGCCCCACGGCCGGCCCCTGAATAAAAGCGGCCTCGTGCAGGCAAGTGGCGGCAGCGGCGTTTAGCCCGGCCTGCAGCGGAGCATGCTGGGCCGGTAAATCGAGCAGCTGAATAGGCGCAGGCGGCGCGACAGGCGAGAGCAAAACAGACAAAGGCAAAATCAAAAAAAACAACCGGAGCGGCAAATATACAGCGCGCCACACCGGGCCGTGCCCAACGCACCCGCACCCCAAAACACCGCAACCGCAGGTTGCAGGTTTGCGTTAGACCCCAAAGGCTCCAGCCAATTTTGCTCTCTCCAGCAACTTCCCTTCCCTTTTTAAACCCCTTTTTATGCTTCGCAAAACCCTCACCATCCCCGCTCTCTCGGCCCTGCTGCTAGCCGGTGGTATCTTCACGCAGACCAGCTGCAGCAACACTCAGCAAACCGAAATGGCCGCCGATAAAGACCAGGCCTACAACGATTTCCAGACTTTCGTTTCCGACGCTGAAACCAGAGCGGAAGCTGCGGCCAACGCAACCGAGGAAGACTATAACCGCGAAACGGCCCAGATGAAGGCCGACTTTGACAGCCGGGTGGCAGCCGTAGACAAATACGCCGACCAGTATGACGACACCCGTCGTCAGGAAATCGAGCAGCTGCGCAACCGCTATACCACAGCCTACGATAAGCGCGAGGCGTCCTGGACCAACCGTTCGGGCATGGCTTCGGCGGGCGAAATGCAGTTGGGCAAGTACTACAAGCCCAGCTCGCCGGCTACCCGCGTAACGGCGGCCAACGCCCGCCAGACGTACGAGTCGTTCGTTAATGATATCAAGCAGAACGAAGACAAATACGACATCAACGACTGGCGCAACATCAACGCCGAGTGGCGGGCGCTCGACGAAGCCTACGACAAAGTAAAAGGCGACATTCCGGTTAACGATCTGGCCGAAATTCAGAAGGAAAAGCTGAAGTATGCCGCCTTCAAGTCGTTCGATAAGGCCGAAGCGCGGACCGCGCAGGGAGCCGACGCCATCGGAGGCGCGGCCAACGAAGTAGCCAACGAAACCCAGGACGAGCGTTCGGCTGTGGGCCGGGCCGTTAGCAACACCGCCTCCGACGTAAAGGAAGTCGGCAAAGACGTTGGCCAGGGAGCCGCCAAAGTAGGTAGTAAGGTAGGTGGAGCCGTGAAAGGCGCTTACAAGGAAGTGAAGTCGGAAGTAAAAAACACCGACAACGACTAGCCTGCATATTGTCTGCAAAACCGCTAAAAGCGCCGGTTCTTCTCTCGAAGAGCCGGCGCTTTCGCGTATCCTATCTTGAGCGATGCACTACCTAGCTGACATTGCCTGCACCTTAGCGCAGCTCTGTCAGCAGCCAGTAAAGCTTGAGCGCGTCGAGTTGGCGCAGGCTGGGGCGGGCCGATAGCAGGTTACGCTGCACCTGGGTCTGGCGCAGGCTGAACGTGGTACGCACAGCCTCGCTCAGGCCCCAGCGCTGCAGGCGCAGGGCGGCCCCCAGCAGGCGGGTATCGGCCCCCAAGCCTTCGGTACGGTACAGCTGCACTAGGTTGCGCACGGCATCATGGCTTTTCTGCAGAAAGACGGAGGCCGCTTCCAGGCCATCGTGCAGCACGGGGTTGTCGAGGTGCTGCACCACTATGCCGGAGCGGCGCAGCAGCCAGCCAAACTTGGTATCCTCGTGGCCGTAGCGCGTCAGGCTTTCATCGAGGCCCAACTCCCGAAAGACGCCGGCCTGAATAAGCAGGTTGTTGAGCGTGAGCTGGCCATGGGGGGCACGTTGGCGCACGGCGGCCGGGCGGGCTTCGCGCCGGCAGCCGTATAGCCAGCGCAGGTGCAGGGCGTCATCGGCAGGGGGACTCGTTTCGTAAACGGTGCCGCCAGCCAGTACTGGGGCCAGGTAGCGGCCGGCCCGGTAGCGCGCCAGAAACTGGTCGTCGGGCAGGCGGCTGTCGTTGTCGAGCAGCAGCAGCCACGCGTAGCGGGCAGTAGCGGCCAGCTGGTTGCGGATGGCTGCCCGGCCCACGTTGCGCTCCAGCTCGGTGTATACCACGCCAGGCAGCCCGGCCAGCTCCCGGTTCAGCACCCGGAACGGCTCCTGCGAACCATCGTCGAGGCAGCGGATTTCGACAGGACCGTGCCAATCGGCTGCCTGCGCCAGCAACGCACGCACCAGCGGCCGCACATCGTTGTTAAACACCGGAATCAGCACGGAGAGCCCAATCATGCGCGACGGGTAGGGGCTTGCGGGTAGAATATGGGCGTTGGGCAGCACCGCTGCCTACCCCTGGAGGCTCAGGCGGGCCAATTGGTTGTCAGCATCGGCCGGTTTTTTTGGGCCGGGCGGGCTTAGCTCAGGGCAAAAGGCGTCACGGCCGAGTCAATCAGCTGGCCCTGCTCGCACTTCAGCACCCGGTGCGGGTACTGCTCGATGAGCTGGTAGTTGTGGGTGGCCATGAGCACGGCCGTACCGGCGTTATTTATCTCCACGAACAGCTTCATAATGCTGTCCGACACGTCGGGGTCGAGGTTGCCGGTGGGCTCGTCGGCCAGCAGTAACAACGGCTCGTTGAGCAGCGCCCGGGCAATTACCACCCGTTGCTGCTCGCCGCCCGAAAGCTGGTGGGGCATTTTGCCGGCCACGCTGGCCAGCCCCACGCGCATGAGCACCTCGGAAATGCGCTGCTGCTTGCGGGCCTTGCCTTTCCAGCCGGTGGCATTAAGCACGAATAGCAGGTTATCGGCCACCGAACGGTCGAAAAGCAGCTGAAAGTCCTGGAAGATGATGCCCAGCTTGCGCCGCAGGTAGGGCACTTTGTCGCTGCCGCTGCTGCCCATACTGCGGGGCAGCCCGAAGCCCACCACCGAGCCGGTACCGGCGGGCAGCGGCAAATCGGCGTACAGCGTCTTCAGCAGCGAGCTTTTGCCCGAACCCGTGCGGCCCACTAGGTAGGCAAACTCGCCCTTTTCCAGCGCAAACGTCACCTTCTGCAGCACCGTATTCACGTCCTGCATAATGTAGGCATCGTGCAGCTCAATAACGGTCATATTGATGGAGTAGAAGTTTTGAGAACTGAGGACGTTTTTGCCGAAAGATCGAAAGGAAAATTGTCATGCTGAGCTTGCGAAGGACCTATTTAGCTTCTCAATAGGTCCTTCGCAAGCTCAGCATGACAGACTTCGTACCTGACCCGAAACCTAGATTTCCAGCTTCTGCAGCCGGCCGAATTCGAGGCCGCTGATGACGCTGGCCAGCTCGGTTTCCTTGCCTTCGAGGCCGTAACGGTGCAGGTCCTTCAGCGGCCGGTCGGCCCGGAAGTAGGCTATGAGCACAAACTCCTGGTCTCGCAACTGAATGTAGTCCGGAATCTTGGCCTTGCCCTTTACTTTGATGATGTACATGATGGGAGCTTGGGGTCTTGGTTGGGTGGGGTCTCGGATGACGTTCCTGCAAAAAGCTGTTGAACGTCATCCAGGACCACAACAAGCCAAGGCCCTAAAGTCCGTTAGGCATTCACCTTCTTATGATCGGCCAGGAAGGTAGCCAGGCCTTTGTCGGTGAGCGGGTGGTTAAGCAGGCCCATGATTACGCTCAGCGGGCAGGTCACCACGTCGGCCCCCAACTCGGCGCACTGCAGCAGGTGGGGTACGTGGCGCACCGAGGCAGCCAGCACCTGCGTAGGGTAGCCGTAGTTGCTGAAAATATCCACAATCTGCTGCACCAGCTGCAGGCCATCGTGCCCGATATCATCGAGGCGGCCCACGAAGGGCGATACGTAGGTAGCACCGGCTTTAGCAGCCAGCAGGGCCTGCCCGGCCGAGAAAATCAGCGTGCAGTTGGTTTTGATGCCTTTATCGGAGAAGTAGCGGATAGCTTTCACGCCTTCCTTGATCATGGGCACTTTCACCACAATGTTGGGGTGCAGCTCGGCCAGCGCCTCGCCCTCGCGGATCATGCCCTCGAAATCGGTGGCAATTACCTCGGCTGATACGTCGCCATCCACGATTTCGCAGATTTGCTTGTAGTGGCTCATCACGGCATCGGTGCCTTTGATGCCCTCTTTGGCCATCAGCGAGGGGTTGGTGGTCACGCCATCAAGCACGCCCAGCTCTACGGCTTCCTGAATTTCCTTGAGGTTGGCGGTATCGAGAAAAAACTTCATCAGATCACGGATTAGCGCGGATTTTATCGGATTTCGCGGATTTCAGGAACGAGCCGTTGAACAGGCTGCTCTGCCTCCGGAAGCCGGCAACGGCCGGCGGCGCAAAGTACGCAAAAACAAAAAGGCGGCCCAAACAGGCCGCCTTTTATGTTTTCCTCAAACTATATACTTAGGTCAGCGACGAGCAGATGGATCCGGCTACAAAAGCCGTGCAATCCGAAAAAATTCGCGCTAATCCGTAGTCCAAAAAAAGCGAGCCAAAATCGCACCGCTCAACCACCTACCCTTGCTACCTTCCGGTCCTGGGGGAATTCAGCAGGAGCTGGTCGTTCTGACTCGCCGATGCAAAGGTAGGCACAGTCAGCAGGAATTCGGCATGCAGGCTAAAATAAATGCGGTTTATGCAGCTTTTCGGCAGCAATGCTTTTGTTTTGAAGCACTTAACTTATTCGCCAGAGACCTTAATTTTTGTAGGCCCGCTTCGCTGATTTGTACTGGCGCTTGAACTGGCGTTTGTAGTTGGCAATGGGCCGCAACCGGGCGTTGAAGGCAGTGCTGGCAGCAGGCACAACCACGCTGGTATCGTAGTAGCCCGCGGAAGTGATGAGCAGGCGGAATTCCAGCGCGCTGCCTTTAAGTAGAAACCGACCTTCTGAGTTGGTGACAACCAGGGTCCTGCTGTCGGTGCCGACCGAAACCGAGGCGCCGGCTACGGGGATATTCTTGAGGTCGGTAACGTTGCCGTACACCTCGCGGGTAGCGGGGCCTTGTACCCCCGGCGTGGCCGGCAGCGGAGCCCCCGGCCACGCGAATATGCTCCAGGAGAGCAGCGACCAAAGTAGAGGAGAAACTAGCATAATAGGAAGGTGGAGAACGGAAATATTGCTCTGCGAGAGCCCGGAGGCCAGACGGCCGAAGCCGCCGCTGATGGGTCGGCACCTCGGATCGGGGCAGTGGCTTCCGGAGTGAGCGAGTGCATAGGTACCGTGTTTCGGACCGGGCGCCAAACCGGCAGGGCGCATTTACGGCCAACCGCTGCCTTAGCCCCGCAGAAGCCGCCGTTTGGCCGGCGGCGACGGCGGACCCAGCGGAGCGACGGGAGAAAAAAGCCAGAAAGTAGGGTTGGTATGGATTCGGCACGCTAATTTTGCCTATGCCTGAACAAATTCTCATCCTCGATTTCGGTTCGCAATACACCCAGCTCATTGCCCGGCGCATTAGGGAGCTGAATGTTTACTGCGAAATTCACCCGTTTACGCACGCCCCGGACCTCACTGAGGATATCCGGGGCGTTGTGCTTTCGGGCTCGCCCTGCTCGGTGCGCGACGCAGATTCGCCCAACCCCGACCTGAGCGCCTACCTGGGCCGGGTGCCGGTGTTGGGCGTGTGCTACGGCGCGCAGCTGCTGGCCCACCAGCAGGGAGGCGAGGTGCTGCCGGCCACCATCCGCGAGTACGGCCGCGCCCGCCTCAGCCACATCAACCAGCACCACCCACTACTGCATGGCCTGGAACCCGGCTCGCAGGTCTGGATGTCGCACGGCGACACCATCAAGGAGCTGCCGGCGGGCTTTCTGGCTATTGCCGGCACACCCGACGTGGCGGTGGCGGCTTACGAAATCGAGGGTCAACAAACCTACGGCATCCAGTTCCACCCCGAAGTAACGCACTCGACGGATGGCAAGCGCCTGATGCGCAATTTTGTGGTAGACGTGTGCGGCTGCGCCCAGGACTGGACGCCCGAGCACTTTGTCGACAGTATGGTAGCCACGCTGCAGACCACCATTGGCGAGCAGGACCAGGTTATTCTGGGCCTTTCGGGCGGCGTCGATTCGAGCGTGGCGGCGTTGCTGCTGCACCGCGCTATTGGCTCGCGGCTGCACGGTATATTCGTAAACAACGGCCTGCTGCGTAAGGATGAGTACGAAGACGTGCTGCATTCTTACAAGGACCTGGGCCTGAACGTGCGCGGCGTGGACGCCAGCGCCGAGTTTTACGCCGCCCTCGAAGGACTCACCGACCCCGAGCAGAAGCGCAAGGCCATCGGCCGCACCTTTATTGAGGTATTCGACCAGGAATCGCAGAAAGTAGATGGCGCCCGCTGGCTGGCCCAGGGTACCATTTACCCCGATGTGATTGAGTCGGTTTCGGTGAACGGCCCGGCCGTGACCATCAAGAGCCACCACAATGTGGGCGGCCTGCCCGAGAAGATGAACCTGAAGATTGTGGAGCCGCTGCGGGCCTTGTTCAAGGACGAGGTACGTGAGGTAGGCGCGGCGCTGGGCCTACCGGGCCACATTCTGCACCGCCACCCCTTCCCCGGCCCCGGCCTGGGCATCCGCATTCTGGGCGACATCACGCCCCATAAAGTAGACCTGCTCCAGCGCGCCGACGCCATCTTCATCAACGGCCTCAAAGAGCACAACCTCTACGACGAAGTGTGGCAGGCCGGCGTAATGCTGCTGCCCATCCAGAGCGTGGGCGTAATGGGCGACGAGCGTACCTACGAGCAGGTGGTGGCCCTGCGCGCCGTAACCAGCGTAGACGGCATGACGGCCGACTGGTCGCACTTACCCTACGAGTTTCTGGCCGAAGTCAGCAACAAAATCATCAATCAGGTGCGCGGCATCAACCGCGTGGTGTACGACATCAGCTCCAAGCCGCCGGCTACTATTGAGTGGGAATAAACGAAGCTAGTAGGCCTCAATTTGGCCTACTAGGCGGGGCGTAGCTGCGCTGTACATCGGTTGGTTTTGCGCCGCCAGCCAGCCGGAAACTATTTCTTGATCCGGTAAAACCAACGGTCGGAATACAGCCGTAAATTGCCTCATAAGCTCCACGCTGGTTTCTGGCGTGGAGTTTATAGTTTAGGTCTTTTACTGCTGTTGCCCATGCTGTTACTTCTGCTGTTTCTGGCAGTCTTGCTGCTCACATATTCCAACGGCGCCAACGACAACTTTAAGGGCGTGGCTACGCTGTGGGGCAGCGGCACGATGGCCTACCGCCCGGCCCTGATATTGGCCACGATAGCCACGTTTGCCGGCTCCATCTGCTCGTATTTCTTTGCGGAAGAGCTGATTAAGAACTTTTCGGGCAAAGGGCTGGTGCCCGACGACATTATTCAGTCGGTTGATTTCACGCTGTCGGTAGCCTTGGCGGCGGGTGTTACGGTACTGCTGGCCACGCGGTTTGGCTTTCCCATTTCCACCACCCACGGGCTGGTGGGCGCATTGGTGGGGGCCGGGCTGGTGGCAGTGGGCACGGCCGTGAATTTTGCCAAGCTGGGCGCCAGCTTTTTTCTACCGCTCATTCTGGGGCCGGTGCTGGCCGTGGGGCTGGGCAGCCTGGTGTACGTGCTGTTTCGGCAGGGCCGGCGGGCGGCGGGCATCACTGAGGCATCGTGCGTGTGCGTGGGCGACACCTGGGTGCCAGCGGTGGCGGCGCCTACTGCCGCCTTCACGGCGCTGCCCACGCTGCAGGCCGGCACGGGCACCCAGGCCGAGTGCCAGAACCGCTACCAGGGCAAGTTCATCGGCCTGAATTTTCAGCCCCTCATCAACAACCTGCACTACGCCAGCGCCGCAGCCATGCGCTTTGCCCGCGGCCTCAACGACACGCCCAAGCTGGTGGGACTGCTGCTGCTGTGCAAGTTCTTCGATATGCCCGTGAATGTGCTCGTGCTGGCCGTGGCCATGGCCATTGGTGGCCTGCTGAATGCGCGCAAGGTGGCCGACACCATGAGCAAGAAGATATCGAAGCTCAACCACGGCCAGGGTTTCACGGCCAACCTGATAACGAGCCTGCTCGTGATTGCAGCCAGCAAATTCGGCCTGCCCGTGTCCACCACGCACGTATCGGTGGGCAGCATCTACGGCATCGGGCTGGTAAACGGCACGGCCAACTCGCGCGAGATTGCCAAAATCGGGTTGTCGTGGCTGCTCACGCTGCCGGTGGCCGCACTGCTGAGCGCGGGCTTCTACTACACCTTTCACACGCTGAGCCGTTGATGCCGCTCTGATAAATGAACGTCATGCTGAGCGCAGTCGAAGCATCTCTACCGCTTCGTTGCGGTAGTAATCCAACGAAGCGGTAGAGATGCTTCGACTGCGCTCAGCATGACACGCCGACTCAATTCCCTCCCCCTCTTAACCTCTTCACGTGAAAAAACTCCTACTCCTGCTACTAGCCGCCTTTCTACCGCTGCTCACGTTTGCCCAGCTTACGACCAGCGCTTTTGAGGGCCAGGTGGTGGGCCAGGATGGGGCCGGCATTCCTGGCGCCACGGTGCTGCTGACGCACGTGCCCACGGGCACCCGCAGCGGTACGCAGTCGGACCCCAGCGGCAAGTTTCTGCTCAACAACCTCAAGCCCGGCGGACCCTACCAAGTGCAGGTGAGCTTTGTGGGCTACACCACTGAAACCAAAACGGAGCTATACCTGAGCCTGGGCAAAGTGGCCCGCCAGACGTTCACGCTGCGCGAAACCAGCACCGAACTGGCCGACGTGCAGGTGACGGCCAACAAGAGTGACCCTTTCACGACCGACAAAAACGGCCAAGCCTACCACCTGGGCCAGACGGCCATCCAGAATACGCCCACGGTGAACCGCAGCCTCGGCGACCTCACCAAGCTGATGCCGCAGGGCAACAAAAACTCCTTCGGCGGCTCCAACTACCGCTTCAACAACCTGAGCATTGATGGCATGGCCACCAACGACGTGCTCGGGTTTCAGGAGCCGTCGAGCGGCGCGGCGGGCTCGGTAGCGGCGGGCACGCCCGGCGCGCTGGCTGGTACCCAGCCCATTTCGCTCGATGCCATCGACGAAATTTCGGTCGTGATTTCGCCTTTCAACGTCACACTGGGCAATTTCACGGGGGCCAACATCAACGCCGTGACCAAGAGCGGCACCAACCGGTTTGCGGGCAGCGTGTACAGCTACGGCCGCAACCAAGTCATTACGGGCCGGAGCGTGGACGGCCAGCGCACGCCCATCGACAAGTACTATGACATCCAGTCGGGCGCCAGCTTGGGCGGGCCCATCATCAAAAACAAACTGTTTTTCTTCGGCAACTACGAGCTGCAGCGCCGCGAGGAGCCAGTCTCGTTTGCGCCCGGCGCGCCCGGCGCCGGCGTACCGCTGGAGGTGGCCCAGCAGGTGAGCGACTTCCTAAAGTCGGAGTACGGCTACGACCCCGGCACGTTTGGCAACGCGTCCATCAAGCGCAACAGCGACAAGTTTTTGCTGCGCTTCGACTACAACATCTCCGACAAGCACCGTCTCACGCTGCGCGACAACTACGTGGCCGGCTTCGCCGACAACCTCGAACGCTCGCCCACGGTGCTTAACTACGGCAACCAGGGTTTCCGGCACAACAGCCGCACCAACAGCCTGGTGGCCGAGCTGAAAAGTACGTTCAACAACCGGGTTTCGAACCAGCTGATTGCCGGCTATAATACCGTGAACGAAGACCGCAGCTACCAGAACCGGCTGTTTCCGCACCTCGAAATCAACTACAACGCCTCCACCATCATTTACGCGGGCACCTACCGCGAGGCCGCCATTTATGGCTCCAGCGTGAGCACCACCCAGCTGACCGACAACCTGACAATTTTCAAGGATAAGCACACGCTCACCTTCGGCACCTCCAACGAGCTCAACAACATCGAGTACCGCTTCCTGACGGCATTTAACGGCCGCTGGCAGTACCCCTCGGTGGATGCGTTTCTGGCCAACCGCCCCACCCGCGTACGCGGCGTCTACAACACCGAAAACAACGACGCGGCCTTCAACAAAACCCAGCCCTCGGCCGATTATCGGGTGATGCTGCTCAGCGCCTACGCTCAGGACGACTACCGCCCAACCGACCGCTTGAGCCTGCAGCTGGGCCTGCGCCTCGACATGCAGCTGCACCCCGACAAGGTGCCTGTGAACCCGGCCGTGGCCCGGAACCCGGAGTTTGCGCAGTACCAGAACAAGTTTGGCGGCGTGCCGCAGTTCAACCCCCGCCTCAGCTTTAACTACCAGCTGAATGAGGCCAACACCGTGCAGGTGCGCGGAGGCTCGGGGCTATTCACGGGGCGTATTCCGTTTGTGTGGTACGCCTATGCGCACTACATCTCGGGCAACCGCTACAACAACATCGACTTCCGCCCCACCGGCGCCCTGCCCATTGCCGACGACCTATCGGCGCTACAATCGGTGCAGCCTGGCATTGCCGAAATCAACCTGATTGACAACGATTTCAAGCTGCCCCGCGACTGGAAATCTACGCTGGCCGTTGATGTGAAGCTGCCCTACGATTTCACCTTCACGGTCGAGGGCCTGTACTCGAAAGTGGTGGCAGGCATGCTGTTTCAGTCCATCAATTTCAAGGATGCCAAATCCACCTTCGCTGGTGCCGACAACCGGCCCTACTTCACCAACACCGGCAGCGCGGCCAAAATCGACCCCGCGTTTACCAACGTGTTTGTGATGCGCAACACCGACCAGGGCTACAACTACAACGCCACCTTCACGCTCAGCAAGCGCATTCAGAACCGCCTGGAGGCCTACGCCGGCTACAGCTACGGTCAGAGCAAGGACTTGGTGAACGGCGTGCGCGTGTCGCCGGCCGCCAACTACGAGTGGAACCAGTCGCTGGTGGCCAACAGCCCCGCCCTGGCCTATTCCAACTTCGACCTGCGCCACAAGTTCATCGGCAATATCTACTACAATCTGAACGTGAAAAAGGTCAACCTCGGCGCCAGCCTGGTGTACATCGCACGTTCGGGCAGCCCGTTCTCGTTTGTGTACGAGGGCGATATGAACCGCGACGGCTCGGCCAAAAACGACCTGCTCTTCATCCCGCGCAACCGCGAGGACATTGTGCTGGCGCCCATCACGGGTGCCGCGCCGGTATCGGCGGCGCAGCAGTACGAGCAGCTCGACCAGTACATTAAAGACAGTCCTTACCTGGCGGGCCGCCGCGGCGGCTACGCCGAGCGCAACGGTGCCCGCACCCCCTGGACCCAACAGCTCGACCTGCGCCTCACGGCCAAGCTGCCCCTCACCCAAGCCGGCACCCAGCGCCTGGAAATCACGCTCGATGTGCTCAACCTGGGCAACCTGCTGAGCAACGACTGGGGCCGCCAGTACTTCGTGCCCAACATCAACAACTCGGGCTACGCGCTGCTCGATTTCGTGCGTATCGAGAATAACCGGCCGGTGTACCAGTTCAAGCAGCCCACCAGCACACCCTGGCAAACCGACCCTATCAACTCGCGCTGGCAGGGGCAGTTGGGCCTGCGGTACTCGTTCAATTAAGTACTCAGGAATATGCAGATGCGGCGAAAAGGCGGACCTGCTGAGCATGACGGCCTTGTTTTCTGTTCAAGTAGGTTCTTAGCGCTGCTTAAAAAGAAAGGCCGACCAGTAGAACTGGTCGGCCTTTCTCGTACCGATTAACGCAGCTGGTTACTTACACTACGGTGCCGCCGCAGCTGGAGCCCGCGCCGGCCGTGCAGCCGTAGCAGTGCTGGTTCACCACGATGGCGCGCTCCCCGAGGGCGGCGGCATCGAAGTCGCGGATGTGGCGCACGGGGCTGGCCACGTGCAGGTCCAGCATCTGGTTGAAGTCGCAGTCGTATAGGCCGCCGTCCCAGCTCACGGAAATGGTGTCGCGGCACATCACGCTGGCGGCAGCAGCCGGGTTGAAAGCATTCACCAGCTTCTCCATGTAGCCCGCGTAGTGGCCCGACTCGATGAGGTAGTCGAGGTAGCGGCTCACGGGCAGGTTGGTGATGGCATAAAGCTCATTGAAGACAATGCCGAAGTCCCGAGAAAGGGCCCGCTTGTAGTCGGCCTGCAGGCCGGCCTGGGGGCCGGGCAACGACGCACCGCCGGGGTTGTATACTAGGTTCAGCACCAGGCCCGAACCCTCCTGACCGTAGCCCACGGCGTTGAGCATTTTCAGCGCCTTAATAGAGTCCTCAAACACGCCGTCGCCGCGCTGCTTGTCGGTGTTTTCGGCGGTGTAGCAGGGCAGCGAGCTCACTACTTCCACGCCGTGCAGCTTGAAGAACTCGGGCAGGTCGTGGTACTTCTTATTGGCCACGATGATGGTGAGGTTGCAGCGCACCAGCACCTTGCGGCCCAGCCAGCTGATTTGCTCCACAAACCAGCGAAAATCGGGGTTCATTTCCGGGGCGCCGCCAGTGAGGTCTACCGTGGCAATGTCGGTCTGGGCCAGCGCATCGAGGCAGAGTTGCATCGTTTCGCGGGTCATGATTTCCTTGCGGTCGGGGCCGGCATCTACGTGGCAATGGGTGCACACCTGGTTGCACATCTTGCCCACGTTAATTTGCATGACTGCCGGCGCTACCGGCAGCAGCGGGAAGAACCCAGCCCCACGCAACTTCTCGTGAAAGCGCGGCTGGTGGTGCGTATCGGCCTCTTCCCGGCTAAGCACGGTGAGCTGGAAAGCAGAGTCGGCCAGTTGGTTGCCGGTGGCCTTGAGGGACTTAATCATGGACGCGGTAGGAGAAAAAGTTAGAAGCGCAATGTGCAGCAGGCCACGGCCGGCTTAGCAGCAGCTACCGGTAGTGTCGTCGGCGTTGCTGCTGGTGGAAGCGGCTACCGGCCCGCAGGGGAACAAGCCGAAATGGCGGTCCTTGGCGCCATCGAGGCGGAAGTGGACACCGAAGCGGGTAAGGGCCAACATGTCGGCGGTGTTGCCGCACACCAGCATGGGCCGACCGGTTTCGAAGTGGTGGTGGTCGTCGAGGGTGAAGCCGTTGGGCTCGTCGGGCAGGGTGCCGAGGTAGGTGGCTACCTGGCCGTAGTCCTCGCACTGGTCTTCCAGGGCGAGCTTAAAGGCCCGCACCGTGAGTGAGTAGAACTTGATGTTGCCCACTTTCTGCTCGATTTCCTCGTTGTCGATGGTGAGGCGGCGCTGGCTCATGAGGCGGTAATCGTTCACGCCCAGCTCGCGTAGCAGGCGGCGGAAGTCCTCGGTGTAGAGGGCACCACTCAGGCACTCGCCGTAGAGCACCGGGTCCTGACGCAGGCTTTCGGGAATGCGGCGGTCGGCGAATACGTCGGCAATGAACAGCTCGCCGCCGGGCTTCAGCACCCGGAAAATTTCGCGGTAGGTGGCGGCTTTGTCGGTGCTCAGGTTCAGCACGCAGTTGCTCACCACCAGGTCCACGCTGTTGTCCTCGATGCCAGCAGCGGCCAGGTCTTCAATGTAGCCGTGGCGGAACTCCACGTTGGGCTTGGCGTAGCCGAATTTGGTGGTGTGGGCGGCAATGTTGCGGTTGGCCACGGCCAGCTGCTCCTCCGTCATATCCACCCCAATTACGTGGCCCTGCTCGCCCACCAGCTTCGAGAGCAAGTACACGTCGCGGCCCGAGCCCGAGCCCAGGTCGAGCACCGTGAGGCCTTCCACGGCCGAGGGCACGCACACGCCGCAGCCATAGTACTTCTCCAGCACTTCCGACTCCAACGTGGCCAGAATGCGCTTATGGGCAGTCGGAATATCGTCGGTGCAGCAGGCGTTGGTTTTCAGGTCCTGGCTGGTGGTCAGCTCGCGGCCGTAGTAGTCTTGTACCTGCTGCTGAATTTGTTGCTCCATGATAGAGGAAATCGAATAGAATGGGGAATGCGTTGGTAAGCGCGGAAATACGCGAATGGTTTCAGGGAAGCGGTGCAATGAAGATTCCAACTTTCCCAAAGGCCAGCCGAAGCTCAATGCCGCACTGCCCAACGAAAGTTACGACCATTATGCGGCAGTGGATTGCCAACCTGACTGTAGGCACCAATTCCTGCCCCGCCCGTGTGCCTAAGCAAGAGCTAACATCCAACAAATCAGAGATATTACCAGCTTATTACCAAGCAGATAATGAGTAATAAAGGCTTGAAAAATATGGGCGTAAGCCCGGCGTATTCGACAGCTTGGTCAGCTCGCCGCCCCGGCGTTGGCTTACCTCACCTCCAGTAGCGCGCGGGCCTGGTAGTTATAGCGTACGGTGTCGCCCTGTTGCTCGCGGGTTAAATCGGTCAGGTAGAGCTGCAGGATGAGGGTGGAGCTGGCAGCGCGAAGCGTAAGGTCTTTTACGGTCAAATTGACGCGGTAATCGGCGAGGTTACGGCCGTGAACGGCAGCGAGCGAATCGGCTAACGCGCCCGGCGACACCGATAGGCGCGGCTGCCAACTGCCCATGCCCTGGCGCTGCTCTAATAACAACTGCCGGCCATAACGGAGCGCCCGGAGCCGGAAACCGCTACTATCGGCCAACGGAATCCAGGCCACTACTTTGGCTGCAGCAATGCCCCCATCATATTCGTGCACATTGATATCGTTGACCCAGTAGCGGCCGTTGCCCAGGGCGTACACCTCGCTGGTTACGTTGCTTCGTTCCGTCCCGAAGTTCACCCGCTGGGCTGACTCACGGACGTCCTTCTCGGTGGCGTAGCGCGTAATCCGGTCGTAGCCGGTGAGCGTAAAAGGGCGCTCCTTCCAGTCGGTTCCCTGCCAACTCTGCTGCTGCCGCGAAAGGTTACGCACCGAATCGGGCGGCGTGAGCGAGGCCGCAAACAACGGTTGCAGGGTAGATAGCGCGTCACGGGCGGCAAAAAACTCGAAGACTGAGCTTAGGCGTTGCTGCGCCTTGAAAGGCAGATTCGGCTGCCGCTGGGCGGCGCTGTCGAGGTGGCCGTTTTGCAGCAGGTTGAACTGCTGGCTGATTTCGCGCAGCTGCCCGAGCTGGCTGCGTTCGGCCACCGCAAACGCGCCCCAGGGCCCGCCGGCAGCCAGCAGGGCCAGCAGCCCCAGCGAGGCCGGAATCCAGATGATGCCCTGGCCCCGGCGCCATAGAAAATACGCGGCCATGCCCAGCAGCCAGCCGGCCAGCAGCAGCACGAAATAGCGTTCCTCCGTGATGCCGTACTCGGCAATGCGGGTGCCGATGGCCACGGCCAGCAGCCCCAGCAGCGGAAACAGCGCCCGGTAGAACCAGCGGGCAAACGTGCTTATCCAGGCGTTTTCGGCGACCTCACGGATGGGGTGAATGAGCAGCAGCGCGAAGATGCCAGCCACCGCCAACGCCAGCACCAGCACCGAAACCCAGCCCTGCGGCAGTGTCCAGGTAAGCAGAATACGGCCCAGGTAGGCGTATAAAATGGCAAAGTAGAGCACCACCAGCGGCAGCAGCACAAACTGGGTAAACACCTTCAGACCCTTTGGATAAGAAGCGGGCTGCTCCAAGGCCGCAAAACTAGTGGGCACGCCGGCCAGGAAAAACCAGGTGTTAAACACCGTAGCCAGCCCCACAAACAAATAGCCGTACCAACGGCCGTCCAGCTTCACCCCAAACAGGTTATCAACGGCCAGCAAAGCCAGCGCGCAGCCCGCGAACAGCACGCCCGAGTACAGCGCGGCCGTGAGAATGCGCAGAAACAGGGTTTGGTTGTAGCGCCAGAAGCCCGGCGTGTCGGCCGTGCCGCGCAGTTCGGCCAGGTAGGGCCCGGCCGCTACGGCCAGGTGGGCCGCCAGCAGCAGCAACATCAACCGCAGCGCCCAGATGAGGTTGGGCTCGGCGGGGGCCAGTGCGTACCAGAGTCCCAGCAGCGCCAATGCCCCCAGCTGCGCAGCTGCCTTCACGGCCGGCCGCCAGCCATATCGTTCGGCTGTTACGGCCAGCGCCAGCATGAGCGGCAGCCCCAGCCCCGCGGCTGTTAATAGCGGAAACAGCCATTGCAGCTCGCCTTCCTGCGGGCTTGTCGACGTATCGCGCTGGATCAGGTAGGTACCCACACCACCCAGCACGAAAGAGCACAGCAGCGTGAGCGGGAAGCGGCGGGCCACCCGGGCCATTTCGGCGGCCAGGTGTTGCAGGGAGGGCAGTTGCATGGCAGAAGGCGGGAGAAGCTTGATTTGCCGCGTCAAGAAAGCCAAAGTTTCCTGCCTGCGCCAGAAAACGAATTATGCCTAAAAACAAAAAATCCGCTTCGGCCAAGGCCAAAACGGATTTTTTTTACAAGAGTGCGCGCGGGGAGATTCGAACTCCCACACCCGAAGGCACCACCCCCTCAAGATGGCGTGTCTACCAGTTTCACCACGTGCGCAGTTGTTGGCAAGCACTCTTTCCTGTTCAAAGGCCGAAGCCTCCGGACTCGCTGAGGCGGCGAATCGATGACAAAAGTAGGGGGTCGGAAGTCAGGGTGCAAGCGCGGGGCACGTTTTTCCGTCAGATAATGCGTCGGCGTACTGCTTACGGCTCATTGTCAGGCGTAAAAATTTCGTTCCGCATTCATTTAATGGGCTTATATTTAGTAAAGAAGCTATTCAGAAAGCTCAAAGAACGTCGTATTGAGCGTACCCAGGCGTCTCGGCCGCTGCGTAGCATGTTGCAGCCAGGCAGCAGAGGCACTCCGGTTGCACTCAGCATTAGGTTCTCATTGGTATCAGCCGATGATGGCTTTCCCACCAGCTTCATTTACTGCCGCTCCCCTACCCTTGTCGTATGCAGCCCACTTCTTCCGTAGCGCCGGCGGGCACCACGCACTTTTTCGCCCGGTTTGCCGCCCGGGTCACCACCTGGTCGGGCAGTACGGCGGCTTTTTGCCTGGCGCTGTCTACCATACTGGCCTGGGCCGCTACGGGGCCGCTGTTTCACTATTCCGAAACCTGGCAGCTGGTCATCAACACGGGTACCACTATCGTTACCTTTCTGATGGTATTTCTCATTCAGCGGGCCCAGAACAAGGATTCGCTGGTGCTACATCTGAAGCTCAACGAGCTGCTCGCATCTCATAAGGGAGCCAGCAACCGCCTCATCAACGCGCAAGATTTTTCGGAGGAAGAAATCCACATGCTCCACAACTACTTCTGCATGCTGGCCGAGAAGGCCCGCCAGGACCACAACCTCGGCCGGACACATTCGATAGAGGAAGCCGAGGAAAACCACTTGCAAAAGCGCCGTCGCCGCCGCCACCATCGTCGGGGCGGGCAGCCCATACTACCTGCCGAGTAAGCCAAGACGTACGCACTTGGGCTGTTCTATGCATCGCGCCTACGGTTTCGTTTTGCGTAGGTCCCATAAACTAAAAAGGCTTCTTCCCGCGGCGGGGAAGAAGCCTTTTTGGCTTACTCAGCAGGCAGTACTTATTCGGAACGAACCAGCTGCGTGTCTACTACGTGCTCCGACACAAACCACACCTGTAGCTCGTTGGTCCGCATCACGTCGCTCACTACCACGTCGTTGGTACCGTCGTCGCCGGCCTCATCGGCCTGCTTGGCGTAATCGTGGCAGTTTTTGAGAATAATCTGGTGGGCTTCCAGCAGGCGCGACACCTGAATGGGGGCCTCCTCCCGGTCGCGGGGCGTACGCGGGATGGTGGTCAGCTCGGCTACATCGTGGGCCATGGCAATAGCCACGCCGCCCAGAATCTGGATGCGCTCGGCAATGGTATCTACAATCGTGCTTTGCTCTTCGTAATGCTTGTCGTAGAGCAGGTGCAGCTGGTAGAACGTTGGGCCTACTACCTGCCAATGATGCTTCTTGTACATGTCGCGCAGCGTCATGGTATCGGCCAGCAGCTGGTTGAGCTGGGTTACGCTCTGCTGACGCGTTTTTTCGTCGAGGCCAATGGGTAGCCGCTGCGAGACGGTTCCGTACTTCTGAAGCGGCTTGGGCGCGTCGAACTGCTGGTTGAGGATAGGCTGGATGCTGGACGCAGGGCCGCTGGTTTGCGTATTTTTTGCTTTGGTAGTGGCGTTTGACTTAGCCATAAGTAGAGAGGTCAGAAAAAATCAGAAGATAATGCCGGCACGAATCCGTCCGGTTGGTTTAGCATACGTAGGACGTAGGCGTAGGTTAGTTATCCGCTACACGTTTTATCCACTTCCCAGCCGTTGCGTATGCCACACCCGCACATCCATCCACACGATGAAAGCCACCTGAGCAGCTCGGCGGTGCTGCAGGATATTGTTATCGGGCTGGCCGATGGGCTGACGGTGCCGTTTGCGCTGGCGGCTGGCCTGAGTGGGGCCGTGAACTCGTCGGGCCTTGTGATTACGGCCGGGCTGGCCGAAATAGTGGCTGGCTCCATTGCCATGGGCCTGGGTGGCTACCTGGCTGGCCGCACCGAAGTGGAACATTACGATTCTGAGCTAAAGCGCGAGTACACTGAAGTAGCCAACGTGCCCGAGGTAGAACGGGCTGAGGTAGACGAGCTGCTGGCCGAAATCGGCTTGTCGGAAAGCACCCGCGCCCTGGCCGTGCGCGAGCTGACTGCCGACCCCGACCAGTGGGTACGCTTCATGATGAAGTACGAGCTGGGCCTCGAGAAACCCGACCCGCGCCAGGCACCCAAAAGTGCCTACACCATTGCCGGGGCCTACGTGGTAGGCGGGCTGATTCCGCTGAGCGCCTACTTTTTCACGTCTACACCCTCCGAAGGCCTGGTTTGGTCGGCGCTGATAACGCTGGTATGCCTGCTGGTTTTTGGCTATCTACGCAGCCGCCTTACTGGCCAGCCGCCCGTGTGGGGGGCACTCAAAATGGCCGGCGTTGGTTCGCTGGCCGCCGGGGCAGCCTACGGAGTAGCCAGGCTGATTGCGGGTTGGGATTTTTTAGGGTTGTAGATTGGGTTGAGAGGTAAACCCGCCCATCGTTCTGAGTTTTCAATTTCTGCGCTTATAAAATGCCCTTTCCCTTCATCGGCGACGATAAATCGACCATTGCCCGGCTGCTGGGCACGCTGCCCCAGCAGGGCCGCATCGAGTGGATTGGCCTGCGCCCGGTTCGGCGCGAAGCCATGCTGGTGGTAGCCGAAGCCGAGGCGGAAACCGACCGCCACCTGCTGGGCGACCACGCCCGCCCGCGCCCCGGCGGCAAGCGGCAAATCACCCTCATTCAGCACGAACACCTGGCCGCCGTGGCAGGCTTTCTGGGTCTGCCTGGGCCGCTCGATCCGGGCCGGCTGCGCCGCAACCTGGTGGTGAGCGGCCTGAACCTGCTGGCCCTGAAAAACCGACAGATTAGTATCGGCGCCGAAGTGGTGCTTGAAATTACGGGGGAGTGCCACCCCTGTTCGCGCATGGAAGAGGAGCTCGGGCCCGGCGGCTACAACGCCATGCGCGGCCACGGCGGCCTCACGGCCCGCATCATCCAGGGTGGCCTCCTCCACGTCGGCGATGTGGTGGTCGTGTTGCCCAAGCCCTAACCGCGGCCGGAACCAGTTATCCTGTATGCACCTCGCTACTTCCGACCGCTACACGCTGCCCCTGCCGGCCGGCCACCGCTTCCCGATTGCCAAATACGGCCTTATTCGGGAGCAGCTGCTGTGGCAGGGCATAGCCGCCGAAACCGATTTTTACGACCCCGGCTTCTGCGCCGAAGAAGACATTCTGCGCGTACACTCCCCCGATTACTGGCAGAAGGTGCGCGACCAGCAGCTGAGCGCGGCCGAGGTACGCCGCCTGGGCCTGCCGCAAAGCCCCGAGCTGACGCGCCGCTCGCTGAGCAGTGCGGCCGGTACGCTGGAGTCGGCGAAGTGGGCGTTGCAGGAGGGCGTGGCGCTGAGCCTGGCCGGGGGCACCCACCACGCCTTCCGCGACCGGGGCGAGGGGTTTTGCGTGCTCAACGACGTAGCCATTGCCGCCGCCCATCTGCTCCACCACCGGCTGGCCCGGCAGGTGCTGGTCATCGACCTCGATGTGCATCAGGGCGACGGCACGGCCAGCATTTTCCGGGATGAGCCGCGGGTGTTTACGTTTTCGATGCACGCCGGGGCCAACTACCCGCTGCGCAAAGAGCAGTCGGACCTCGACATAGCCCTGGACCTGGGCACCACCGACACCGAGTACCTGCGGACGCTAGCCGCCACGCTGCCCCGGCTGCTAGCCGAGGTGCAGCCCGATTTCATATTTTATCTGGCCGGCGTGGATGTGCTGGCCACCGACAAGCTCGGTAAGCTGGCACTCACTCCCGCCGGCTGCCGCCAGCGCGACGAGTACGTGCTCGGCCGCTGCTACCAGCATCACTTGCCTGTGGCCGTGAGCATGGGCGGCGGCTACTCCGAGCGGCTGGCCGACATCGTGGACGCACATTGCAACACGTTTCGGGTGGCGTATGAGCTATGGGGATGAGGCGGCGGAGGGATGACCGTATCTTTGCCCTGCTCACTCCACTACCCGCTCACTATGCACCTGCACAACCCCTACACCGATCTGCCCGCGGCCAACTCGCTGCCTGCTCTGGCTTCAGCGGCTGCGCCCGGTACGCCGGCGCAGCAGGCCTTTGCCGAGGCCGTGGCGCGGGTAGAAGGGCTGCGGCAGCGACTACGGGAGCTGAAGGAAGCACAGGCCGAGGCGCGCCGCCGCTACTGGCAGCAGGTAGGCCCGGCCGCCGAAACCGTAGTGCAGGCCCGGCAGGCGCTGTTTGCCCCCCTGGAAGAAGCCCTGCTATTGGGCTATTTCAGCCGCCTGGAGCAGCAGCAGATTACAGCCCTGCTGCTGGGTAACGCCCGCACCCTACAGGATCGGTTTGGGGAAGATGCCGCCGAAATGCTGCGCAAATACGCCCCGCGCCGCAGCGCCGCTGATGCGGACGAAGACGAGCAGCCGGCCCCGGCAGCAGACTTGCCGCCACCAGCCCCCGCAACCGGGCAGGCCCCACACGAGCAGGCCGCCGAAGCCGCCCGGGCCCGGCGCAAAACCAAGCAGCAACGTACCGAGGAAGCCGCCGCCCAGGCCGCACGTACCCAGGAGCAGGCGCTGCTGGCCAATACCAAAACCCTGTACCGCCAGCTGGCCCGCGCCCATCATCCCGACCTGAGCCGCGACGAAAGCACCCATGGGCAGCGCACCCAGCTTATGCAGCGCATTACGGAGGCCTACGAAGCCAACGACCTGTACACGCTGCTGCAACTGCTGGCCGAAACCGCCCCCGCCGACCAGACCGACGACACACTGCTGACGCGCTATACCCAGGCCCTACAGCAGCAGCAAACCGAGCTCAAACAACAGATTCAGGGGCTGCAATACGGCGAGAACGGCCTGGGTACTACCACCGGCAAAAAGCGCGAACAGGAAATCCGGCAGCTTAAGCGCCACCTAAAAGCAGAAGCCGAGTACTTGGCTCAGGTGCTGCGGCTGCTACAGGAGCCCGCCGGCCTGCGCCAGCTGCTGCGCGAGCTGGCCACCGAGGGCCACGACACAGTATAGACCCTAGGCTGCATAATAGTCTATTGGCCCGATGTAGGGGCGGGGCTTGCCCCCGCCCGCCGTTGAACGATTCGGTAGCGGATCGTCAAACGATTACCGTTGCAGCGGCGCGGACGGCGGGCGGGGGCAAGCCCCGCCCCTACAGCGTTCTGCGCAATTTGGGTTAGCTGCCAGAAGATCGAATCAACTCGCTTTCCTGCCTGAACACGACGGTAAGCAGGCCGGTTTATTTTTTCGGCTATTGAGCCCGCTGCCTGTCGAACAATAGAACAAGAGTTGAAAACAGCACTTATGACACCAGAAAACGAGCTGCTTGATGTGCTGATTGTGGGGGCCGGCCTTTCGGGCATTGGCGCGGCGCATGTGCTGCAGCGGCGCTGCCCCGGCAAAACCTACCAGATTTTGGAGGCGCGCCCGGCGTTGGGTGGCACCTGGGACCTGTTCCGCTATCCGGGAGTCCGCTCCGACTCCGACATGCACACGCTGGGCTACTCGTTCAGGCCCTGGACCAACCCCAAGGCCATTGCCGACGGGCCGGCCATCCTCGACTACCTGCACGCAACGGCCGAAGAGGCCGGTATTATCCGGCACATTCGGTTCGACCATAAAGTACTGAGCGCCACTTGGTCGAGTGCGGACGCCTGCTGGACCGTGGCAGTTGCGCACAACGGGCAGCAACTGCGCCTGAAGGCGCGGTTTCTGTATGCCTGCAGCGGCTACTACGATTACGAGCAGGCTTACCGGCCCGAATTTGCCGGCGAATCCGACTTTCGGGGCCGCATTGTGCAGCCCCAGTTCTGGCCCGAAAACCTGAACTACGACGGCCAGCAAGTGGTCGTGCTGGGCAGTGGGGCCACGGCCGTTACGCTGGTTCCTACCATGGCCGAATCGGCCGCTCACGTTACGATGCTGCAACGCTCACCCTCGTTTGTGGTCAGCCAGCCTTCTGAAGATGCGCTGGCCAACCGGCTCCGGCGGTGGCTGCCCGGCGGCCTCGCCCACCGGCTTACGCGCTGGAAAAACGTGCTGCTGGGCATTGTGCAGTATGCCATTGCCCGGGGGCGGCCCGCGCTGGTTAAGCGGCAGATCGTGCGCTTGGCGGCCCGCCAGCTCGGCCCCGATTACGACGTAGCCACCCATTTTACGCCGCGCTACAATCCCTGGGACCAGCGCATCTGTTTGGTACCCGACGGCGACTTGTTCCGGGCCATCCGCAAGGGACGGGCCGCGGTGGTTACCGACGAAATTGAGCGGTTTACGCCCAACGGCCTGCAGTTGAAATCGGGCCGGGAGCTGCCCGCCGATCTGGTGGTGCTGGCCACCGGGCTCAAAATCAAGCTGCTGGGCGGCATGCAGCTCACGGTTGACGGCCAGCCGGTGCGGCCATCGGAAACGCTTAGCTACCGGGGTATGATGCTGAGTGGCGTGCCCAACCTACTGATGGCGTTCGGCTACACCAACGCCTCCTGGACGCTTAAAGTAGACCTGACGGCCAACTACTTCTGCCGCCTGCTGCGCTACCTCGACCGCCACCAGCTGGCCATTGCCGTACCGCGCCGCCCCACCGACCTGCTGGCCCGGCCGCTGCTCGATTTCTCGTCGGGCTACGTGCAGCGGGCGGGTGGCGAGCTGCCCCGGCAAGGCTCCCGCCGCCCCTGGTTTGTCCATCAGAACTACCTCAAAGACCTACTAAATATCCGCTACACCCGCATCAACGACGGCACGCTGCAATTAGGACCAGCCGGACGAATGCCAGGTAGTTAGGGATTAGGGATTAGGGATTAGGGATTAGGGAAAGAACGTCATGCTGAGCGCAACGAAGTGGAGTCGAAGCATCTCTACCGCTTCGCTGAATGACTGCAACGAAGCGGTAGAGATGCTTCGGCTCCACTTCGTTGCGCTCAGCATGACGTTCACTTTAACTTTATAAACGGCTTCAAATTAAAGCACATGAAGTACCTCAAAACTACTGCCTACTCGATTCTGGCCTTGGGCGGCGCAACGCTGGGCGGGCTGGTGCTGTTCACGCATCGTACGGCTCGCAAGGTGCGGGCGGCGCTGCCACCCAGCGGCTCGTTCGTGGATTTACCCGGTGGGCGGCTGCACGTGCGCGAGCAGGGCACGGGGCCGGTGCTGCTGCTGGTGCATGGGCTGGGCGGCCAGATGGGCCAGTTCACGTACCAAGTGGTAGAAAAGCTGGCGGCCGATTACCGGGTGGTGGTGGTCGACAGGCCGGGCTCGGGCTACTCGCAGCGGCCCGCCAGCGCCGATTTGCTTAGCCAGGCCGACACGCTGGCGGCCCTGATTGACAAGCTAAACCTGGGCCGGCCGCTGGTAGTGGGCCACTCGCTGGGTGGGGCCGTGGCACTGGCCCTGGCCCTCAACCACCCCGGCCGCGTGGCGGGCCTGGCCCTGGTTGCGCCGCTGTCGGCGCTACCCGAAACGGTACCGCCCATGTTTCAGCGACTGATGATTCCGTCGCGTTGGCGGCGGCAGCTCGTAGCCTGGACGGTGGCCACGCCGCTTTCCATGCGCCGCAGCCCCCAGGTTATGAAGGCCCTGTTCGGGCCCGAAACCCCGCCCCACGACTACGCCACCAAAGCGGGCGGTATGCTCAGCCTGCAGCCCGCCCAGTTTCTGGCAACCATTGCCGATCTGGAAGCCCTGCCCACCTACCTGCCCACCCTCACGGCACGGCTGCCCGAGCTACGGCTGCCCGTGCGCGTGCTGTACGGCCGCCACGATGCTGTGCTCGACTGGACCACCAATGGGCGGGCACTGGTTGAACGGGTAGGCGACGCCACCCTGCAGCTGGTTGAAGGCGGCCACATGCTGCCCATTACCCAGCCCGATCTGGTAGCCCGTTTTATTCGTGGCGAAATGGTGGGGGAAGAAGTAACCGTCTAAACATCAAGTCTACGTAGCGGCCCTCACTGCCCCCAAATCAGCACCAGCGTACCGATGATTATCAGGCCCGCCCCGATGCCGGTGTGCAGAGTCAGCTTCTCTCCCAGAAACAGCACCGATAACCCGATAGCCAGCGCCACGCTCAGCTTATCGACCGGTGCAACCTGGGATACCTTGCCCAATTGCAGCGCCCGAAAATAGAACAGCCACGACAGCCCCGTTGCTACCCCCGAGAGCCCCAGAAACAGCCAGTTGGTGCGCGTGAGGCCGTAAATACCATCCAGGCCACCCCGAAAATATACGACACCCCAGGCCAGCACCAGCACTACGGCCGTGCGTACGGCCGTGGCCAGATTGGAGTCGACACCCCTGATACCGACTTTAGCCAGCACCGCCGTGAGGGCGGCAAACAGGGCTGAGAGAAGCGCGCAAATCCACCACATAAGCGAGCAGGTGAAAGGTGATGAGATAAGAACGACTCCCCCGAATGCTTCGGTAGCGCCTGCGGGGGCTGTTTAGGCTTGGCGAGACTCAACCCGGCACCGGAGAGCAAACTACAACCAGCCCGCCAGTAGCGTCAACGCAACGGCATACGCTCAATCCGCCCCCGCACCTGCCGCCACCACTCCCGAAGCTGGACCATATGGGGTGAGAAAAGCACGTGCAGGCTGGCCACCCACCCCACGGAGCAGAACCAGCCAGCCAACACATCGGACGAAAAGTGTACGCCCAGGTATAAGCGCGAGATGCCCACGCCCAGTGCGAACAGGATGCCCAGTGCCACGACCGGCCAACGCCACGGCGTACGCCACACCAGAAAGGCCACGGCGGCGGCCAGTGCCGCCGAGCCCATGGCGTGCCCGCTCGGAAAGCTGTAGAATCCTTCCGGTGCAATCGACTCCCAGAGGGCCGGGCGGGCCCGCCCGAACAGCAGCTTGGCCGTTATATTGAGCGCCATTGTCCCGCCCACCGCCAAAGCAAAAAACCAAGCCGCCGACCACTGCCGCCGCCACAGCAGCAGCCCCCCGATAGTCAGGCTCACACCGCTCATGATGGTGGTTCCGCCGGCGCGGGAAAAGAACAGCGCCAGCTGATCAGGGCCGGGGGCCTGGCGGGCGTGCAGCCATTCCAGTATAAGCCGGTCGCCGACGAAACCGCCGCTCTCCCAGATATCTTCGGCCACATTCACGAATAGCAGCCACGGTATGGCAACGCCCAGCAGCAACACCCCTACCAGGTGGCCATGGCCGCGCAGGCCCCGGTAAAGCGCGGCCAGCAACTCACGGGTAAACCGGTAAAGCACTGTCAGCAGCTGTTTCATGCAGACGAATAATGAGGCGGCTAAAGGCCCACCTTGCAGTGCGTAATAAGTAGCCGAGCACTATCGGCGGGGCCGCCACACCAGCCCCAGGCCCATGCCACCACCGGGCACATAGGTGGGCGAGAAGCTGGTTTCGCGCAGCAGCCGGGGCTGGCGGCCCCAGCGGTTGCGGTGCGTGAGATAAGCCAGGTGAGCCGATAAAATACCGAAGCCGGCCCCGGCTACCACGTCGCTCTGCCAGTGCTTGTCGTTGATCATGCGCAGGGCCGCCACGCTGGTGGCAATAGTATAAGCCCCCACGCCGTACCACTGGCTTTTGTCGCGAAACTCGGTGTGAACGATGCTGGCCGCCAGAAACGCCTGCGCCGTGTGCCCCGACGGAAACGAGAGATTATCGGAGCCGTTGGGCCGGGTTTCGCCACTCAGGCTTTTCACCGCAAAAACGCTGGCCAGCATAATGGCCTCGGCTTTGGCAATAACCAGCAGCGTATTGATGCGGTCGGAGCGCGACTCTACCCCTGCCAGCGCCACCAGGCCCAGTTCGGCATAGGGCGCAAGCAGCAGCGCGTCATCAAACCGGGTGCTTACCGGCCGAAACTGCTGCCGGACGAACGTGCGGGTTTCGCGGTTGATACCCGCGTTACCCTGCGCCGTAATGGCCCCGTAGGTGATAAGCAGCGCCGGCACAAGGCTGGCCCGCACCAGCTTGCCCTTGTACCAGGCCTTTTTGGCGGCTCCGGCCGGGGTCTGGTACTTGTTGAGAGTGGTATCAGCGGGGGTGGCCAGCGGCACCTGAGCCACGGCCGGCAGCGTGGCACTACCCAGGGAGATGACCAGCACCAGACGGAATAACAACGATTTAAGCACCGGATGGGAACAGCTAAGTGAATGAATAAAACCGAAGTGAGCCACTGAGGCTTTCCGGAAAGTCAATAGTCCTTTATGACTTCGGGCGCTTTCTAAAAGCCTCCAAGTAACAGGCAAAGTAGCCGACAATTCTGTTGAAAATCTGATGTTTTCCCTGCTTCCCGGCTTCTGCCCGGCGGGCGCACCAACTCAGTTCAGAAACGCTACGATGCGGTCCAACACGGCTGGTTCGCGCATTATGCGGTTGTGGCCCAGGCCGCTGGTAGCCCCAAACTCCAGATCGGGCCAGGCGGTGGCCAGTTCCCGGGCCTCGGCAAACGGGATGCTCTCGTCGTGTTCGTCGTGCAGCATCAGGGCCCGCCCTACCGGGAAAACTGGCCCGGCCTGCGTCAGGCTGAAGCTTTCGGCGTCGCGGCCGTGCTGTTCGCGAATGTAGCGGCCCATACAGGCCATTACGGCCGGCGGCAGGCCCAGCAGGTCGGCGAAGCGGCGGGCCACGGCGGGCGTGCTGGCGGGCACGGCCAGCAGCACCAGCCGCGGCAAGGTTGCAGTGGTATCAGTATTGAAACGGACCGGCCCGCCCACCACCGTAGCCCCACCCAGCGAGTGCGCCACCACGGCGTGTAGCGGGCCAAGCGTATCGGCCACGGCCTGCACGGCGCGCACGTAGGCCGGCAGCGTCAGGCGGAGGCCCGCCGAGGCACCGTGGCCCGGCGCATCGAAGGCCACCACCCGGTAGCCGGCCGCCACCAATGCCCTGACCAGCACCCCCCAGAAGCTGGCCCGGTGCTCCCAGCCATGCACCAGCAGCACCGTGCGCGCGCCGGTCGGGTTCCACTCGTAGGCAGCCAGCGCGCCGGTGGGGCCGGGCACTGCAAAGTCGTGGGCCTCAGCCAGAACGGCAGCTTCCCAGGCTTTTTCGGGCAGGCGGCGGGGTGTGGTAAATAGTCGCCAGGCCGAGCGAAAGGCCCATTCGGTGGACAGGGCGGCCTGCAGCCGGAACTGCAGGCGAAGCAGCACCAAGCTAAGCGGCTGAGCCGGAATAACGGATGCCTCGGCGGGCCGGACTGTGGTTGTGGGCGAAGTCATGGGTACAAATATCCGGCATTTCGCCGGGCAGGAGCAGTTACGTAGTTCGTCAGGAAAGTGCTGATTCACCCGCCCGGAAGAAAGGTCGTTGAGTATCAAAAGGTAACGGCCCCCTAGTTTTCTTATCACTGTCGTTGCGGAACAACTGCCTGTACCTTCCCGTTACCCGAGCCATACTTCTCCCCCACCTGCAACGGCCACTGCAACCGGGACCTGCTCTACCAGCCCCATGCTACTTCACCTGCACGATATCTGCCTTCAGTACGCCCCGAAGGCAGCGCTGGTGCGGCTGCAGTTCCATCGGGCCCCCGCCGATATGGTAGCGTTTCAGCGCAGTATGCAGGGTATTGCGCAACTGGTCGAGCAAAATACCGTGGCCGAGGGCCTTATCGACCTGCACGGCCTACCCGACCTCACCATCGCGCAGCAGTTGTGGATAGCCACGCACTGGCTGCCGCGGATAGCAGTGCCGGCAGTACAGCACGCCGCGTTTATCATCCCCAAAAACGGCCTCTACAACCAGATGACCGTTGAAGTGCTGCACCGGGCCGCACGGCACTTTATCAGTTGCGAGGTACAGTTTTTTCATATGCCGCACGCCGCCCTCGACTGGTTGCTCAGCTTCCACGACCCTACTGCCCAGCTCGCTTTGGAGCAGGAATGGGACGCGGCTTGGGCGGCCAGTGGCCGGCGCGTCGGGTAAGCGGGCTTCCATATCTTTGCCCGTTCCACGGCCAGCCGGTTGGTTGGCCGCCCTTGTTTTTGCTCGCTTAGTCTTTTTGCTGATGTCCTCTTCCTCCATTGCCTCCCAAACCCTGCAGCTCGGCTCCTACCAGTCCACCACCGACGCCCAGTTGGCCAAGTTTCAGGCGCAGAACTTCACTGCCGGCTTCTGGCAAAAACAGGCCGATTTATGGGTTTCCGATGCCGAGGGGCAGCAGAGCATCCGTAGTTTCATGGGCTGGCTGCGGGTGGTAGACGAGATGCTGCCCGCTGTGCCCGAAATCGAGGAGTTTGTGGCGGAAGTGAAGCAGGCCGGCTTCCGCCATGTGGTGGTAATGGGCATGGGCGGCAGCTCGATGACGCCTATCGTGCTGCGTCAGGCATTCGGGCAGCTGGCCGGCGGCCTGCCGCTGTCGGTGCTCGATACCACCAACCCCGGCTCAGTACGCGAGATTGAAGCGGCCGTGCCGCTGGCCGAAACCCTGTTCGTGGTGGCCTCCAAATCGGGTACCACGGCCGAGCCGCTGGCGTTCGGCGACTACTTCTATGCCCGAATGCAGGAGCTGAAGGGCGACAAGGCCGGCGAGAACTTCGTGGCCATCACCGACCCCGGCTCGCAGTTTGTAAAGCAGGCTACGGCCCAAAAGTACCGCCGTATCTTCCTCAACTTCGCCGACGTGGGCGGCCGGTTCTCGGCCCTCTCCTACTTCGGCCTGGTACCCGCTGCGCTGCTCGGTATCGATATTAAAACCCTGCTGGAGCGTGCCCAAACCATGATGCGGGCCTGCGGTGCCGAAGGCCCGACGGAAAACAACCCCGGCCTGGAGCTGGGTGCAGCCCTGGGCGTACTGGCCCAGCAGGGCCGCGATAAGCTGACGCTGGTGGTACCCGAAAACCTCTCGGACTTCGGGCTGTGGCTGGAGCAGCTCGTGGCCGAAAGCACCGGCAAGCAGGGCACCGGTATTCTGCCGCTGGCCGGCGACCCGCTCAGCGCCCCGGCCGTGTACGGCTCCGACCGGGTGTTTGTGTATGTGGGCTACGAAAGCCAGCCCGATGAAGAAAACCGTCAGAAGGTGGCCGCCCTGCAAGCCGCCGGCCACCCCATCATCACCATTCTGCTGCGCGATGCGCTGGATCTGGGGGCCGAGTTTTTCCGCTGGGAGGTGGCCACGGCCGTAGCCAGCGCGGTGCTGGGCATCAACCCCTTCGACCAGCCCAACGTGCAGGCCGCCAAAACTGCCACCAACCGCCTCATGGAAGTGGTGGAGCAGCAGGGCCAGCTGCCCCAGACCAGCGCCCCACTCGCCTCCGAAAACGGCCTCGACTATTACGCCAGCGGTAGCGGCAACAGTGCCGAAGCCGTGCTAAAGGCCTTTTTCGGGCAAACCAAACCCGGCGACTACCTCTGCGTGCAGGCATACCTGATGGAAACGCCGGCGCTGAATACCGAGCTCGATGCGCTACGAGCCCTTGTGCAGCAGCGCCTGCACCTGGCCACGGCGGCCGGCTACGGCCCGCGCTTTCTGCACTCCACCGGCCAGTACCACAAGGGCGGCCCCGATACTGGCCTGTTCCTGCAGCTCACCACCGACCACCCCCACGACCTGCCGCTGCCCGGCCGCCCCTACACCTTCGGCACCTTCCAAAACGCCCAGGCCGCCGGCGACCTGCAGGCCCTGCAGGACTACGGCCGCCGCACGCTACGGGTACACTTGGGCACCGGCAACTCTGAGGCTGGTGTGGCCGAGCTACTGAAGCAGCTGAAGCAGGTACTGGCCTAAGCAGCCTGCTGCTAGCACACAAAAGCGCCCCGGCTGTAGTAGCCGGGGCGCTTTTGTGTGCTGCCTTATTGGTTCGGGTAGCCGGCCGATGCCGTGGTTCTAGCGGTTAAAATCGTCCTGCACGCGCACGATGTCGTCCTCATCGGAGGGGTGGGCGGCATCGGTATGCTGCCAGATTTCGGCTACGATGCCCCAGCCGTTAAGGCCCACAAGGCGGTGCCGTTCGCCCTGCCGGAGCGTTATCTGCTCGCCGGCGCTGTGTGTTTTTAGCTCCCCTTCCTGGTCGGTGTCGCTGATGATGATGCCCACCGGGCCGCTGACGACGCGCCAGATTTCGGCCCGGCGGTGGTGGTACTGCCACGAAAGGCGCTGCTGCGGGGCTACCAGCAGAATTTTGGGGCTTAGCTGGCCGGCAATCCGCAGTTCGTCTACACCCAAGCCATCGAAATACTGGTCGGCAAATTGCTGGGCCTGACCTTCATCGAGCACGAAAAAGCCGCCCCAAGGTCGGTTCTGATCTTCGCGGTCAATGCGGAAACTCTGCTTCAGTAGCAATTGACGAGTTTGCTCGAAAAGAGCGGTTTTATCAGAGTTAGTGTCCATACAATACTGAAAAATGGCCGTTGGCGACCGAGTGAAAGCGCTAAATTAGCAGATTGTGTGATTTGAATCATTATGCTAGCTGGCTTACGGAGTTAGCAAGGCAAATCAAAATGGGGTCCGGCCGCGTACTATTTGCATCCTTCTACCTCACTGCCTTCTTATGAAACAAGTAGCTCCGGGCGTTCACCAGCTTACTATTCAACGCTTTGTTAACGTGTATTTCATTGAAACCGGCCGACCCGGCGAGTGGGTGCTGGTTGATACCGGCCTGCCGGGCTCGGCGCAGGCCATAGTAGCGGCCGCCGACGAACTGTTTTATCCTGGCACTCATCCCGAGGCCATCATCCTCACCCATGGCCACCTCGACCATGCCGGCTCGGCGCAGGCGCTGGCCGAGCACTGGAAGGTACCGGTACTGGCACACCAGCTAGAGCTGCCCTTCCTTACGGCCCGGGCCGTGTATCCGCCCGCCGACCCAACGGTGGCCGGCGGTGGCTCGCTGGCCTTCGTGGCCCGGTTTTTCCCGCCCCAGTCATTTCAGCTCTCCGACTACGTGCAACAACTGCCCGCCAACGACCTCGACCCGCCATTTCTGCCCGACTGGCAGTGGCACCACGTACCCGGCCATGCTCCGGGCCAGGTTGCGCTGTTCCGCGAGAAGGACCGGACACTACTGGGGGCCGACGCCTTTGCTACCTGCAACCACGAGTCGGTGCCGGCGGTGTTGCTGCAGTTGGAAGCCGTTAGCATCGCGGGGGCGCCGTTCAATTACGACTGGCAGCAGGTGGGCGAATCTATCCGGCAACTGGCCGACCTGCGCCCCGAGGCCATTGGCTGCGGCCACGGTCCGGCCATGCCGGGGCCCGGCGCGGGCGCAGGCCTGCGCAAACTGGCTGACGAGTTCCGCATACCCGCCCACGGCCGCTACGTGCAGCACCCCGCCCGCCTCGATGCCAACGGTATAGCTTACCTGCCCCCAGCACCCCACGACCCTATTCGGACTAAGTTTGGCTTGGCGGCCGCGGCCCTGGGGGGGCTGGTTGGGGCAGCCTGGCTCGTGAAATCGTACCAGAAAAAGAAGCAGAACCAGTACCCACGCCCCAAATCCGGTGAACCCAAGCACTTCCGCACCGAGGAGGTAGCCCGTTGAACACTGGGCTACCGGCGCTTGCCAGCCAGCCTTCGCGTTCTGTGATAGGCTAACAGACCTGCCATCAACGGAAACCGGCACCTCCGCAATCTGCTATTTCCCTCAGGTAATCAGCAGATTGCGGAGGTGCCGGTTTGCATTCGACTTATTTTAGCTGATAGCCTCGACGTAATGCGGGAGGCTGCGTTTAAGGCTTGCTATGCAAGAAGAAGACGAGAAGACCAAACAACAGGAAATCAAGCAAGAGCGTGCCGAGCAGCGCGAGGTGAACGAGCGCAAGGCCCCCACGGGCAAAGTGCTTTACCGCACCACCATGCAGGAGGGCGAAATGGAGTTGCGCCGCCCGACGGTAGCCCTGTTTTGGTCGGGACTGGCGGCAGGCCTTTCGATGGGTTTCTCCATGATTGGCGAAGGCCTGCTCAACCACTACCTGCCCGATGCTCCCTGGCGGCCCCTGGTAGCTAAATTTGGGTACAGCTTCGGATTTCTGATTGTAATCCTGGCTCGCCAGCAGCTATTTACCGAAAACACGCTGACTCCCATCCTGCCGCTGCTCGCCAAAAAGGACGTCGATACCCTGCTCAACGTACTGCGACTTTGGGGTGTGGTGCTGGTTTCCAACCTGCTTGGGGCCCTTGTACTGGCCCTGGTAGCCATGCACAGTACGGCCTTCGATGAAGAGGTGAAGACTGAATTTGTGCGCATGGGCGAAAAGGCCATGGCCTTCGGTTTCGGCACTACGCTGCTACGCGGCATTTTCGCCGGTTGGGTAATTGCCCTGATGGTCTGGCTGCTACCGTTCGCCGAATCGGCCCGGGTATGGGTCATTATCCTGATGACGTACCTGGTGGGCCTGGCGCATTTCAGCCACATTATTGCGGGCTCTGTTGAAGTATTCAGCGTGGCGGCCGTGGGTGGGGCTGGCTGGGGCCAGGTATTGGGCGATTTTGTATTACCGGCCCTGCTGGGCAACATTATTGGCGGCGTTACGCTGGTGGCAGTGCTCAGCCACGTTCAGGTCATGGCCGGCGAAGAGTAATAGGTAGCCCCGTTGGTCGGTTGCATTGCGGCCGGTTAGCGGGCCTACTCCGCATCGAGGGAATCGGGGGCGGCCGCCGGAGTAGGGCGTGGCTGCGTTACCCGCACGTTGCCGTTTGTGGTACTCACTTTAAGCTGCGCCCCGCCTTTACCCAGGGTGGCGGCCAGGTTGTGGGGCAGCAGGTTGAGGCGCTTGGTATTGAGCTCGGCGGCCACCCGGCCGCGGGTGGTGCGCGCCAGTACCGTGGCCGTGTACTCGGCCGGCAGCTCCCAGTTGATGTCGCCATTCACGGTGCTCACGTCCAGCCCCGGGCCAGTCCAGGTTTCGCCGTTCAGGCTTAGGTCGATGCGGCCGTTGGTGGTTTGGGCGCGCACGTCGCCGGACACGCCGCGTAACACGAGCGGCCCGTTGGTGGTGGTCAGGCGCAGCTGGCCGCGCACGTTTTCCAGCGTCAGCGCCCCGTTCACGGCCGTTAGTACCAGGTTGGTTTGGGCCGGCACCAGCACTTCGTAGCTCACGGCCCAGCCCTCCACCGAACCATTGGCCAGCGCAGCCCGCACCGTGTGGGCGGTGGCACCGAGGCGCACGGCGGTAGCCAGCGCCCGGGCTGTTTCGGCAGTAGCACCCTTGCCCGTAACACGCGCCCGCACCCGCACATCGGTCCCGGCCCAAGCCCGCACGCTAATGCTGCCGTTGGTACGCGCATCCACCGTCAGGGGCATATCGGCGGGTGGGGCAGCCAGCGTCAGGTTTCGGATTTCGCAGTACGTTTTCTGCAGTGGGCCCGCGGGCGGCGGGTCAGTAGCGCAATCGAGCGAGAAAACAGGCACCGGGCCCGCCGGCTGACGGATGACTTTAGCAGCAGCAGACTTGGCGGGGGTAGCTTTGGGGGCCACCGTTTTCTGGGCCATGGCGGGGCTGGCAGCCAACAGCAGAAGCAGAAGAGATGTTTTCATAGAAAGGGCAAAGAAAGCACTGGGCGGGCCGCAACACCCGCCGCTAAGCGCCAAGCGACGCCGCCACTCCCGTAAGATACGCCGCTACAATGGTTGCCGCCAACCGCGCCGTTTGCTGGTCGCGGTCGAAGAAGGGGTTAAGCTCTACCACTTCAAAGAGGCGCACCGGCTGCTGGCTCAGACTTCGAAACTTACCCGCCGCGAAGGCTGCCAATACGGCGTTGGAGGGTGTGAGGCCCAGCGGACTGGGGGCACTGACGCCAGGAGCATACGCCGACGCTACGCAATCAATATCAAAACTCACAAATACCGGCCGGTTGCGCACCACTTCTTGGAGCAACTTACTGACCCAATAAGCACCGTTTTGGCCCCGATGAATTTGGTTAGCCCGAATAACTTTCACCTCGTGCCGGCGCAGAAACGCCTGGTCTTCTTTTGTAGTGAGGTTGGAGTGCAGGCCTACTTCGGCAAAATTCTCTCCTGCCAGAAATCCTTCCCGCAATAGTTTACCAAAGGGCGTACCGCTGCCAATATCGAGGCGGTCCTTCACGTCGGCGTGGGCATCTATGTTGAGGCCTCCGGTTGGTTGCTGGCCGGTAGCATCGAACAAGCCGCGCACGGTGCTATAGGTGCCATCATGCGAGCCGCCCAGCACCACCACCCGCGGATATTGCCGACACAGCTCGCCCAGGCGCGCCCGGATACGCTGGTGGTTTGCAGTGTGATCAGGCTGCTTCAAGTCGAGGTTTCCCGCATCGGCAATTCGCAGCTTTTCCAGTGAAATCCCCCAGTCGGTATTGTAGGTTTTGTGGTAGCGCCGCAGCTCGGCCCGGATGGCGTTGGGGGCGTGGGCGGCCCCGGCACGGCCGCCTTCCAGCACCGTCCCAAAATCGAGCGGCAAGCCTACGAGGCACACATCGGCGTCGGGCAGCTCGGCGGCCGGGCGAATCAGTTCACGCAGAAAATCAGCCATAGCCCAAAGTAACGGATTGGCAGCCGAACAAACCGTGAGAATACGGTACTCTGCTCTGCCACATCTTTTCTGAATGAATACTCCGGGGGCACTTACTTTTAGGCCCCAAGTACCGTATGTACCCGCAGGCTGCCGACCGGTGGCGCCCCCACCCTCGCCCCTACCCCCGAGAAGCATGGTTTACTTTGACCAAATCCTGCTTGACACGCCCACGCTGCTGGTGAGCTACAGCAGCCGGCACAAGCTGGTGCAGGCCCAATGGCGCGGCCGCTTCGATGCAGCGTTGGCCCAGCAGCAGTGTCAGCTCATGCTCGCCAGCCTGCCCCCCACGCAGCCCGTGCACCGCATGGTGAATGATAGCAGCGAAGTATTTGGCGAGTGGCTGGAAGCCGGCGACTGGATTGGACAGGTATTGGCCCCCGCGCTGGCTGCCCACGGCGTGCGGGCCGTAGCCTGGATAAATGCCATGGACTGGCCCTCACGCGAAGCGGTGGCCTGCAGTGTTTCGCTCACGCAGAAGCTGCCCATTAAAACCTTCGATTTTGATGAAGCAGATGCCGCGCTGGCCTGGGTGTTGAGCATCGAGGACTAATCGTCAGTCGGGTAGCGGCACCCCCTTTCATCTGCCAAAGGGCGCTTATCTTTCGGCATGAACGTCCGTCGCCACCTCTTGCCTCTGTTTTCTCTGCTGCTACTGGCGCTGCCACTGGCGGCCCAACAGCCCGCCCGGGTGCAGCCAGTACCCCACCCGGTTGCACCCGCGCCGTTTTTCGGCACCTACTCCTACCTCAGCTACACCATCCTCGACCGTGAAAGCAGCTCCGAGCCCATACCGGCCCAGGGCGTGGGCGGCACGCTCACGCTGCGCTCCGACGGCAGCTACCAGAAACGCCTGACGCTGACGGCCAACGGCGGCCCCATGCGCTTCGACCAGGACGGTCGCTACACGTTCACGCCCGGCCGCATCCGTTTCACGCACACCGACAAAAAAGGCCAACCACGCACCGACGAAGGTACTTTCCGGCTGGACAAAGGCCAGCTTACCATCGTAGTGGCGGGCTTTCCGGTGGGCAACCAGAGCACCTACACGCTACGGCGGCAGTAGCAGCAAGCACCCTTACCGGGCTTTTTTAAAACACGCATATCCGTTCAGCTTACTTCTTTTCATCCGATGCAGTCAATCGTTATTACCGGGGTATCGAGCGGAGTGGGGCTGGCGGCGACGCGGGCGTTCCTGGCGCGGGGCTACCGCGTGTTCGGCAGCTTGCGCACCGAAGCGGATGCCACGCGGCTGCAGGCCGAACTCGGCCCCGATTTCATGCCCCTGATTTTCGATGTGACTGATGCCGAGGCCGTGGCCCGGGCGGCGGCCGAAGTGAGCCGCGCTCTGGGTCGGGAGCCACTGACGGGCCTGTTCAACAACGCCGGCGTGGCCTTTGGCGGGCCGTTGCAGCATCAGCCGCTGGAAGTCATCCGGCAGCACTTCGAGGTGAACGTGCTAGGCCTGATTGCCGTGACGCAGGCATTTCTGCCGCTGCTGGGCGCGCGGCCGGGGTTCGGGGGCCGCCCCGGCCGGGTACTGAATATGGGGTCGGTGAGCGGGCAGGTGGCCTCGCCGTTTCTGGGGGCTTACGTGGGCAGCAAGCATGCGCTGGAGGGCATCACGGGCAGCTGGCGGCGCGAGCTGAAACTGTTCGGCATTCCGGTGGTACTCATTGGCCTGGGCGTTACGCAAACGCCCATCTGGGACAAGGGCATCGACCTGGCGCCCTATGCCCACACGCCCTACCACGGCCCGGCCCAACGCTTCCTGGGTTTTATCAACAAAACCCGCGCCCAGGGCCTGACGCCCGAGTACGTGGCGGGCCGGCTGGTACAGATTATGGAAGCGCCCCGCCCCAAACTGCGCTACACCATTGCCGCCGACGTGTTCCGGGCCTACATCGTGCCCCGCCTGCTGCCCGCCCGCGCCCTCGACTGGCTACTGGCCCGCGGCCTGGGACTCAAGGTGAAACAGTAAAGGAGCGACTTGGTAAATGCGTGAAACTGACACTCATGTTCGCCTGCTAATTTGCTCCTCGATTTCAGCCCCGGCTGGGTTTCTGCTAACTTGCACCTCGTTCCGGCCTCGGGCCAGCACGATACCTTACTCCTTACCATTTCACCAAACCACCAATAGATGGGACGCGCGTTTGAATTCCGCAAAGGCCGCAAAATGAAGCGCTGGGACCAGATGTCGAAAGACTTTACCCGCATCGGCCGCGAAATTGTGATGGCCGTGAAGGAGGCTGGCCCCAACCCCGACACCAACTCGCGCCTGCGCACGGCTATCCAGAACGGCAAGGGCGTGAACATGCCCAAAGACCGGGTGGAAGCCGCCATCAAGCGGGCTTCTTCGCGCGAGGAAAAAGATTACCAGGAGGTAGTGTACGAGGGCTATGCGCCCCACGGCGTGGCTGTGGTGATTGAAACTGCCACCGACAACCCCACCCGCACCGTGGCCAACGTACGCATGTACTTCAACCGGGGCAACGGCGCGCTGGGCACCGCCGGCTCCTCCGACTACACGTTCACCCGCAAGGGCGTGTTCAAGCTGGCCGCCGAAGGCCTGGAGCTGGAAGAGCTGGAGCTGGAGCTGATTGACGCCGGCGCCGAGGATGTGTACGCCGACCAGGAAGAGGACGAGCAGGGCCAGATAATAAACTACATCGTAGTGGAAACGGCCTTCACCGACTTCGGGCAGATGCAAAAGGCGCTGGAAGAAAAGGCATTCAACGTGCTGTCGGCCCAGCTGCAACGCGTGCCCAACACCACCGTTAGCCTCGAAGGCGACGAGCTGGAAGAAGTGATGAACCTGATTGAGAAGTTCGAAGAGGACGACGACGTGCAGGCCGTGTACCACACATTGGGCTAATCACGTATTAGCACGAATTTTAGCGGATTTTGTGGCTTATTTCGCCAGTCTGATGGGCTGCTCCAGGTAGAGCAGCCCATTTTGCTTTTTTGCCGGGGCAACTGCTGGCCCGTTCCCGCATCTGCCCAAGTACCCGTCCCGGCCGTAACCCCGCGTCCGGCCTTCCTGAGTTCTATGAAACTGCTGCTCCTGCTGGCTCTGCTGTTGCTCAGCCTACACGCTCCCGCCCAGCAGGCTGAGCTAACGGCCCTATTGGCCCAGCGAAACGTGCCGGGGCTGCAACTGGTGCATACCAAAGGCGGCAAGGCTACAACCTACACGGCAGGACGGCTCCGGCAGGATTCGGCCGCGGCCGTAACGGCCGAAACCGTGTTTCAGGCGGCCTCGTTGGGCAAAGTGGTGCTGGCCTACCTCACGCTCCACCTCCACGACCAGGGCCGGCTCAACCTTGACCGGCCGCTGCTCAGCTACGCGCCGTACCCGCGGGTGCAGGGCCAGCCCCACGCTGCCCGCATAACGGCCCGCATGGTGCTCACCCACACCACCGGCCTGCCCAACTGGGCCGATAACCCACTGGGGGCCACCTGGGCCACTTCGCCCCTAGCGTTTCGCTTTGCGCCCGACAGCTGCTGGAATTACTCGGGCGAAGGCTTTGTGTGGCTGCAGCATACGCTGGAGCAGCTCACCGGTGAACCGCTGGAAACACTGGCCCAGCGGGAGGTTTTCGGGCCGCTGAAGATGCGCCGCAGCAGCTTCCGGTGGCAACCCCGATTTGCGGGCAATGCCGCCTACGGCCACGACAAGGCCGGCCAGCCTACCCAGGTGCGCCGCTTTGCCGAGCCATACGCGGCCTACAGCCTGCTCACCACCGCCCCCGACTACAACCGCTTTGTGCAGGCCCTGCACACCGGCCGCGGCCTCAAACGAACCACTGCTGCCCTGCTGACCACGCCCGCCAATGAGGCCCGCCGCTGTGGTCGGCCAGCTGGCCCCACCGACCCGTTTGTGGCCTGGGCGGCAGGCGTGGGGCTGGCTACCACCAGCGCCGGCCCTGCCCTCTGGCACTGGGGCGATAACGACGACTTTCAGGCCTTTTTCATGGTGCTGCCTGGCCGCCGCGAAAGCATGCTCTTCTTCACCAACAGCGCCAATGGCCTGCTTCTCACCGACGAGCTCCTGCGCTTGTTTATCGGCCCAGGCGTGTACCGGACCAGTCAATGGCTGGCGGAGTAACTGAACGAGGTAGGGGCGGGGCTTGCCCCCGCCCGCCGTTGAACGGAATCGTTGAAACGGTGCGGACGGCGGGCGGGGACAAGCCCCGCCCCTACCTCATTCACAACTGACAACTGACAACTGAATATATTGCCGGATGCTGAAACGCCTCCTCGCTGTCACCCTGCTGGCCCTCGCGGCCTCCTCCTGCTCCCCCTCCGCTACCGAAGCGCCCGATGCCGCCGCCACACCGGCCCTCACGGCTTACTTCCCGGCTCCCGACACTACCGCGCTGGCTGATGGCGGGGTGAAGATGGTGCCCATTACCACCCCTAAGGGCACGTTCAACGTCTGGACCAAGCGGTTTGGGAGCAACCCGCGCATCCGGCTGCTGCTGCTGAATGGGGGGCCGGGAGCCACGCACGAATACTTTGAGTGCATGGAGAGCTTCTTGCCCCGCGAGGGCATCGAGTTCATCTACTACGACCAGCTCGGCTGCGGAAACTCCGACAACCCCAAGGATACCGCCATGTGGAGCCTGCCGCGCTACGTGGAGGAAGTGGAGCAGGTGCGGCAGGCCCTCCAGCTCGACAGTAGCAACTTCTATTTGCTTGGCCACAGCTGGGGCGGCATTCTGGCGGCCGAGTACGCCCTCAAGTACCAGCAACACCTCAAGGGCCTTGTCATCAGCAACATGATGATGAGCATTCCGGCCTACGGCAAGTACGCCAACGACGTGCTGGCGCCGCAGTTCAAACCCGAAGTGCTCAAGGAAATCCGGGAAATTGAGGCGCGCAAAGATTTCCAGAACCCGCGCTACATGGAGCTGCTGCTGCCCAACTTCTACACCCAACACATCCTGCGCCGCCCCCTAAGCGAGTGGCCCGAACCGGTGAACCGCTCGTTTGCCAAAATGAACCAGTCGCTTTACGTGACCATGCAGGGACCGAGCGAGTTCGGCGTATCGGGCAAGCTGCTCAACTGGAACCGCGTGCCCGACCTACCGAAACTGGCGGTGCCCGTGCTCAGCATCGGTGGCAAACACGACACCATGGACCCCGAGCACATGCGCATGGTGGCCTCAACAGTGCAGCACGGCACGGCCCTCATCTGCCCCAACGGCAGCCACATGAGCTTCTACGACGACCAGCAAACCTATATGCGCGGCCTGACAACGTGGATGAAAGGCGTAGACCAGGGCGAAAAAGAGGTAAAATTGTAGTCCGAACGCCGCTCATTTTCCGGCAGACGCCCAATTTTCCTGATGCCTGTTCCTGCTTCCGACTCCGCGCCTCCTCTCCCTCTGTATTCCCAGCGTAGTATCCGGCTGTTCTCGCTTGTGTTCACTACCATTTCGGCCAGTTTCCTCACGGCCAGCAACTTGCGGACGATTGGCAGGCCTGATCAGGCGCGCAAGGTTATCTGGGCGAGTGTGGTGTATATGGTCCTGATGGGGGTGCTGGTATCCTTCCTGCCCAACACGTCTGCCTACGGGGCCTACGCCGCGGGCATCGGGCTGGCGGGCGGCTACGGCCTCAACACCTACGCCGATTCGTTTATCCTGAACAAAAAGGACCACCCGGCCCGGAGCATCTGGCGGCCGCTGTTGTTGTGTCTGCTGGTTTTCGTGCCCCTGCTCGGGCTGCTCGTGTACGTGTTGTAAGCACTCTTTTCTCTGACCCTATGCGTTTCCCCTACCGCTCCCTGTTTCTGTTTGAAGCCGATACGGCCACCGTTTTCGAAGTAAAGCGCCTCGACATCCAGAGCAAGAACCCCAGCCACCTGTACTTCTGGCTGTATTTCGATAATGCCAGCGGCCAGCTCAGCCAGCTCGATTTTGAGGATATGAGCACGGAAGCCGGCGAACACCTGCGCGAATTCACGCAGGGCCAGCTGCGTTTCAACACCACCGAGGGCACCTTTTCGCCTACCGATGGTACTCAGCCGCTGCATCTGCGCACCATCACGCCGCCCACGCTGTCCGCCGAACTGGAAACGGCGCTGTTCGCGTTTTTCGCTTAAGCTCCGGTTCGGACCTAAGCGTGCCCGCTGGTTATCAACCGAGACAGTACCCCTCTCCTGAATACGGCGTACCTTTGCGGGCTGCCGACCCACCTCGGGCCGGCAGCTTCTTTTTTTGCCGCCGGTTTAAGCGGGTGTTGGAATGCCTTTGCGAGCAGCACTGCTTCGACAGGCTCAGCCTGCCAATTTCCTAACACCCCTTCAGTACCCGGCACTACGTTTTACTCTTATGGCAACCCGACTCAATAAATACATCAGCGAAAGTGGCGTGTGCTCGCGCCGCGAAGCCGACCGCCACATCGAGCAGGGCAACGTAACGGTGAACGGCAAGCGGGCCGCCGTTGGCGACCAGGTAACCACCCGCGACCGGGTGGTGGTAAACGGCGCCCACATCGAGCCCCGGCCCGAAGAAGAGGCGGTGTACCTGGCCTACAACAAGCCTCCCGGCATCGTCACGACCACCGATTTGGGCGTGAAGGACAACGTTATCCGGGCCATCAAGCACACGGTGCGCATCTTCCCCATCGGCCGGCTCGACAAGGAGTCGCAGGGCCTGCTGCTGATGACGAGTAATGGCGACATCGTGAACAAAATCCTGCGCGCCGGCAACCAGCACGAGAAGGAGTACATCGTGATGGTGGACAAGCCCATCAAGGACGATTTTATCGAGGCCATGCAGAACGGGGTGCCCATTTTGGGCGTGATGACCCAGAAATGCAAGGTGGTGAAGGAAACGCCCTACATTTTCCGGCTGACGCTGGTGCAGGGCATGAACCGCCAGATTCGGCGCATGTGCGAGCATTTCGGCTACGAAGTGGTGCAGCTGGAGCGCATCCGCATCATGAACATCAGCATCAAAGGCCTGGGGCCCGGCGAGTGGCGCGAGCTGCGCGACAAGGAGCTGAAGGTGCTGTTTGAGATGATTGAAAACTCCAGCGGCACCGACGACGGCCGCACGCCGCGCCGCCGCAAAGTGGTATCCACGGCCGAGCAGTGGGGCGACCAGCCGGGCCGCAAAACCGCACGCCGCGCCACCACCCGCCCCGACATCGTACGCCTCCCCTCCGACCCCTCGATGGGCGACGAGGCCCCGCGCAAAACCAAAGCCCTGCCAGCCGGCACCTGGCTCGATAAAGATTCCGTCCGTCCTGGAGCCAAGCCCAAGCGGCTGGTAACGGCCGGCCGCACCGCCGGCTCGGGCCGCCCCACCGATAAAGCCGGCCCCCGTCCCGGAAAATCTGCCGGCCCAAAAAGTGGTCCGAAAGGTGCCACCAAGCGCCCGGCAAAAGGCAGTGGCGGCCCTGCTAAGGGCCAAAGCAGCAGCCGCGGCAGCCGCGGTTCCAGCCGCAGCCGGTAGTATCAGCCGAATCCAATTTCAGCAGCCCCCGAACTTTCAATAGGTCGGGGGCTGATGTTTTTTTGGCAGATACCCGACTGGTTTCCGACCAGCAGCAGGCCTTAATCCTGCTGAAACACGCCTGTCAGGAAGTCGGATATTGCACCTATCGGGCAACGTGTAAGAGGCAAAAATGCAGCATCAAAACAGCTTTTAGTATTCTTAGACAGCCTTTTTATGCCTACGCATTAGCCGACGCTACTCCAGCAAGGCTGGTTTGCTAAAGTCTGAACGCACGGAATCCTGGGGCTATTCGCCGGGAATGGGCGCGTATGTTTGGAATGTCGGACGCGTTGCCGCCGATATTTCTTTCACCACGTCACTGCCACTGCCACTGCCATGAACGCTCCGCTCGCCAAACCATCTAACGCCTTTGTTGCCGCCTCTTGGTCTGCCCTGCTGGCCGGCATGGTCGCCTTCATCGTCGGCCTCTGGAATGCCCAGATGTTGCTCAACGAGAAGGGCTACTACTTTACCATTCTGATGTACGGGCTGTTTTCGGCCATTTCGCTCCAGAAATCGGTACGCGACCAGCTCGACGGCATTCCGGTAACCAGCATTTACTATGGCCTGAGCTGGTTTTCCACCATCCTCTCCATTGCCCTGCTCACGGTAGGCCTGTGGAACGCCACGCTCACGCTCAGCGAAAAGGGCTTCTACGCCATGTCGTTTCTGCTGAGCCTGTTCGCTGCCATTGCCGTGCAGAAAAACACCCGCGACGCCCGCGCCGAGCAGCCCGCCGAGCCGAAGCTGCAAAATCAGTACACCGAAAATTAGGCAACCCTCCGGTAGGAAGAGGCGAGGATACTCTGGCCCCGCTGAGTATCTTGCGGCTATATTTTAGCTGTTAGCTGTTGGCTACTGGCTGTTAGCTTTCCGCCTGACAGCACCGCCACAAGAGCTAACAGCCATCAGCTAACAGCTAATAGCTTAACCATGCTCCGCACCGACTGGACCCTCGCCGAAGTAACCGCCATTTACCACCAGCCCGTGCTGGAACTTGTTTCGCAGGCTGCCGCCATCCATGCCGTAACCCAGGCTACCGGCGAAGTGCAGGTGTGCACGCTGCTAAGCGTGAAAACCGGCGGCTGCCCCGAAGATTGCGCCTATTGCCCCCAGGCCGCCCGCTACCACACGGGCGTGCAGGCCCACAAGCTGCTGCCCGACGCCGAAGTGCTGGCCTCGGCCCAGCGCGCCCGCGACGCCGGCTCCACCCGCTTCTGCATGGGTGCCGCCTGGCGCGAAATCCGCGACAATAAGGACTTTGACCGCGTGCTGGGTATGGTGGAGCAGGTGAACGGCCTTGGGCTGGAAGTATGCTGCACGCTGGGTATGCTGAACGAGTACCAGGCCGAGCGCCTGAAAGCAGCCGGCCTCTATGCCTACAACCACAACCTTGACACCAGCCGCGAGAAGTACGACGACATCATCACCACGCGCACCTACGATGACCGGCTGAATACGCTGGAGCACGTGCGCAAGGCCGGCATTTCGGTGTGCTCGGGCGGCATCATTGGCCTGGGCGAAACCGACGAGGACCGCATAGCCATGCTGCACACGCTGGCCACCCTGGAGGCTCACCCTGAGAGCGTACCGGTAAACGCCCTGGTACCCGTAGAAGGTACGCCCCTGGCCGAGCAGCCCCGCGTGAGCGTGTGGGAAATGCTGCGTATGATTGCCACCGCCCGCATTCTGATGCCCAACACCATGGTGCGCCTCTCGGCCGGCCGCCAGGAAATGCCCGTTACCGAGCAGGCCTTGTGCTTCCTGGCCGGTGCCAACTCCATCTTCTCGGGCGAGAAGCTACTGACCACCCCCAACCCCGACTTCGACGCCGACCAGCAGATGTTCGCCCTGCTCGGTCTCAAGCCCCGCAAGTCGTTCAAAGATGTGCCAGAGGGCGCCGTACTGATGGGCCGCGGCAAGGCGCCGGTAGAGGCGTAGTACGGGCCGTCAGCACTCCAGAAGCGTGTCATGCTGAGTGCAGCGGAATCGAAGCATTCCTACTACAATGGTAATCCTGACGTATGGATTCACTTTTTGCGGTAGAGATGCTTCGACTACGCCTGCGGCTTCGTTCAGCATGACACTGTTTTTTCTTTCTAATTCCTCCTCACTCCATGGAAATTCCCTTCGACCTCAATCTTAATCATGCCTACGCCGAAAGTATCCGCCAGCAGCATGAGGCCCGCGAGGCCCACGACCTGATTTCGGAGTTGGAAGACAAGGTTGGGTCGGCTCTGGGGCTGGTGATGCAGCGCCACGGCGTGCTGCCTGCCGTTGGCGACCGGGTGGAGGTGGATTCGGAATGGCTGGTCATCAGTGCCCGCACCTTCGGACAGGATGGCAGCGTGTGGCTCTCGGTAGGCCCGTTTGCAGGCTGAGGTTTCCGTGTCATTCTGAGCAGAGCGAAGGACCTGGTAAGATGCTAATACTTGATATCAGCTTCTTACCAGGTCCTTCGCTCTGCTCAGAATGACAGACAGTTTTTCCGCGCTACTATGCCTACTTCTCTGCACCAGCGCCTGGCCGCCGAGCTGGCCCGGCGCGAGGCAACGGGCACCCGCCGCCGCCTGCCCGCCCCGCCCGCACCCGGCCTCACCGATTTCAGCTCCAACGACTACCTGGGCCTGAGCCGACACCCGCAGGTACTGGCAGCGGTGCAGGCAGCCGCCCAACTACCGGCCGGCAGCACCGGCTCGCGGCTGCTCACCGGCAACTCAGCCACCGCCGAGGCCCTCGAAACCCATTTGGCTCAGTTCCACGGGGCCGAAGCGGCGCTGCTCTTCAATTCGGGCTACGCGGCCAACCTGGGCTTCTTCGGGGCTGTGCCCCGGCGCGGCGACACGATTCTCTACGACGAGGCCAGCCATGCCTCCGTCAAGGACGGCATCCGGGCCACGCCGGCCACCGCCTGGAGCTTCCGCCACCACGATTTGGCCGACCTGGAGCGCAAGGCAGCCCGCGCTACCGGCGCGGTGTTCGTAGCCGTGGAGGCACTGTATTCGATGGATGGCGACGTAGCCCCGCTGGCCGAATTGGCGGCCGTTTGCCAGCGCTTGGGCCTGCATCTGGTGGTTGATGAGGCGCATACCAACGGCCTGTACGGCCCCCGCGGCGAAGGGCTGGTAGCTGAGTTGGGACTACAGGAGGCCGTATTTGCCCGTATCCTCACCTTCGGTAAGGCCCTCGGCAGCCAGGGTGCAGCCGTTGCCGGCTCTGCCCTGCTGCGCGACTACCTGCTCAATTTCAGCCGGCCCTTCATTTACACCACGGCCCTTCCCCCAACCACCGTGGCTAGCCTTGCGGCGGCCTACGAGCTGCTGCCCGGGCTGCTGCCGGCTCGCGAGCAGCTTTTCCGGCTTTCCGATTACCTGAGGTCTACGCTCAATGCCGTGCCCGGCCTGCACGTGCCGGCCACCAGCCACGTTATCCACCCGGTTTTTTTCACCCAAAACCCCGGCCCCACCGCCGTGCGCACCATAGCCGCCGCCGCTCAGGCTGCCGGCTTCGATGTACGCGCCATTGTGGCGCCCACCGTGCCCGCCGGCACCGAGCGGCTCCGGCTCATCGTGCATTCCTTCAACACTGAAGCCGAAATTGATGCGTTGGCGGCAGTGCTGGCAGAGGCTGTTAGCTAAACTTGTGGAGGGCGCTGTAGGGGCGGGGACAAGCCCCGCCCCTACAGCGCCCTCCACAAGTTTAGCTGGCTCTACGCGCTAACAGCTCAAATAAACGGGCACTTCATTCAGCCGCTCGTTGGTGCGGTTTACGGTATCTACCCGCCAGCAGTAGTGCTCCAGGCCGTTGCTGAGCAGCAGCAGCGGCGCGCCGATGGTGAGGTTGTAGGTGGCAATCTGGTGGGCGACGGTGGGCGTGATGGGCACGGTGGGACGCTTGCACTCGACCAGCAGCAGCGGCTGGCCGTTGGCATCGAGGGCCAGCAGGTCGGTGCGTTTCTGGCGCTGGTTGTACTGGTGGCCGCGCTCCAGGCTCAGCAGCCCCTTGGGGTAGCCGCGGTGGTTGATGAGGTAGTGTACCAGATGCTGGCGTACCCACTCCTCGGGCGTGAGCACCACGTGGCGACGGCGCAGCACGTCCCAGATTAGCAACTTTTCGCCGCTTTGTGTAACTTTGGCTTCGAAAGGCGGCAGATTCAACTCTTGCATCACCTACAAAGGTACGGCCCCGGGGTTTCTCCCGCTTTTCATTCCGTGCCGTCGATTCCCCCTTCCGGGCACCGACGGCTTTTTTGTACCTACCCTTTTCCGGCCGACTGCGCTGGCCGCTGCTCCGGGCTGCTGCCGGTTGCGGTGTAACCTTATCTTTCGCAACCCTAACCCTTTCGTATGAAAACTAAAGCTGACATTGTTAAAAACTGGCTCCCGCGCTATACCGGAGTCGAATTAGAGGAATTCGGGCAGTACATTCTGCTGACCAACTTTGCGAACTATGTGACCATGTTTGCCGAGCAGTTCGGCACCGAAGTGCGCGGCCTCGACAAGCCCATGCAGACGGCCACGGCCAACGGCATCACTATTATCAACTTCGGTATGGGCTCGCCGATGGCGGCCACTGTTATGGACCTGCTTTCGGCCATCGAGCCCAAGGCGGCCCTGTTCCTGGGCAAGTGCGGCGGCCTGAAATCCAACACTAAGCTCGGCGACCTGATTCTGCCCATCGCCGCTATCCGGGGCGAGGGTACGTCGGACGACTACCTACCGGCCGAAATTCCAGCCCTGCCCTCCTTCCGCCTGCAGCGCGCCGTAAGCAGCATGATCAAGAAGTACGAAATGGACTACTGGACCGGCACGGTGTACACCACCAACCGCCGCGTGTGGGAGCACGACGAGGCGTTCAAGGAGTACCTGCGCCAGGTGCGGGCCATGGCCGTGGACATGGAAACGGCTACCATCTTCACCGTGGGCTTCGTGAATGGCATTCCGCACGGTGCGCTGCTGCTGGTGAGCGACAACCCGATGACGCCCGAGGGCGTGAAAACATCGGAGAGCGACAAGAAAGTAACCGCTGGCTACGTGCTGAACCACCTGAAAATCGGTATCGAGTCGTTGCTGGAGCTGAAGAACTCCGGCGAGTCGGTGAAGCACATGCGCTTCGACTAGCACGGCTTTTTAGAAGCAAAAAAGAACGTGTCATCCTGAGCGGAGCGAAGGATCTTATCACGCTTGAACGAGTCGTTGTTACGGTCGTTCGAACGTGATAAGATCCTTCGCTCTGCTCAGGATGACACGTTCTTTTTTTCGCTGTTATCTTTCTCAGCGGCTTTTCCCCGACCTTCCCGTTTACCAACCCCTCTCCCGCTTCTATGCTTCCACATTTTCGCTCATTGCTGGCCCTGCCGCTGCTCGCCGCCGGCTTCAGTGCCTGCCAGTCTGGCGGCTCCGGCAACCGCCAGCCCGCCGATTTGCTCGTGTACAACGCCACGGTGTACACCGTCGATTCGGCGTTCAGTTCGGCGCAGGCGTTTGCCGTGAAGGATGGCAAGTTTGTGGGCGTGGGCACGGCCGAGGAGCTACGCGGGCAGTTCGAGGCGAAAGAGGAGGTGGACGCGAACGGACAGTTTATCTACCCCGGTTTCTACGATGCGCACTGCCACTTTTACCGCTACGCTCTGGGCCTGCGCGATGCCGATTTGGGCGGTACCGCGTCGTGGCCGGCAGTGGTGGCCAAACTGAGCCAGCAGCGGCAGCAGTACCCGCAGGCGGCCTGGCTCACGGGCCGCGGCTGGGACCAGAACGACTGGCCCAACAAGCAGTTCCCGACCAAAGACACGCTCGACGCACTGTTTCCGAACACGCCCGTATTCATCATCCGGGTAGATGGGCACGCGGCCCTCGTCAACCAGAAGGCACTCGATCTGGCCGGTATTACGGCCCGCACGCCCATCAGCGGCGGCACGATTACCAAGGATGCGGCCGGACGGCTTACAGGTTTGCTGGTAGATAACGCCGTAGACCTGGTGTCGGCCAAGATACCGGAGCCCGGCGCGGCCGAGGCCGAAGCGGCCCTGCTCGACGCGCAGCAGCGCTGCCTGGCCGTGGGCCTGACCAGCATGGCCGACGCAGGTCTGGAAAAGGCCCAGGTCGACCGCCTCGACCAGCTGCAGGAGGCTGGCAAGCTCAAGGTGCGCCTGCACGTCATGCTGGCCCCAACCAAGCAGAACAAGGATTTTTACCTTCAGAATGGCCCGGTGCTCAAAGACCGGCTTACCGTCAGCTCGTTCAAGGTGTACGCTGACGGGGCCCTGGGCTCGCGCGGGGCCTGCCTGGTGCATCCGTATCAGGATAAGCCCCAGGAAACGGGCTTCCTGCTTTCCACCGAAAAGGAGTTCCGGGAGCTGGCCAAGCTATTGGCGGCCAGCAAGTTTCAGATGAACACTCACGCCATCGGCGACTCGGCCAACCGCATCATCCTCGACATTTATGGCGAGGCGCTGAAGGGCCAGAAGGACCGCCGTTGGCGCATTGAACACGCCCAGGTAGTCACGCCGGCCGATATGGGCAAGTTCGGGCAGTTCGGCATCGTGCCTTCGGTGCAGCCCACCCACGCCACCTCCGACATGTACTGGGCCGGCGAGCGACTGGGGGCCGAACGCCTCAAAACGGCCTACGCCTACGAGCAGCTGCGCCAGCAATACGGGCAGGTAGCCATCGGGAGCGACTTCCCGGTGGAGGACATCAACCCGCTCTTCGGCTTCCATTCGGCCGTGGCCCGGCAGGATGCCAAGAACTACCCGGCCGGTGGTTTCCAGCCCGCCAACGCCCTTTCGCGCCCCGATGCGTTGCGCGGCATGACCACCTGGGCCGCCCACGCCGCCTTCGAAGACAAGCAGAAAGGCAGCATCGCGCCCGGCATGGCCGCCGACTTCGTCGTCGTCGATACCCACCTGCTCAAAGCCCCCAACGAGCGACTCCGCGCCGCCAAAGTGCAGCAAACCTGGATTGCGGGCGAGAAAGTTTTCTCGGTTAAGAAGTGAGCAGCAGGAAGTAAGCGTGAGTGTTTCGATTACTTAACTGAGCAGCATCGAACAGCTCATTTTC
>NZ_JABKAU010000025.1 GCF_013377885.1 Hymenobacter lapidiphilus
CCTACTGCCCGGCATGGCCCCGGTACGGCCCCGGTACGGCTTGGCCCGACGGGCTGCGCAAGCACGGTAGGCGCCCCAACGGAATACGGCCCGCTTCCTCAACCGAGGAGGCGGGCCGTATTCCGTTGTAGACTCTGTTGATGGAAACTCCGGCCTCATCAAGCCTGAAATGACCTCCACCATGTGCTCCGGCGAGCAATTGTTTTGTATCGTTAAGCGGTGGCCCCAATGGGTCTGTAGCGCCTCTTATTTCCTGCTATTCTGTATGTTGCCCCGCTGGGTATGTAGCTATACCACTCGTAGAAATACTCCTTCCAGATAGAATATATTGTGCGGCTGCTCGGCTTCGTATTCGGCTGCTTCTTCCTCTTCCTGCACACTTATGTCGAAGGGTAGCTCTTCTTCCTCTTCTTCACCAAATGGCTCATCGGCCGGATAGGTACAGGAGAGCTTGAGAGCTACGTTTGGCAATGGAATAGGAGCGCTGGCTTCGGTCGTGTATTCGAGTAAGCAGGGCCACTCCTGAACAGTGGCTAGTGCATCGGCAATGTCTTCCTGCAACACCGGCGAACGAGGGCCTGCTAGGCGCAAAAGCAGATCGAGCTGCTGAAAGGGTAGGCCTAGGTGAAAGAAGTGCGTATCCCCGTCGAAATCAGTAGTCGCCCAGATGGTCACGTCGTCGGAATTATCGAAAACGATGGCGGTAAGGTGCACCTGCTCAATGAAGAAATCTGTGTCATCGGCCAGCGCATCAATCAGTCTTCTCATCTTTTTTCGGTTGGCGGATAGGAGCGGCCGGGTGTTATGGCCGGTTACTGTTTCCAAAGAAATAACAAAAGAGTCAAAGCGGTACTACCAACCCCCGGAATATTGGGGCGGCAGTTGTCTTATTGATTCGCCATGTCGTTATCAGCCCGCCTGAAAAAGCTCCAGTGTGATGTGGTCGGCTAACAGCTTGCCGGCATCGGTCAGGCGCAGCCAGCCGGCTTCCAATGTTGCCAGACCGGTGGTTTGGAGCTGAGCCAGGTAAGCGGCACAGGTAGATGGAAGGTCAATGCCTAATCGGTCGCGTAGGTGGTTAAGGTCGCAGCCACGAGCAGTGCGCAGGCTGGTCATGAGGTATTCGTTGGCTTGATCCAGCGGGCTGAGGACCTCTGTAGTGGCTGGTACGGTGCCTTCTTCGAGTATGGCGGCTACGTAGCGCGGATTGTTGGCCAGCGTGGCGTGGCGGCTGTGGCCATTGAAGGAATGAGCGCTGGGCCCCAGGCCCAGGTAAGGTACACCGGCCCAGTACGCTGAGTTGTGGCGCGACTCGCGGCCGGGCTGGCAGAAGTTGCTGATTTCGTACTGTTCGTATCCGTGGCGGGCCATTTCGGCCAGTAGCAGCTCAAACTGCCGGGCCACGAACTCATCGGGCGACGGCAGAAACTTGCCCTTGCGCAGCTGGCGGCCAAACACGGTATCGGGCTCTATGGTGAGGGCGTAGCAGGAGAGGTGCGGTACCTGGAGCGCAAACGCTGCTGCCATATCAGCCTCCCAGATGTGGTGGTTGGGCGCGGAGATACCATAAATCAGATCCACCGAAATATTCTCGAAGCCGGCATCCTGGGCCCGGCGTACAGCCTCGCCCGACTCCAGGGCCGAGTGGGCCCGGTTCATGAGGCGCAAATGCGGCTCGTGGAAACTTTGCAGGCCGATGCTGAGCCGGTTGACGGGCGAGGCCGCTAACTCGCGTACTTTGGCTGGCGTCAGGTCGTCGGGATTGGCTTCGAGCGTAATTTCGGCATCGGCGGCCACTGTAAATTTATGGTTGATGGCCGTGAGTAGCTGGTCCAGTTCTGCCGCCGAAAGCAGGGAGGGCGTGCCGCCACCGAGGTAGATGGTTTCAACGGTTGCTCCTGGTTCCAGGTAATCAGCCCGCAGATCCATCTCGGCTACTATTGCCTCCACCAAACGGCTCTTCAGACCCATGCTGGTGCTGAAGTGGAAGTCGCAGTAGTGGCAGGCCTGCTTACAGAAGGGGATGTGGAGGTAGATACCAGGCAAGGAGAGGGGCAGAAAACGGCTGAAAGATGCCCGAAGCGGGCCCGCCAGTACGATGTTCCGGCGGTTACTTATGCTTATGCCAAGCCATTCGGCGAGGCGGGGCCACCGGCTACGAAGCGCGTTCCGCTACCCAAAAAGTATCTTCGGGAAATTAAACGTCGCGGTTCGCGTTGCACTGGCACAAATGTACGTCCGCATCCTCTGTTTCTGGTGTTTGCTGCTGAATGCGGCCGGGTGGGCGGCAGCCCAGGGCAGCACGCCGTTGAATCCGGCTGCTGCGCCGGTTTCGGCTATGCCCGCCATTTCCCCGCCGCCCGACTCGGTGCGTAAAGCTATGCCCGCCCTGCCTCGGCCAGTGCGGCCCGTGGTGTTGCGCCTCGAAACCGAAGCTGCCGATGAAGCCCTGTTACGGGCCTACCGCTATCGCCGGCAGCTGTCCGACTCGCTGGCTGCCCTGCGCGAGGTGCGTACGCTGGTGCTGGCGCTGCAGGCCGATGCTTACCTCACAGCCTCGGCCGATGAGCTACGCTGGGGCACCGACGATACACTGCGCGTGCGCCTGTACGTGGGCGAGCAATTTCGTTGGGCCCGGCTACGCAACGGAAACCTTGGCGACGCGCTCCTGGAGCGGGCTGGCTTCCGCGAAAAGCTCTACCAGCAACAGCTGTTACGGCCCCAGGAATGGGTGAAGTTTCAAGAAAGCGTGCTTCAGGAGGCCGAAAACCAAGGCTACCCCTTTGCCACCGTAGGACTCGACTCGCTGGCCCTGCGTGGCACTGCTATTGAGGGCCGGGTGGTATTGCGCCGGGGACCGGCTATTGTGTTCGACTCCATTCAGATTATCGGTCAGACCAAAACCAAGGCGCGCTTCCTGAGCAGATACCTACAGATAGAACCCGGCGAACCATTCAGCCAGCAACGCCTGCTGGAGGCCGACCGCCGGTTGCGCCAGTTGCCGTATCTGCAGGTGAAGGCCGCCCCCGAAGTTCGTTTTGCCCGGGGACGGGCGCGGATATACTTCCTGCTTGATGACCGTACGGCCAACCAGTTCGATGCCATTGTGGGCGTGCTGCCCAACCCCAACCCGGGCCTGGGCCAGAAGAAGGTGCAGATAACCGGCGACATTACCCTGAACCTGCGCAATATCGGGGGCGGGGGAAAGGGATTGGGCGTGCAGTGGCGCAAGCTCGATGCCACCTCCCAGCTGCTCGACGCTCAGTACCTGCATCCCACGTTCTTTGGCACTCCGCTGGAAGTTAGTGCCTCGTTTAACCTGCTCAAGCAGGATACATCCTTTCTCACTACCCGGCCGCGGGTGCAGGTGGCTTACCCCACGGCCCGGGCCGGCCGGCTGGCTGTGTTCTTCGAGCAGCGCAATTCCCGCCTGCTCAACCAAAATTCCACCCTGCAACAGGCTACCAGCCTGCCCGACAACGTGGACTCGCGCTTTGGCTCCTACGGCCTCGACTATACCTGGAACACGCTTGACGACCCTTATTTTCCAAAACGAGGACTGCTGCTGAGTGGGCAGGCGGCTATTGGTACCAAGCGCCTGACCCCTAACTCCGACGTGAAACCCGAGCTATACAATGACCTGGCCCTGCGCACCCGCCAAGTGAGCCTGGGCTTGCGGGCCGAGCGTTATTTCCGCCTCGGGCGGGCGGGGGTGCTGCTCACGCGGCTGCGCGGCGAGGCCCTGCTCAACGACCGGCTGTTTCTCAACGACCTATTCCGACTGGGCGGGCTGGCGACGCTCCGCGGCTTCAACGAGTTGAATTTCTACGCCAGCCAGTATGCGGTAGGCACGGCCGAGTTTCGCCAGTTCACCGGCCCCGATACTTACCTGTTCGTGTTTGCCGACCAGGCTTATCTGCGCCGCGACCTGCCCAACGACCCCTATCCGCGCGATACGCCTACTGGCCTGGGGGCAGGCCTGAGCTTCCGTACCGGCGCGGGCCAGTTCCAGTTCGTGTACGCCTTGGGGCGCAGCGAGCAGCAGCGTTTCGGGTTAGGCTCGGGCAAAATCCACTTCGGAATCACTAGTCGGTTTTAGGCAGCAGGCGTGTTTGATGGGCTGAGTAGGCTTGCCAGAGGATGGCTAATGGGTGGTCGTATGGGCACTGACTGATTTTTTGCGCTTGATTATCAGGGGGGATAGCGTAACAGTGGGGTTTTTATGGCCGTTCATGCTGCTTTTCCCAAAAAGCCTGGTACATTTGTATTACCAAACAGTGCGGGGTGGAGCAGTTGGTAGCTCGTTGGGCTCATAACCCAAAGGTCACTGGTTCGAGTCCAGTCCCCGCTACCTAAAAGGGCGTTTCCATTACGGAGACGCCCTTTTCTTTTATATGGTGCTGTAGCAAGTACGCAGCTCAGGCTGACTTATCGATGAACGTATTGGAAAGACCAGGGGCCGCAACTGATGTTTTCAGTTGCGGCCCCTGGTCTTTCTGGCCGGTAGCCAGCTCAGATACTTTAGAACCAGCTGGCGGCCAGCTGCGCGAGCTGCTCCAGAAATTGCTGGTCGGTGGTATCGAAGTCGTTGAGTTGGTCGCTGTCGACATCGAGCACGGCCACCACGCGGCCGTTCTGGATGACGGGCACCACGATTTCGGATTTCGAGGCGGAGCTGCAGGCAATGTGGCCGGGAAACTGCTCTACGTCGGGTACGAGCAGCGTAGTGGCTTGGGCCCAGCTGCTGCCACACACGCCCTTGCCGTGCCGGATACGGGTGCAGGCAATAGGGCCCTGGAAGGGGCCGAGTATTAGCTCATCGTCTTTTACCAAGTAAAATCCCACCCAGAAAAAGCCGAATGCCTGACGTAGCGCGGCGGCGGTGTTGGCCAGATTCGCTACTAAGTCGGGCTCGCCGGTGGTTAGGGCAGTGAGCTGGGGCAGCAGCTGGCGGTATTGGTCGGCTTTGCTGAGGGTTGTATCGAGCAGGAGTTCTTCGGCCATGCGATAAGGAAGTGCAAAGAAAGGAGTGGCGGACTGGGGCACCGGTTTGGTGCGGGTACAAAGATACGGTGCTAACCGGGTGCCCACTTAACGAGGGAGTCACTTCCAAATCTCGACTGAAAAATGGAAATTAGCTTACTGGTTAGATTCAGCCGGATTGCTGGTGTTATTCAAAGACAAAGCACCGAACCCCAATCCTGATAGCTGCCTAGTTCGTACCAGCTACCAAACCGGGCCCGACAGCCGGCGCGGCACGTTTTACCAAACTCTCGCTCTTCTCCTCCAACCAAACCCCACCCCTGCATGCGTAAAGTTGTACTCTATATTGCCATCAGCCTCGATGGCTATATTGCCTCACCCGATGGCTCGGTGGAGTGGCTGCCCACAGCCGACCAGGACTATGGCTACGCCGAGTTTCTGGCCAGTGCCGATGCGACGCTGCTTGGGCGCGGCACGTACGAGCAAATACTCGATTCGGGCTCCTGGCCCTATGCCGGGCTCACCAACTACGTGTTCAGCCGTCAGTCCCCAACCCAGACGCCCGATGCATCGGTACAGTTCGTTAGTGGCGAAGCGCTGGCTTTTGTGCGGGAGCTGCGCCAGCAGCCCGGGCGTACCATCTGGCTTATCGGGGGCAGTACGCTGGCCTCGCCGCTGCTCACAGCCGGCCTGGTCGATGAGTTGATGCTGCTGGTGGTGCCGCGTGTGCTGGGCTCGGGCATCCCACTCTGGCGCCACCAGGCGCAGCCCCAGACGCTGCAGATGCTGCGTACCCAAACCTGGCCCGACGGCACCGTGCTACTGCATTATCAGTTGCCCAAAAAGGGTTGATTTAGGCTTAACTGAATGAATGGTAAAATCGGCTAGCTTCGTGGCATCAGCCGGCTTTCCGTTTGTATGCCTTCCCAATTTCCTTGTTTGCTTGCTGCCACAACGTTTCTCGTGGCTCTGGCCCATCCGTTGAAGGCCCAACGCACCCTTACTGGCACCGTGCAGGACAGCCGAGGGGGCGCAGTACCCTTTGCCGTGCTGGAGTTGCCGGCCCAAAAGATAGGAGTGCAGGCCGATGACGAGGGACGCTTCTCACTGCCGTTGCCCGCCGCCCTTGCGCCCACCGACTCGCTGAGTGTTTCGGCGCTGGGCTATGCGAGGCAGCGCGTGCCGGTGCCGGCCGGGGTTACGGCCACGTTGCGGCTGGCCGCGCTGCCCGTGTCGTTGAACGAGGTGGTGGTGCGGCCAGGTATAGCCGAGTGGGTGGGGTTGCTAGTTGGGCCAACCAAGCACGGCGGTTACCAGCAAAACCGTCTATCACGTGAAAGTAACAGTGGCTGGCAGATAGCCCGCCTGTGCCAGCCGCCTACCGACGGCCACCTGACGGCCGTGCGCTTCTTCGTGAAGTCAAGCATAGGTTGCAGTAAAGTAAGCATGCGGGCTCCTTTTCGGGTACGCATATATGCGGCAGATGGTCCTGATGGTAGCCATGGAACTGACTTGCTAACAACATCTGTGCTGGCGGCAGCGACCGAGAGGGGCTGGGTGACTGTGAATTTAGATCGTTATGGAATAGAGTTTCCGCAGCAAGGAGTATATGTGGCAATGGAGTGGGTGTATACTTCCGACGAGTTTCTATGTACGCATACCTACACTAATCCTGATACCCGACAGAAGAGTGAGGGATTTACCTACGGTCAGGTAATAGCCGCCGCTCGATTACCGGCAGCGAAGTCTCAAACTTGGTATTACACTATCAAGTATGGCTGGCTCAAAATGCAAAGCCGAAGTATAGCCGGCCCAGCAACAATAGACGATGCCGCCATCCAGGCGCAATTCCACTCATAACTCTTAAAACAGCAGCGGCGGCCTCCGAATCGGGAGCCGCCGCTGTTGTTTGGGAGGTACCACCAACTGCTTAAAAAAGGCTTGGCGGTGGCGTTTTGAGCTGGGCAATGACGGTCTGGCCGCCTTTTACCTTTTCGCCAATCTGTACTTTTACTTCAGTGTCGAGGGGCACGAAGATGTCAACCCGCGAGCCGAACTTGATGAAGCCGAACTCCTCACCCTGGCTTACCTCGTCGCCTTCGTTTACATACCACACAATGCGGCGGGCCATGGCTCCGGCAATCTGGCGGAACAGCACCAGCGGGCCGGCTTCCGATTCCACCACCACTGTGGTGCGCTCGTTTTTGGTGCTGCTTTTGGGGTGCCAGGCTACCAGGTAGTTGCCGGGATGGTACTTGAAGTAACGCACGATTCCCGAAATCGGGTTGCGGGTGATGTGCACGTTAATCGGCGACATGAAGATGCTGATCTGCATGCGCATATCGTCGAAATACTCGGGCTCCTGCACGTTCTCAATTACCACCACCTTGCCATCGGCCGGGGCGATAATCAGGTCTTCGTGGGTGAAGAGACGGCGGGCCGGGCTGCGGAAAAATTGCAGCAGAACCAGGAACATGATAACCGAAATGCCGGCGAAAACCTTGTTGAAACCACCGTTTTCAGCGTTGTAGCGAAACAGCAGCAGGTTCACGACCAGCAGCGCCAGCAGTGTAAAAAACAGAATCCGTCGTCCTTCCTTATGGATTTTCATACATCACTGATTTGCGCCTGTCGGCCTGAGTAAACTGATTCAGGTGGCTCGTGGCCGGTCCGTAAGTGGACCGATAGAGCATAGCGCGGATTATTGCTTACGTTGAGTTAGCCAATTTCGATGGTAGAATAGCGCTCAAAGCAGCTAGGCTACACAAAGATAGCCCGAACCAGCGGCTCGGGCTATCCGAAAACAAATATACGTGCGCAAGCCACATGTCGCGCCAAGACCCGAAAACTGCCTGACGCCGGCTGCTAAACGGTTTGTCTGTCCGGCATGCCTGCATCAGCGGCAGCCAGACACCTACGAGACCAGGGCTTTAGTAGCCGCCGCGGAACTTGTAGGTCTGGGCTACTTTGTCGATGGCTACCACGTAGGCGGCGATGCGCATGGGCACATCGTACTTCTGGCTGGTCTGGTACACCTTCTCGAAGGCGTCGTTCATGATGCGGTCGGCGCGCTCGGTTACCATTTTCTCGCTCCACTTGAAGCCCTGCTTGTTCTGCACCCACTCGAAGTAGGAAACAGTTACGCCGCCCGAGTTGGCCAGAATATCGGGCACCACCATAATGCCTTTTTCGTTGATGATGGGGTCGGCCGACGCCGAAGTAGGGCCGTTGGCGCCTTCCACAATCAGCTTGGCCTTAATGGCGTGGGCATTGTGCTCGGTGATGACATCCTCAACGGCGGCTGGTACAAGCACATCCACGTCGGTGGTGAGCAGGTCGTCGGCGTTTTCGAGCATCGTGGCACCCTGGAAGCCGTCGAGACGGCCGGCGTGGGCATTTTTATAGGCAATAGCCTCGTCGATGTCGATGCCGTTGTCGTTCCAGTAAGCGCCGCTTACGTCGGAAAGGCCCTTGATTTTCACACCCTTCTCGCTTAGCAGCTTGGCTGCCCACGAACCCACATTACCGAAGCCCTGCACTGCCGCCGACACCGTGTGCGGGTCGAGGCCGAGCTTTTTGAGGGCTGCCATGGCCGCTACCATCACGCCGCGGCCGGTAGCCTCGGTGCGGCCCAGCGAGCCACCCATTACCAGGGGCTTGCCCGTTACCACGGCCGGCGAGGTGCCGCCCACGGTCTTCGAAAACTCGTCCATTAGCCAGGCCATCTCGCGCGGGCCGGTGCCCATGTCGGGAGCCGGAATGTCGCGGTCGGGGCCGAATACGTCCTTCATGGCCAGCGTGTAGCCGCGGGTGAGGCGCTCAATTTCGCCGGCGCTCATTTTGGTTGGCTCGCAGATGATGCCACCCTTCGCGCCACCATACGGAATGTCGACCACGGCGCACTTCCAGGTCATCCAGGCCGCCAGGGCTTTCACCTCGTCGAGGTGTACGTTCTTATCGTAGCGGATACCACCCTTGCTGGGACCCAAAATGGTGTTGTGAATGACGCGGTAGCCCTCAAACACGCGCACCTTGCCGTTGTCCATCGTGACGGGAATATGCACGATGACCTGCTTGTCGGCGGCCTTGAGCACTTCGTATGTTTCCTCGTCGAGGCCGAGGATTTCGGCCGCCACATTGAAACGCGACATCATCGATTCGAGCGGGTTTTCAGCATCAACGCGGGGAGCCGGCTCTTTGTACTTGTAGACCGTGGTAGCAGCCATACGGGTGGGGATTGGGTGGGGGGAATAAGATAGCGGCCCCGAAAAAACGGAGCCGCGGGTGGAATTCGTAAGCAAAGGTAGACCTTTACTTTGGAGTGGGGAAGGAGACGGTAATGCAGGCGGGCGCGCGCCGCTTAGCGGCTGATTATGAATCGAAAATCAGCTTCAGAACAGCCAGCACGGGCAGGATAAACAGGAAGGCATCGAAGCGGTCGAGCAGGCCGCCGTGGCCGGGCATGATGCGGCCCGAATCCTTGACGCCTACGCTGCGCTTGAGCATGGATTCGGCCAGGTCGCCGAGCGGGCCGAACACGGCTACCACGCCAGCCACTATCAGGCGGTAAGCCAGCGAGAGTTCGGGCAGCAGCCAGCCCAGGGCCGCACCCACCAGCAGCGTGAGCAGAAAGCCGCCAACGGCACCCTCCCAGGTTTTGCCGGGCGAGATTTTAGGAGCCAGCTTATGCTTGCCCATGCTTTTGCCCGCCGCGTAGGCTCCGATATCGGAAGCCCAGACCATAAACAGCAGCGCAAACACGCGGCGGTAGTCATAGCCGCCTGATCCACTGAAGGCTACAACCGTGAGCAAGCTCATGGGCAGACTCACGTAGAGTAGCCCCAGCAGGGCCACGCCCACATTGGAAAACGGCGCAAACGCCTGCTCAGCGCGGGGCCAAGAGTACATTTCGCGCAGAATCAGCAGTACCGGCAGCAGCACAATCAGGCCCACCGCCGAGTTGCGCAGGTAGCCCATGTCGGCCACGGCCAGCGGTACGGCTGCGTTGGCCAGCGTCCGGAAATCGGTGAGGGCAGCCACGCTGGCAAACAGTAGCAGACTGATGCCCACGCCCAGCATGGCGGCCGGCTTGTAACCCGCCTGGCGCATCATGCGGTAGAACTCCAGCAGCATTCGGGCCTGCACTACCACGAAAAGCAGGGCAAACGTCCAGACACTGAACCACACGCTGCCCAGCAGCAGTACGGCTCCCAGCACGCCAAAAATAATGCGCTGACTTAAGTTGGACATCGGGGCTTTGGCGGCGGCGGGCTCAGACAACGGTTTGTAGGCTATTAGCGGACAGCCAGTAGCTGTTCGCTTTTGAGAAATAGAAGGGGGAAATGCCAGGCAGGCAAAGCAATGGTCGGCGGCTCAATCTCCGCACAAAATCTGAAACCTGACAGGCATTGCCTGGCGAAAATAGGATTTCAGTACGAAAGCTACCAGCAAATAGCTCTCCGCTAAGAGCTCAGGAATTGGTTGTATCCACGCCATCGTGGCTGAGGGTGCGGGCGGGTGGGAGCGGGGCGTCGGCGGCGTGCACCACGGCCACACCACGGCGGCCCAGGGTGTGCATTTCGGTGGGCGGGCCGTCGGAGAAGGGGCGCTGCATGCGTTGGTAGAGGTACCAGAGCAGGAGCGAGCTGAGCAGCAGCGAAGCCAGCACCCAGGGCAGGGGCAGAGCCTCGGTCGAATCGGGGTCGAAATCGGTGGCCGACCATTCGCGCTGCTGGGCATACAGCAGCACCAGCTGGAAGGCGTTCTGGGCGAAGTGGGCCGCCATGGGCACCAGAATGTTGCCGCTCCACTCGTATAAATAGCCCAGCACAAGCCCCAGCATGAAGCGTGGGAAAAAGCCCAGAAACTGGAAGTGAATGGCGCTGAAAATGGCCGCCGCCAGCCAGATGCCGACGTGCCGCGAGCTGGTCCATTGCACGAGGTTGCGCTGAATCACGCCCCGGAAAAACAGCTCCTCACTTACGGCGGGTATCACGGCAATAACCAGCAGCGCCACCACAAAGCGGGCCGGCGACGAGAAGCGGGTCAGGTACTTAATGGTATTCTGGGCCGTGGCTTCGGCCTGCCGGGCCAGCTCCTCCCAGTGGGCCAGGGCCTCGGGCAGGTGCAGCTTGGCATTCCAGGAAATCAGTACCGACATAGCCGGCATACTGGCCACGATGAGCACGGCCGCCAGCAGCAGCCAGCCAGGCGGTATCTGGCGGCGGGGAGTAAAGTAATCGGGCAGTTCGTAGCCCGTAAGCTTGGTCAGCGCTACGGCCGCCCCCCCAAACCCACCGAGTAGTAGCAGGCCCTGGCTGAGCATCGAAACTTCCCAGCCGTTGGCGTAGTTGCTGGGCTGCTGCTGCACATTGCCCAGCGCCGTGAAGCCCACCCCATACAGCAGGTTGCTGATAATGGCAATAAGGAGTGTGCTAAGCACGCCCATTACGGCCAGCAAAATCAGCAGCAGACCCAGGTTGGCTAGCGGGTGCAGCCGGCTCGAAACGAAACCTTTCATGTCGGGGGCGGGGTTGGGGGTGGATGGGGCCGGGCCCCTAACTAATCGTAAATTTGCGCAAAATACCAGTGCCAGCCCCAACGGGCCTGCGCCGGTGCCTTTTTCGTTATCAATCAAAAGCTGCCAGCTAACCGCTGCCAGCTATCAGCTCAAAAATAAGTGGTCCATATCCGCAACATTGCCCTGCCCGATTTCCCGCTGCTGCTCGCGCCCATGGAGGACGTATCGGACCCGCCGTTCCGGGCCGTGTGCAAGCAGGGCGGGGCCGATTTGATGTACACCGAATTCATCTCGTCGGAGGGCCTGATTCGGGCCGCCGCCAAGAGCCGCCAGAAGCTCGATGTATTCGATTACGAGCGGCCCATCGGCATCCAGCTCTTCGGTTCCGATGTGGCCACGATGGGCGAGTGCGCCCGCCTCAGCACCGAGGCCGGCCCCGACCTGATCGACATCAACTATGGCTGCCCCGTGAAGCAGGTGGCCTGCCGGGGCGCGGGCGCCGCGTTGCTGCGCGACATTCCGAAAATGGTAGAAATGACGGCTGCTGTAGTGCGGGCGACCCACCTGCCGGTAACCGTGAAAACCCGCCTGGGCTGGGACGAGGACACCAAGAACGTGGAGGAAGTAGCCGAGCGCCTACAGGATGTGGGCATCGAGGCCCTCACGGTGCACGGCCGCACCCGCGTGCAGATGTACAAGGGCGACGCCGACTGGCGGCTGATTGCGGCCATCAAGAACAACCCGCGCATCAAAATCCCCATCTTCGGCAACGGTGATATCGACTCTGCCCAGAAAGCCGTGGAGTACAAGAACCGCTATGGCGTGGACGGCATTATGATTGGCCGCGCCGCCATCGGCTACCCCTGGATTTTCCGGGAGGTGAAACATTACGTGGCCACCGGTGAGCTGCTGGCCCCGCCCACCGTGGAGGAGCGCGTGCAGGCCTGCCGCATGCACTTCGAGAAAAGCCTGGAGTGGAAGGGCCCACGGGCCGGTGTGTTCGAAATGCGCCGCCACTACGCCCAGTACTTCCGCGGCCTCGAAGGGGCCCGGCAGTGGCGTAGCCGCCTCGTCGATACCAACGACCCACTGGAAATCCACCGCATCCTCGACGAAATAACGGCCGCTGAGCCGGTGCTGGTGGGGTAAGTCTACGTGTTTATCAGAACGTCATGCTGAGCTTGCCGAAGCATCTCTACCGCTTCACTGAGGTTGTTCAGCGAAGCAGCAGAGATGCTTCGGCAGGCTCAGCATGACGTTCTTTTGTTGCTTTCTTCGCCCGTCCTGCTTCCACTCCTGCCCTTATGCCCACTACTACCCCCGCCAACCCTACTGCCGCCCCCACCGCTCCAGCCGCCGTTGCCGCGTCGCCGCTGCCCGCCCCAACGGCCACGGCGTGGGCGCTGCTGTTGGTGCTGGCTGGCATCTGGGGTACCTCATTTATTCTGATGAAGAAGGGGTTGCTGGTGTTTTCGGCGCTGGAGTTGGGGGCCGCCCGGGTGAGCGTGGCGGCGCTGCTGCTGCTGCCGTTTGCGTTGCGCCACCTGGGCCGCGTAAACCGCGAGAAGCTGAAGTGGCTGCTGCTGAGCGGTGTAGTGGGCACACTGCTGCCGGCTTTCCTGTTCGCCTACGCCGAAACCCGGCTGGCCTCGGGACTGGCGGGGGTGCTCAATGCCCTCACGGCCGTATTTACGCTGGTGGTAGGGGCTGCCTTTTTCGGCCAGAAGCTTACCGGCCTGCGGGTGCTGGGTATTGCGCTGGGCCTGGCCGGCACGTTGGTGCTGATGGTGTTAGGCGGTAGCGCCGCGGCCGGTACTGCCCCCGCCGGCGGGGCCGGCAACGCCTGGTACGGTCTGTTCATTGTGGCTGCCACGCTGGGCTACGGCGTGAGTGTAAACGTCATCAAGCGCCACCTGAGCGATATTCCGGCCCTGGCCGTAACGGGGCTGCTGCTGCTGTTTATTGGCGGGCCGGCGCTGGCTTTTCTGCTCGTGGGCACCGGTTTTCTGGGTAAGCTGGCCACCGTGCCCGGGGCCTGGACGGCCTTCGGCTACATTGCGTTGCTGGCTACCATGAGCACGGCCGTGGCCATGGTGCTTTTTAATAAGCTTATTCAGACCTCTACGGCCCTGTTCGCAGCTTCCAACACCTACCTCATTCCGGTAGTAGCCCTGGCCTGGGGCGTGCTCGACGGTGAGGAGTTCAACCTCTGGCACCTGCTGGGCATGGTCATCATCCTAGTCAGCGTCGCCATTATCCACCGAGCGAAGTAAGTGAATGATAGCTGTCATGTAGGGGTGGGGCTTGCCCCTGCCCGCCGTTGAGCATGACCAAACGGAACCGTTCAACGGCGGGCGGGGACAAGCCCCGCCCCTACGTCGTGCCGCAAGCATTCAATTACTCACTCCGGCACGTACGGCCACGCGTGGAACCGCGCGGGCAAGCCTAGGCGGGCCGGGTGGGCGGCTAGGTAGGCCAGCACGCGCTGCTGCTCGGCTTCGTCCTGGATAGGTAATTCGTGGGAGCCGGGGTGCCAGAAATCGGCCTCGGGCGGGAGCTGGCCGCGTAGCAGGCGGCGGGCCTGGGCGGCGGTGCGCTGGTGCAGCAGCTCAATGGTTTTATAGAGCGATAAGCCCGCGCCCGCTGGCAGTACCAGCACGGCATGCAGGTGGTTGGGGAGCAGCACGAAGCCCGGAACCCGCAAACCCTGCTCCTCCAGCATCAGCAGCTCGCCCGCTACCAGCTCGGCTATTTTCTCGCGGCCCAGGTAATCGGGGCCTACGGTATGGGCATCGAGCAGCGCATCGAAGGCGGCGAAGAACTGCTTTTCGGCACGGTGGCCGGCCGCAGCGGGGTAGGGGGCGGTGCGGGCGGCGGCCTGGGCCGCCAGGTAGTGAGCGTGCAGCTCGCGGCCGGCGCGGGCAGGCACCGAGCCGGCCAGGCGTAACGTCAGCAGAACGGTTTCGTTGGCAGCCACGGCAGGTATAACTGGGTTGAAGGCAGGAAGATAAGCTGGAATGCCACGCGTGCAAAACCAGCTTGCTGCCTGGTATGCCTCAGCCACCGGCCTGTTTTGCGCAGCTACACCACTTCCGGACGGCCGAGCCGCCGGTCGAGGCATAGGCGGTTGTGCTGGGCGTGCAGGATGAGGGTGATAATGAACAGGCCGTAGAGCATCTGCGAACCGACCGTTGCCCATTCTTCGAGCAGGCTGCTGCCCACCACCAGGCTTATAATCACCAGCATAGCCGCTGCCAGTGCCGGGCGGGTAAACAGGCCCAGCAGCAGCACCAGCCCAATTCCGCCTTCCACGAAGGGCAGCGCCGCGGCAAACACGTCTACCAGCGGCGCGGGCAGGGGCGTAGCCGCGAATTGCTTTACCAGGCCCGCCCGGAAGCCGGCCAGCTTGGGCAGGCGCACCAGGCAGTGCATCAGAAAATTTACGCCCAGCAGCAGGCGTCCCAGTACAAAGGCCAGTTCGGGGTTGGTCAGGTTCGGCATCTGTCCCCATACGTCTCAACCAGCCCCAGGGTGCGCTACGGGATTACACAGGCTATCTGCAAAACAATTAAAGCTAAGTTCTGCCCGGGTTTATACCACGTTCATCGAAAAATACACTGCCTCTGCTTGGATGGAGCCTACGTTTGTGCCCCCATTACACACGTCCCCGGGCATTCTCACTCGTATGAAGTCTTATTACCCCTCGCTGCTGGTTACTACGGCCCTGTTGCCGCAATTGGCCTCGGCTACTGCAGTTTCTGCTGTAACAACTCCTGCTGTTTACAACGCCGCTGTTTCCCCCAACTTGGCCGAAGCATCTATATCCGGCAAGGTGCTGACCGATAAAGGCATACCTCTGCCGGGAGCTACTGTTTTCATCAAAGGCACCTTCATTGGCACCAGCACCGATCAGCAGGGCAGCTTCCGGGTAAGCGCCGACTTTGCAAATGGCCCGGTAACGCTGGTGTTTTCTTACGTAGGGTTTGATACCCGGGAAGTATTGCTCCAGGCGCCCGATCAGGCCCTTAATGTGGGCCTTTCGCCCAGCGCCACCCTGCTGAACGAAACCATCGTATCGGCCTCGCGCATTGAGGAAAGCATTCTGCGCGCTCCGGTAACCGTCGATAAGCTCTCGACCCGCCAGATTGAGCGCATTACCACGCCTGAGGTGCTGAGCGGCCTGGGTCAGGTAAAGGGCATCGATGTGAGCTCGGCCTCCATGTTGTTCACCAGCATAAGTACCCGGGGCTTCAACACGGCCAAATCGGAGCGCGTAATTCAGCTGGTAGACTACATGGATACCCAGTTGCCTTCCCTCAACCTAAGCCCTGGCAACCTGGTTGGTATCCCGGAGCTGGATATGGAAAGCATCGAGATTATCCACGGCCCGTCTTCGGCTCTTTATGGTGCCAATGCTCTGAGCGGGGTAATCCTGTTCAACTCCAAAGACCCCTTCGTGTATGAGGGGCTAAGCGTGCGCCTGCGCGCCGGCCAGCGCGATTTGCTGGATGGGCAGGTGCGTTACGCCAAAAAAATTACAGAGAAACTCGCTTTCAAGATCAACGCCAGCGCCTTCCGGGCCGATGACTGGCTGGCGACGAACTACGAGGCCACCCAGAGTTCGGCAAACCCCGCCGGCTCCACGCTGGGCTACAATGCGGTAAACCGTTACGGAGAAGGAGGATACGCGTTCAATCCTTTTCAGCAACTGCCGGGCGGCACCAACCCGGAGTTGTACGGAAAAACAGCCTACCTACCGGGCTTTACGGAGCAGGAGCTGATTACCAACGATAACCGGACGTCGTCGTACCGCTTGGGCGGTACTGTTTCGTACCTGCTGCGCGACGACCTGAAGCTAACCGTAGAAGCCAAACGGGCCGAGGGCACTGCCACCTACCAGAACCTGAGCCGTTTCCGGGTGAAGGGCCTGGGCTCGAACCAATACCGCGCTGAGTTGAAGAGCAGCAAAGGGTTTGTGCGCCTGTATAGCACGGAGGACTTCTCCGGCAACTCCTACGAATTCAACCAGTTGGGCTCCCTGATTCAGCAGGCGCCCACTACGGAAGGCGGGAGCGTAAGCTACCAGAACCTGTTCTACGCCACCTACAATGCTGCCTACAGCCAGGCCCGCCAGGCCGGCCTGGCGCCCGATGCGGCGCTGGCGGCGGCTCAGTCGGCGGCCAATAGCACCCAGCTTAAAACCTCCGATCCACGTTTCACCACCCTGCGCAACCGCATTGTGGATAACCGGACCCCAGGTGCCGGCGCCCAGCAGTACTTCAACTCCTACCTGCACGACATCAGTGCTCAGCGGCAGTTTACCCTCGGCGAGGCGGGTACCAACCTGGTAGTGGGCGGGGCCTACCGCCAGTACCGGCTGGGTTCCGATGGCCTGCTGTTCTCCGATCGGGATGGTAAGCGCATCGTAAACTACGAGTATGGCGTTTATGGCCAGCTCACCCAAACCGTATTCCAGGAGCGCCTGAAACTGGCCCTGGCCGGCCGGGTCGATGAGTTCAAGAACTTCAAGCCGTCTTTCTCCCCTCGGGCATCAGCCGTGTATTCGCTGGGCGAAAACAAGCAGCATAACTTCCGCGCCAGCTACGGGCAAGCGTTCCGCTCGCCTTCGCAGCTGGAGCAGTATCTGTACAGCGACATTCGTAATGCCGTACTGCTGGGCAACGCCGCCGACGGGTTCCGGGGGTACAACGAGGCGTTGTTTGCCTCGCCCCAAACGTTTGGCGCGGCCGTTTCCAATCCCGACCTGCTGAAAACCTACGAGGCTAACATCAGCCCGTTGAAGCTGGAGCAGGTGAAAACAGCCGAAATTGGCTACAAAGGTGCGCTGATTGCCAACCTGTACGCCGATGTAAGCTATTTCCGGAGCCGTTATGATGGATTTATCGGGGGCCAGCTGTTCGTTGGCAATACCGATGGCAGCCAGCCGACCAGAGCACAGCTACAGGAGGGCTACCCTACGCTCTATACCAACCAGAGCAAGCCCACCCGCGTGCTGTACACGTATGCAAACAGCAACCAGGAAGTGAAAACCCAGGGCGTTACGGCGGGTCTGACGTATTATTTCAACCGCGGCTTCAACCTGACCGGCAACTACTCGCTCAACGTTATCGACAAGAGCGACCTGCCCGCTGGCTTCCAGACCTTCTTCAACACGCCCAAGCACAAGTACAACGTAGGCATAAACGGCCAGCTCAGCAACCTGAGCTACTCCGTAAACTACCGCTGGGTACAGGGCCACCTACAGGAAATGCCCTTCGCCGTCGGCCGCATCCGCGACTACAGCACCACCGATGCTTACCTGGGCTACCTGGTACCGAAGTGGGGCACTACGTTCCAGGCCGGCATTTCCAACGCCTTCGATACCAACAACACGCAGGTATTTGGCGGCCCGCAGGTTGGCCGCCTCGGCTACCTGGGTCTGCGCTTCGATTTGCAATAGAACGTAGCAAGCTGCGGAGGGCGGTGTAGGGGCGGAGCTTGTCCCCGCCCTCCGATGGGTTCGTACAACGGTCCGTTACCGAATCGTTCAACGGCGGGCGGGGACAAGCCCCGCCCCTACACCGCCCTCCGCAGCTTGGGTTAACCGCATTAGCAACAAAAGAAGGCCCCGCAACAATTATTGCGGGGCCTTCTTTTGTGCCGGCTGCACTCAGAGCGCAGCCTGAGGTTCTGACGGGGCTACTTGCGCTTGCCCTTTTTGATTTTCATCTTGACTTTTTCCGGCTGGTCCGCAGCCTGAACTGCTGGCGCGGCCGGCGTTGTCGGTGTGGCAGTCGTCATCGGGAAACCGCGCTGAGCCATCAGGGCATCAATTTTCGGGTCGCGGCCGCGGAAGGCGCGGTAGCCAGCCGCCGGGTCGACGGTGTTGCCCACCGTGAACACGTTTTTGCGCAGCCGCTCGCCCACCGACTTGTCGTAGGCGCCGCCGGCCTCGGTGAATGCGCTGAAGGCATCGGCCGCCAGCACCACCGACCACAGGTAGGAGTAGTAGCCGGCCGAGTACCCGTCGGAGGCGAATACGTGGTTGAACTGCGGCGTACGGTGGCGCATCACCAGCTCGGAGGGCATGCCCATCTGGGCCAGCGTTTCGCGCTCGAACTTATCGGGGTCGATTTTCTGGTCGCCGGCTAGGTGCAGCTTCATGTCGATGAGGGCGCTGGCCAGAAACTCGGTGGTGGCGAAGCCCTCGTTGAAGGTGCTGGCCTTGTCGATGCGGTCGACCAACTCCTGCGGAATAGGCTTGCCGGTCTGGTAGTGTAGGGCGAAGCGGTTGAGCACCTCGGGGGTAGGCAGCCAGTTTTCGAGCACCTGCGAGGGGAACTCCACGTAGTCGCGCACTACGCTGGTGCCCGAAAGCCCGCCGTAGGTAACGTTGCTCGACAGCCCGTGCAGGGCGTGGCCGAACTCGTGGAACAGCGTGGTAGCATCCGACCACGAAATGAGTACCGGCTCACCGGGCTTGCCCTTCACGAAGTTGGAGTTGTTGGACACGATGGTCGTCACTTCCTGGCCATCCATGCGCTCCTGGCGGCGGTAGGCGTTCATCCAGGCCCCCGATTTCTTGCCCGGCCGGGCGTAGGGGTCGAAGTACCAGAGGCCCACTTGCTGGCCGGTGGTTTTGTCGTTCACCTGCCACACCCGCACATCGGGGTGAAACACGGGCACATTGGTAACGGGCTTGAAGCTGAAGTTGAACAGCTCGCCGGCCATCCAGAACATACCCTCGCGCATCTTGTCGAGCTGCAGGTACTGCTTTACCTCGTTCTGGTCGAGGTCGTAGCGCTCCTTGCGCACCTTCTCGGCGTAGTAGGCGTAATCCCAGGGCTCAATTTTGAAGTCGGCCGGCGCACCTTCCTTTATGGCCAGCGCCTGCATATCGGCCACTTCCTCGTTTACGCGGGCCACGGCCGGCTTCCACACCTGCTCCATGAGCTCCATGGCGGCTTCGGGCGTTTTGGCCATCGTGTTATCGAGCCGCAGGTGGGCGTGCGTTTTGTAGCCCAGCAGCTTGGCCCGCTCGGCCCGCAGCTGCAGAATCTGGGTAATCAGGGCGTTGTTGTCATGGGCCCCGCCGTTGTCGCCGCGGTTGGTGAACATGCGCCAGGCCTTCTCGCGCAGCTGGCGCTGGTCGGAGTAGGTCAGGAACGGGTCGACGCTGGAGCGGGTGTTGGTGATGACGCCCACCGCGGCCACTTTGCGCGAATCGGCGGCGGTTTTGGCTCCGTCGCGCAGCGAAGTGGGCAGGCCGCTCATATCCTGCTCGGTTTTGAGCACCAGCATTTCGTTGGCTTCATCGGCCAGTACGTTCTGCGAGAACTTGTTGAAGAGGCCGGCCAACTGCTGGTTTATCTGCGAAAGCCGAGCCTTAGCCGGGGCAGCGAGCTTCGCACCGGCCCGCACGAAGGCCTTGTAGCGCACCTCCGTCAGGCGTTGCTGCTCGGGCGTTAGGTTGCTGTTCGCCATCGAGTTGTAGACTGCCTCAATGCGCTTGAACAGGGCGGCATTCTGGGTTATCTGGTCACTGAAAGCGGCCATTTTGGGTGCCATTTCGGCCTGCACGGCGGCAAAGCTGGCATCGTTGAGCGAAGTGCCCCAGATGCCGTACACCGTTTCTACCCGGTCGAGGGTGCGGCCGCTACGCTCCATGGCAGCAATGGTATTCTCGAAAGTAGGAGCAGCCGGATTGTTGGCGATGAGCGCAATTTCGGCCATGTTCTCAATCATGGCTATTTCCAGCGCCGGCTTGAAATTGGCCACTTTCACTTGGTCGAAAGCGGGTACGCCGCCGTAGGGGCCGCTCCAGGGCTGAAGTAACGGCAGCTTGGCAGTTGGCCCGGCTACAGCCTTGGTAGTGGCCGACGGCTGCGCCTGGGCCTCCGAGAATGTAGCACCGGCCAGGCCAAGGCCCGCCAGCAGGGGTAACAGGGGAAGGGAAAGCGAAAAGAGTGGATTCATGAGGTAAAATATCGGGCGGAAAAACGGACTATATGCGAATATACAACGTGCCCGACGGCTCAGAATTCCCTGGCCAGCCCAAAACCTGCTTCTGGGAAACGAAAACGAGTACCCCGGAGTCGTGCTCCGGGGTACTCGCTCAGGGTGCTACGCCAACTGGCTACGCGTGCTTCAGGCGCAGCTTGGATTTCTTGTAGCCGTAGTTGAAATACACGGCCAGGCCAATCACCAGCCAGGCGAAAAACAGCAGCCAGTTGTTGAGGCCCAGCTGGGTCATCAGGTACAGGTTGGTGAGCAGGCCCAGCGTCGGCAGCAAACTCAGGCGCTTGCGGAACGACAGCCACGACAGGCCCAGGCAGAAGCCGAAGAACACCAGCATCGGGATGTAGTGGCGGCCCTCCTCGTAGGAGCCCAGCGCCTTGGTAAACTCGCGGATACCGGCCTGATTGTAGATCAGTACCAGCACCCCGCACACCGTCAGAATAAGCGGTACCAGGAACTGGCCGTTGATGTAGGGCACCTTAAAACGGGCATCGGAGGTACCGTAGGGGTCGATGATGAGGATGCCGCCGCACACCAGCGCAAAGGCGAACAGCGTGCCGATGCTGGTTAGGTCAATCACCAGATCCATGTTCAGCAGCAGCGCCGGAATGCCCACAAAGAAGCCCGTAACGATGGTGCTGAACGAAGGCGTGCGGAACTTGGGATGCACCCGCGCAAACACCGGCGGCAGCAGTCCGTCGCGGCTCATGGTCATCCAGATGCGGGGCTGGCCGATCTGGAACACGAGCAGCACCGAGGCCATGGCAAACACCGCCGACACGGCTACCACGCCGCCTAGCCACTCCACGCCCACTTTATTGAACACGTACGCCAGCGGGTCGCCCACGGCCAGCTCGGTGTAGTTCACCATGCCGGTAAGCACCAGCGTCACAATCACGTACAGAATGGTGCAGATGATGAGGGCGTAAATCATGGCCCGGGGCAGGTCGCGCTGGGGGTTCTTGCATTCCTCGGCCGTCGTCGAAATAGCATCGAAGCCAATGTAGGCGAAGAACACGGCCGACACCCCTTTAAGCACCCCGCCAATGCCGTTGGGCGCAAACGGGCTCCAATTTTCGGGCTTCACGTAGAAAGCGCCTACCAGAATAACTACGGCCACAACCACCAGCTTGAGGCCCACCAGAATGTTGGAGGCGTTCTTGGATTCCTTGATGCCGATGTACACCAGGGCCGTAATGGCGAGTGTAATCAGGCCGGCGGGCAGGTCGATGACCAGGCGCAGGCCGCCGGGCAGCTCGGGAGCCGAGTTCCAGGCATTGTAGCCGAGCAGCTGCGTGGCAGTGGCTTCGCTCAAGGGCTTGCCCGCCTGCATCAGGGCCAGCACTTCGCCGTAGTAGCGGTGGGCGCTCTGCATGCCCATCGTCAGCCAGATGGGAATTTGCAGCCCCACCCCGTCCATGAGGCCGGTAAAGTAGTCTGACCACGAAATGGCTACCACGATGTTGCCCACCGCATATTCCATGATAAGCGCCCAGCCGATAATCCAGGCGGCCAACTCGCCAAACGAGGCGTAGGCGTAGGTGTAAGCCGAGCCGCTTACCGGAATAGTGGCCGCGAACTGGGCGTAGCACAACGCCGAAAAGGCGCAGGCAATAGCAGTGAACACGAACAGCAGCGACACAGCCGGGCCGCCGTCGTGGGCCGCATTACCGATGGTACTGAAAATGCCCGCCCCGATAACGGCCGCAATGCCTAGCGACGTCAGGTCGCGGACGGTGAGGTGGCGCTCCAGGCTTTGCGAGCCAGGGTCGGTGCCGAGCATATCCAGGTCGGCGGGCGGGTTAACAAGGAGGTCCGAAACGGTTTTGCGGCGGAACAGCCCGCTGATGCGGGAGGGAGGTAGAGGGCTTGACAACGGAGCGGAGAACAGGTTTAGAGGGCAAAAGATACAGAAATATGCCGGGCAGTTGCCCCGTGCCGATGGCTACCAGGCACTAACCGGCAAATATTCTTATACTTATTGTCCTGCCTTAACCTCCTGCCGCTATGCCTGGCTTCTCTGTTCCGAACCCCTGCCCTCAGTCCTGGGCCACCATGACCCCCACCGCCGCCGGCCGGTTCTGCGGGCAGTGCCAGCACGAAGTCGTAGATTTTTCGGCCCTGAGCGAAGCCGAGGTGCACACGTGGCTGGCACAGCCGGGGGTAGGCACCGTGTGCGGTTTGTTCCGGGCCGGGCAGTTTGCGCCTCCGGTACCAGCCGGCGCTGTGGCAATGGCCGCCCCGCGCTGGCGGCGCTGGCTGCTTACGGGGCTGGCGCTACTCAGCCTCAAGCCGCTGCTTACTTCCTGCCAGAACGCCCAGACCAACGCTGCCACGGCCGCCACCGGGGCCACCGAGCAGGCCGATGAGCTGGCCACCGCGCCGCAGGGCCAGGTAACCATCCGGGGCCGGGTGCTCGACGATTCTACCGGGCTGGCCGTGGCGGGGGCCGAAATCTTCATTGCCGACACGCCCTACGGGGCCGTTGCCGACGAGCAGGGCAATTTCAGCTTCACCATGAAGAAGCAGTGGGAGGCGGTGCAGAACGGTTTGGTGAGCCTGCGCGTGTCGGGTAGCCCGTTCGTATTCGTGCCCCAGACGCTAAGCGTGGCAGTAAACCCGGCGCCGGCTCCGCTGCTGGTGCGGCTGCAATCGGTGCCCGGCCGGGGGCAGATTATGGGTAAAGTAGTGGGCCACGAGCCGCCGCAGAAGCCGCCGCTGTAGCGGCGGCCGCTCAGGGTTTCGGGTGTTGTGCTGCTGTTGCTGCGGAAATCTTACGCGTTGCGTGTGGAATCGGGCGCGGCCCGGCATCAGGCTGGTAGACCTCCACTTCAAGTTGCTACCTCATGCCCCAGTTCTTAACCATCTCCGTTCCTCAGCCCTGCGCCGAAAACTGGGCCGCCATGACGCCTGCCGCCCAGGGCCGCCACTGTGCCGCCTGCGCCAAAACAGTGGTCAATTTCAGCTGGATGACGGATGCCGAAGTGGTAGCCTACCTGAGCCGGGCCAGCGGCCCGAGCTGCGGGCGGTTTCGGGCCGGGCAACTGAGTCGGCCGCTGCGGCTGGCTCTGGCGGCTCCTGCTGCGCAGCGGTGGGCCGCCGCCGTGCTGGCCGTGTTGGGGATGGGAACTGCCGCGCCAGCCGTGGCCCAGCGGCCAACTCCCCCAATCCTGACGCAGCAGACGATGACGATGGGCATAGTAGCCACGACCCCTTCCCATCCAGTTCTGCCAGTTCGCATCGTGCGGGGCCGGGTAACGGAGGCCAGCACCGGGCAGGGCCTGCCGGGCGTAACGGTGCTGGTAGAGGGCACCCATAACGGCACTTTAACCCGAGCTGATGGCACGTATGAGCTGGAAGTAGCAGCAGGTGCGCACAGCGCGCGGCTGATATTTTCAAGCATCGGCTTCAAAACGGCTGTTATGCCAAGTGACCAAGCCGAAGCGGTTGTTTTGGAAGCTTCGTGCGACAGGCTTATGGGCGAGGTAATAGTGACGTATGGTTCCCGCTGGTACACCCCCCGCGGCCTGTGGCAGCGCCTGACACGACCATTTCGGCGGTAGAAGAATCTTTACAGTTCCTTGTTAGTCCTATACTCGCCGCAATGTCAGCCCCTCGCATCTTTGGTCTTTTTTCAACTGGTACTCTGTTGTTGGTGCTGCTTAGTGCCGCGCCGGCTTCGGCCCAATTGCGGGCCGCATCGCTCGATTCGCTGTACCGCTGGGGGGTGCTTTACGATGAACAAGGGCCCCGGCCGTACACGATGTTGCGCTTCAAGCGGTTGAAACTGGTCGTAACAACCGATTCGATAGGCGAGTTTGAAGTGGCCGTGCCATTGGTGCGGGTGTTGCGCCTTTTGCACGATGTATTGGTGCTAGATGAGTCGCCGCTGGGCCCCCAGGAGGTGGATGTGAATTTCTTTCAGTCCGGCCCGATAGGTTTCCGGGTGATTACGGCCGATGACGGGCCGCAACTGGGGCCCCGGCTGAAGGGTAGTACCCGAATCGTGGGCGGACGACAGTGGCGGGCCTGGTTGCGACAAACCCAGCAGAGCAGGTAAGTAAGGTCAGCGCAAGCAGCCTGTAAATAGTTATTTCCCTAAACCTTTCGGCCCCCGAAACCCTTATGGCAGCAGTATGAAAAACCTGCTGTTAGCTATTGTTCTGTTACTTTTCACGGCCTCGGGCTGTGCCCTCAAGCCCACCAATAAGTACGACGTGTTTACGGAGCGCGCCGAACTGCCCCGCGAGGAAGCCGTCCACAAACAGAATTCCCTGGAATGGTGGTACTTCACCGGCCACCTGCGCGACAAGGCCACCGGCGAAATGTTTGGCGTCGAGTACGTATTCTTCCACTTCAACATCAATGGCAAGCGCGACTGGCAGATGGTGAACTTTGCTCTCACCGATCCGCAAAACAAGCAGTTCCGCTACGACTATAAAGTCACGCGCCTGCCCGAGCTAATGCCCTCGGTTTTGCCCCTTAACCTGAGCGCCCGCAAGAAAAACGAAACCTGGACCCTGACCGGCCAGGAGGGCCGCTACCACCTGCAGGGCCGCATGGCCGCTCACGCCGGCCAGGCCATCGACCTGACGACCACGCCCGCCAAGCCCGTGCTGATGCACAACGGCACCGGCTACGAAAACTACGGCAACGTAGCCAAGGCCGGCTACTACAGCTACCCGCGCCTGGCCACCACCGGCACCCTCGAAATAGGCGGCAAAGTGCGGCAGGTGGAAGGCGAGCTGTGGTACGACCGCCAATGGAACGGCAACTCCGTAACCAACAAGGGTATCGGCTGGGACTGGTTTTCGGTGCAGCTCGATGAGCCTCGCACCGAGCTGATGGCCTACCAGCTGTTCGACCGCAAAACCAATCAAACCGTGAGCGGCGGCACCCACTACGGCCCCGACCTGAGCAACCAGCACCTGAACGCGGAGGATTTCCAGCTCGACGTCCTCGAATACTGGACCAGCCCGCACTCCAAGCTTCGTTACCCCAACAAGTGGCGCCTGCGCGTGCCTAGCCAAGGCTACGACCTTACCATCACGCCCGTAATGCCCGACCAAGAACTGACGCTTAAGCTTATTGCCGGCATCAAAATGCACTATTGGGAAGGAATGTGCCGCGTAGAGGGTACCCACAACGGCAAACCCGTGAAAGGCAATAGCTACGTCGAAATAACGAACCGGGGGAAAGGGGATAAGAAGTGAGTATAGTGAGGTGAGAGTTGAGAAAGGAACGTCATGCTGAGCGCAGCCGAAGAATCTCTACCGCTTCGTTGCAGTCAATAGAAATAGCACTGCAGTAGAGATTCTTCGGCTGCGCTCAGCATGACGTTCCTTTCTCACCTCACTATACTCAATTCTCAAAAATCACCCGTTCAGGATTATCCGGAAGGTGGTGCCGCGGCCGGGCTCGCTCCATTTCACGAAAAGGCGGCCCTTATGGTAGTTTTCGATGATGCGCTTGGCCAGCGCCAGGCCTAAGCCCCAGCCCCGTCTTTTGGTGGTGTAGCCGGGCAAAAACACGCTTTGTAGCTTACTTTTCGGGATGCCCTTGCCTGTGTCGGTGATGTCGAGGGCAATTTGGTTTTCGTTGCCGCGCACTGGCCGGCGTATGTGCAGCGTGATGCTGCCGCGCCCGTCCATAGCGTCAACGGCGTTCTTGCAGATGTTCTCAATCACCCAGTCGAACAGCGGAATATTTATCTGGGCCGGCGTATCGGTGGGCAAATCAGTTTTTACCTCGAAGCTGACTTTGCGCGACACCCGGCTTTGGAGATAACTGATGGCGTTTTCCGTCACGCGCAGAATGTTTTCATCGCCCAGCACCGGTACCGAGCCGATGTTGCTGAACCGCTCGGTGATGATTTCGAGCCGCCGGATATCCTTGCCCAGTTCCTCCACAATCGGCTCGTCTTTAAATCGTTCCGAGTCGCGCAGGTACTGCTGCCAGCCCACCAGACTGCTGAGCGGCGTGCCCAGTTGATGGGCTGTTTCCTTGGCCAGGCCCACCCACACGCGGTTCTGCTCGGCCCGCCGCGAGGAGCTGAAGGCAAAGTAGGCAACCACGGCCAGGCAGCCGATAATGGCCAGCTGCACCAGCGGGTAAAGCCGCAATTGGGTCAGCAAATCCGACTCCTTATAATACAGGAAGTTACGCGAACCAGCCCCGATTTTTATCTCGATGGGCGGGTGTTGCTCCCGCATCTGGGCAATCTGGTCGCGCAGAAATGCCAGCGACTTTTCTTCGCTCACGCCCTGGGGCACGTTCACGTTGCGGGCGTCGATGATGTTGTCGTCGCCGTCGGTGATGATGACGGGAATGGTTTTGTTGGCCTCGATGATTTCGTCGTAGAGAAACGACAGGTTCGATTCCTCTTCGGTGTTGATGATGTAGCGCTGGGTTTTGGCGTATAGGTCGATTTGCTGCCGCTCGCGCTCGGAGAGGCGCTGCACCAGCACGTTGGTATACACAACGGTAGCCGCCCCAATCAGTAGGGCCACGGCCACGATAAGGAGCTTGATGCGCGACTTCTGGTCGTAGATGGCAATAGTAGGGAGCACGGCAGGCAGCAAAACAGCGGAAGGCAGACCCCTGATACGGCGGCCCCGGCCCCGAAGATACGGCCCCGGCCAAAGTCAGGCCGCCTGGTCTATATCCATGATTTTCATCAACCGGCTCTGGATGGAAACTGCGTTGGTGCCATTTCCCGCCTGTTTCCCGAGTAATAGTAGGCAGGCCCGAACCAGCGTACCACATCTGCTGTTTTTACCCTAGCAATTTGTATGTAATTTTGCCCTCTGCTATCTGCCTTAGCTCCTGCTATGTCCCATCCTTTTCAAGCTGTCAGCCTCTCGTTCAAGAAAGCGCCGCTCGCCATCCGCGAGCTGATTGCGTTGGATGAGGCAGCCTGCCGGCGCTTGCTGCAAACCCTACACCACGAGCTCGACCTGACCGACTTGCTGGTGCTGAGTACCTGTAACCGCACCGAGGTTTACTATTCGGCCGACCAAGACCAGAGCGTAGCCGTTATCGAGGCCCTGGCCCGCCTGAAGAACCTGCCCGACGTGGTCGGTTTCACGCCCTACTTCGATGTGTTTGCCGGCTCGCTCGACGCCGTACGCCACCTGTTTGAGGTGGCTATGGGCCTGGAGGCGCAGGTTGTCGGCGACCTGCAGATCAGCAACCAGGTGAAGCAGGCCTACCAGTGGTCGGCCGATGCCGATGCGGCCGGGCCTTTCCTGCACCGTTTGCTGCACACCGTTTTCTTCACCAACAAGCGCGTACAGCAGGAAACCGCGTTCCGCGATGGAGCTGCTTCTACTTCGTATGCCACGCTGGAGCTGGTAGAGGAGCTGACCGCCGACGTGGCTAACCCCCGGGTGCTGGTGGTTGGTTTGGGTGAAATCGGCGCCGACGTCTGCCGCCACTTTGGCGACAGCAAGCTCTTCACCGACGTAACCATCTGCAACCGCACCCGCAGCAAAGCCGAGGCCTTGGCCGAAGAGTGTGGTTTGAAGGTGCTCGACTTCGAGGATCTGGCCGAAGGGCTGAAGGAGGCCGATGTTATCATCAGCAGCATTGCCCGGCCCGAGCCGTTTTTCAGCCGCGCCCTGGTGGCCAACCTGGAGGTGCTGAGCTACAAGTTCTTCATCGATCTTTCGGTGCCGCGCAGCATCGCGCCCGACGTGGAGCAGGTGCCCGGCGTGCTGGTGTACAACATCGACGCCATTCAGAGCAAGGCTTCGGCCGCGCTGGAGCGCCGGCTGGAGTCGGTGCCGCAGGTGCGGGCCATCATCGAGGAAAGCATGGAAGGCCTGCGCGACTGGACCAAAGAAATGATGGTGTCGCCGACCATTCAGAAGTTGAAAAACGCGCTGGAGCAGATCCGCCTAGAAGAACTGGACCGCTACAACAAGAAGAAAATTAGCCCCGAAGAAGCCAAGCGTCTCGACGATATCACCCGCTCGCTGATGCAGAAAATCCTCAAGCAACCCGTGCTCCAGCTCAAGGCCGCCTGCAAGCGCGGCGAGGCCGATCAGCTTATCGACACACTCACCGACCTGTTCGATCTGGAGCGCCAGCCGGCTTTTTAGGCTGTTGGCTACCGATATTGCGCAGAACGAAGTAGGGGCGGGGCTTGTCCCCGCCCGCCGTTAGCACCATGTGTTGCGGGTCCTTCAAAGAGGTGGTCAGCCTATCGTTCTGATGGCGGGCGGGGACAAGCCCCGCCCCTACAGCGCCCTCCATAACTTAGGTTGGCGGCTTGCGTTTCAAAAGAAGCCAACAACTTCAACCCAAAAGAAGGCCCCGCACTCAACCGAGTACGGGGCCTTCTTCGCTTTTCAGCTAACAGCTCAAATCTCACTCGAATCGCAGCACTCTTCGAGTGAGTCGATAACGTCGAGCAGCTTGGGAATGGAAAGAGAGTAGTAGATTTTAGTCCCTACTTTCAGCGACGACAGAATGCCGCGGTCTTTGAGGGTAATAAGGTGCTGGGAAGCAATGGCCTGGGGCAGGTCGAGGGTCCGGTAAATCTCCGTGACGGTCATCTTATCCTCTTTACCCAGCAGGTCCACGATGGCCAGCCGTTTAGGGTGAGCCAGCACCTTGAGAATGGCTGCGGCTTTATAAACTTTCTTCGATTCGACTCGGGCAAGTAGTGGCTTCATTTCGGCAATGCAAAGGTGGTATTACGGAACGGTAAGCGGGAATAGGGCTAATACGATATTAGGGGCCTGCAAAGTTCCTTTTGCCCCAAATACTGTACCTGTAAATGTTGGACAAGCCCAACATTAAGGCGGCAGGGCAATGGCAGTTGAGCCGCCCGCCCGATGGGGCCTGCCGCCCGTGTGCCTACCTTTGCTGCCGAAATTCCTGTCTCACCCTACCTTCTGCTCCCTGATGAAAGACCTGTTGGCCAAGTTTGAAAATAAGCGTCCCGAAATCGTATTTGAATGGCAGGACGCCGAAACCGAAGCCGAAGGCTGGGTGGTCATCAACTCGCTGCGGGGCGGAGCGGCCGGCGGCGGCACCCGCATGCGCCTGGGCCTCGATAAGCGCGAGGTAGAAAGCCTGGCCAAAACCATGGAAGTGAAGTTCACCGTATCGGGCCCGGCCATTGGCGGGGCTAAGTCGGGCATCAACTTCGACCCCCGCGACCCGCGCAAGCGCGGCGTGCTGGAGCGCTGGTACAAGGCCGTTTTCCCGCTCCTGAAAAATTATTACGGCACGGGCGGCGACCTGAACGTGGACGAAATCCACGAAGTCATTCCCATCACCGAAGAATACGGCCTCTGGCACCCCCAGGAAGGGGTGGTAAACGGCCACTACCAGGCCACCGAGCCCCAGAAAATACAGAAGCTGGGCCAGCTGCGCCAAGGCGTGATAAAAGTGCTCGAAGACGTGGCCTACTCGCCCGACCTGCGCCGCAAGTACACCGTGGCCGACCTGATAACCGGCTACGGCGTGGCCGAGGCCGTGCGCCACTACTACGCGCTATGGGGCGGCCGCTCGGTCGAAGGCAAGCGGGCCATTATCCAGGGCTGGGGCAATGTGGGGGCGGCAGCGGCCTACTACCTGGCCAGCCAGGGCGCCCGCATCACCGGCATTATCGATAGGGCCGGCGGGCTGCTGAACACCGAAGGCTTCGGGCTGGAAGAAATCCGCCAGCTGATGCTGAACCGCCAGGGCAACGAGCTAGCGGCCGATAACCGGCTGTCGTTTGAGGAAATAAACGAGCAGATCTGGACTAGCGGAGCCGAGATATTCGTGCCGGCCGCCTCCTCGCGGCTCGTGACCAAGGCCCAGGTGGAAGCCTTGGCCGCCAACGGTCTGGAGGTAATTTCGTGCGGCGCCAACGTGCCCTTCCAGGACCCCGAAATCTTCTTCGGCCCCACCGGCGAGTTTGCCGATGCCCGCGTGAGCGTCATCCCCGATTTCATTGCCAACTGCGGCATGGCCCGGGTATTTGCCTACCTGATGGAGTCGGACGCCGAGATTACCGACCAAGCCATTTTCGAGGATACCTCGCGCATCATTCGGGCGGCCCTGGAACGCACCCGCACCCAAAGCGAGGAGCATACTGGTCTGGCCCAACGGTCGTTCGAAATGGCCCTGCGCCAGCTGGTATAACCGCGGGCTGGTTGCAAGGCCGGCCCGGTGTTTGCGGCCCGCCTACCCGTAACGCGAAGAAATTCGTTGCGTTAGAAGCTTTAACAAGCCGTCTGCTTGCTGCCCGTTGGGGCAGTCGGCGGCCGGCTTGTTTGTTGCCCTCTTTCTTTTTCACCTGCGCCTATGTCTCTTTCCGAAATCCTTCACTACCATTTGCTCGGCATTGAGGTGCAGGAATACCTGACAGCCGCGGCCATTCTGCTGGCTGGTTTCGTGTTCAAAAACCTGGTGTCGCGCCTGCTGACGAAGGTACTGTTCCGGTTTTTTAAGAAGGTAGGGGAAGGCGTTACGGAGCAGCAGTTTCATGAGCTGCTGATCAAGCCCATCAGCATCGTCATCTTCTTCATCACCATCTTCATCGCCTACAGCGTGCTGGATATTCCGGTGCGCTCCTCGGAGGTGGGCCATGACACGCCGTGGTTTGCGAAGCTGGCCTTCCGGGTGTACCAGATAGCCTTTATAGCGGGCGTCACCTGGATTTTCCTGCGCATGATTGACCTGGCAGTGCTGGTGTTCATGAAACGAGCTCTGCGCGACCCTTCGCGGCTCACCAACCAGCTCGTGCCCTTCGCCCGCGACCTTATCAAGCTGTTTGTGGCCATCATTGCCTTTCTGGTGGTGTTGGGCCGCGTATTCAGCATTGATGTAACGGCCCTGGTGGGTGGCCTGGGCATTGGCGGCCTGGCCGTGGCTTTCGCCGCCAAGGAAAGCCTCGAAAACCTGCTGGCCTCGTTCACCATCTTCCTCGACCGGCCCTTCGAGGTAGGCGACTTGGTGAGTGTGGGCGATTTGACGGGCTCGGTGGAGAAAATAGGTTTCCGCAGCACCCGGATTCGTACCGTGGAGAAAAGCTACGTAACGGTGCCCAACAAATCCATGATTGATAAGCCGCTCGACAACCTCTCGCGCCGCACTTCCCGCCGGGTGTTCTTCATGATGTCGCTTACCCAGATGACGACCAGCACCCAGCTCCACCGCATTATCGAGCTGGTACGCGAGGCCATCCTCACGCACCGCCTCATCGAGCCCGATGTGCAGGTTAAATTCACCTCCCTGACATCCAACTCGAAAGACGTGCGGGTGCAGTACTATGTGCGTACCGACAGCTACGACGAGTACCTCGACGTGATGGAGGAAATCAACTTTAAAATTGTTTCGGCCGTGGAGGAGGTGGGAGCCGACTTCGTTGATACCACTATGACCCGTCTGTCGGGCGGCTCCGGCGGCTCCGACTTGCCCAAAAGCCTGCAGCCACAAAGCGGTGGTCAGTCGATTGCCAGCTCCTGAGAAGCGTCTTAAGCTGTTAGCTGAGAGCTAGTAGCTGTTAGCCTTCGTTTAAAAAAGAACATCTGTAATTACGCAAAAAGTAAGGCCCCGCAATCAACCGAGTACGGGGCCTTATTCATTTTTCAGCTAACAGCTAACAGCCTAGCGTCTGCCGCCGCCGAGTAGGCCGCCGAGCAAGCCACCGAGGCCACCACCCATAAGGCCGCCGAGGCCGCCGCCACCGCTGCTGCGAGGCTGCGAGTTGGGCTGGCCACCCAGGCCACCCAGAATCGACATGAGGGAGCCGAGGCCGCCGCCGCCGGTATGTGAGCCCTGTTGCGGGTAGTTGCCGTACTGGTCTGTTGGCTGCTGCTGCTGGCCACCGCCCATTACGCCGCTTAGGAGGCCGCCGCCGAGCAAACCGCCCAGCAAGCCACCCATGCCGCTTTGGGCCGCACCGCCGAGCAGGCCGCCCATGCTGCCACCCATCATTCCGCCGCCGCCACCGCTCTGGCCCCGGCCACCCATCACCTTCGAAATCACCATGGGGGCCACAATGCCGAGCAGACCAGCCATCAGGGCATTTTTAGGGATGCCCGCGCTTTCGAGCTTGTCGCCGATACCGCCCAGAAAGCTTTGCTTGGCCGGGTCGCTGGCGTCGTGGGGTACGTTGGCAGCCTGATCGACTACCTGCTCCAGCGTATGCTGCTGATTTTCGTTGATGCCCAGGTATTGCGAAATCTTGTTCACCATCTCCTCCTCGGTATTCGAGTAGGCACCATCGGCGCGGGCGAAGCTGATGAGGTCGGTAACGAGCGAGAAGCGCAGGTCGCTGCCGCGCAACGTATCGAGGTTGCTTTTTACTGTTTCGTTGTTCGAGCTTTTGGCGGCCGCCAGCACCTGCTGGGTAGCGGCACCGCTAAGGCCGGCCTGATGGGCAAGCTGCTGCAAAAATTCGATTTCGGGCGCCGACGCTTCACGGTCGGCCGAAGCTAGGCTGGCAATAGCACTCAGATAGGCGGCTTTTTCTTGGTCGGAGTAGTTCTGGAGCAGTTGCGAGTCGTTCATGATCAGATAGACAAAAGGTGGGAAGACTATATTCTGCTCCCTTAACGCGGCTTTGGGTTTGAAGTTGGCCCGGCCTCAAACAAGTCTCCCAAAATAATGCGCCGACTCACCGAGAAGCAGCATGCAGACCATAATCACAAACATCGGCGAGGTTGGAAAGCAGTTATGCGGCTACCAACGGCGGCAACGGCTCAGAACTCAAAAAATTCGCCCGGTTGGGGCTCGGCGGGCTTTTTGTCCGGCTTCTTCAGTTCCCACGAAGGCTTGGTTTTAGGCGTGGCCGGTGCAGCCGGGACAGCCGGGGCCGGGCCACTTGCCGGGCTGCGGCCCGGCGCTTGCCGGCCGGGCAGGCCGGTTTCGTAGCGCACCACAAAGTTGCTTTCGGTGCCTTTTATGCCCAGGCGTAGCGTTGGGCCATCGGCGCGGGCGGCAGCGCGCGGCAGCAGGCCCGGCAGTAACGGAATGCGCACATGGTAGTCGAGCTGCTGGTCGAAGGTATGGGTGCCCGTAACCCGGATAAGGGCCGCTGCCCGCACATTAGAGCGGATTTCCATCTCCGGAATATACACCGTCTGGCTCTGGATGTAGAAGTTATTTTGCAGCTCGGCGAAGCGCAGATGGCGCAGTGTAGCCCGGTCGGCCACCAGGCTCAGCTTTTGCAGGGGCTCGAAATTGAGCAGCTCGCCCTGCCGCACGGTGGCCTTCACCTGGGCTTCCAGGCGGTCGGTCAGCGGGCGTAGCTGGCCATCAAAGTAGGTGTCCGACTCGGCCGAGGCCGTGAGCGTGCCCCGCAGGTGGCGGCTCGTAAGGAAGCGTTGACCGAAATCCTCGAACACGAAAAACAGACTATCCAGCGGCACCTGCTGGCAACTGGCCACGGTGCTGGCCTTGAGCAGTTGGGGCTGGCGGGCGTCCATGGTGCCGCGCACGCTCAGCTGGCCTCCGGCCGCCATCAGGCGTAGCCCCGGCGAGCTGAACACCTGGTTTTGCAGCCGCAGCGTGCCGATCAGCTGCCGACCCCGCAGCCGCCGGTAGCGCACCTGCCGGGCCTGCAGGCCTACATCTAGAACCAGCCGGCCCGGTACGCGCAGGCCTCCAGCCGCGCCCGCGCTGCCGCCGCTTCGTTGGCTGCCCGCCGGTTGGTAGGCGTACAGTAGCTGGTTGAAATCGAGTAGCTGCGAGGTAACCGTTGCCTCAATCCGCAGCGGCTGGCCCGGTCCCAGGGCCCAGCCGGTAGCGTTGCGCACGGTGCCCCGGCCCCGAAAGTCAGAGTTGCCCAAGCGGCCCTGTAGGCTGTTCACGGCTACATCAGCCCCGCGTAACTCCAGTTGGCCCGTAAGGCCGCTGAAGGGCTGGCCGAAGTCGCGCAGTTGCAGCGTAACGCCGCGCAGGGTTAGCGCGCCGCTGGCCTGTCGGGCGTTGGGCCGCTGCCGGAGCACGGCCAGCGGCCCGTTGAGCTTCAGGCTTAGGCTGGCCTCACCGACCCCAGCGCGCACGGCCGCCACCGGAAAAAACTTCAATGCACGGGCCACATCCAGCTCGGCCTGCAGCGCCAGCTGCAGCGTTGGCTGCGCCAGGTTTTTGAGCCGCATACTGCCGCTAAACGGCCGGCCCGCCAGCTGTCCGCGCACTTGCTGTAGCGTGAGCACGGCCGTTCGGGCGGTGCGGCCTATACCGTTGCTGAAGTGGCCCTTCAGGCTTACAGCCTCTATCTGCTGGCGGTATTCGGGGTGAAAGAAGGAGGCCTGCCGGCAGCCGAACCGCACTTCCACGGCCGGGTTGCGCTGCTCCGACCATTCGCCGCGTACGGTACCTTCAAAATATACCTGCCCTTGGCTACGGTACCCGGCCAGCCGTTGGGTCAGGCGGGGCGGTAGCAAGGCCAGCACGGCCTGCACATCGGCTTGGCGGGCGGCGGCCTGCAAATCAAGCTGGGTGGCTTTTGCGTAATCAATCGTGCCCGAAACCGAATAGCTGGCCGAACCCACGGCAATAGTGGAAGGGCTGATAGAAACCAGCTGCTCCGCCCGGTCCACGTCGAGCAGGACGTTCATGCGTACATCCTTGGCCCGGAAGTAGTCGTCGGAGCCCAGGCGTACGGTTTCGATGCGGGCTGGGCCCGTCACGGCCACTTCCACATGGGGGCCAGCCAGACGCACGGTGGCCCGTAAATCGGGCGTTTGCAGGGCGAAGAACTGCTGGCGGGCCGCATCAGTGTAGGTAGCCCGCACGCGCTCCAGCCTGATGCCGCGCAGCTCCAGCGCAAAGGGCTGCTCGCTGCTTGTAGTGGTATCGGCTTTGAGAATCAGGTAATTGGCTTGGCCCGCGGCGTCGCGTCGCAGGAGCAGCTGCCCATCGGCCAGCGTGAGGCGACGGATGCGGTAGTGGCCACTCAGCAGGTCGAGGGCGTCGAAGGCGCAGTAGAGGCGGCGGGCCCGCAGTAGCCGGGTGGTATCGGTGGGCAACGAGCCCTGCATCACCACATCGTGCAGCGTAATGGACAGACGCGGAAACTGGTCGAGCACCGACACATCGAGGCGGCTGGCGCGCACGGGCACTGTCAGGTGCTGGTTGAGCGCCACCACGAAGCGGCCAATCAGCCAGTCCTGACCCAGCCATAGGCCCAGGCCGGCTGCCAGCAGTAGGCTCAGCAGCGTCAGCCCCACAATTTTCAGGATTCTACCCACCAGCGGCCCTCTGTTTTTTATAAGCGAAATTTCTGACTGGCAAGGGGTTCCCTGCATAAGCGACCCCAGCCAGGAAATTTCTTCGCCCAAAGATGGGGGAAAGTGTTGCGTTTTCAGAAATGAGCCCCCATCTTTGCCATCCCAAACAACGGGAAACGCCCATCGGGAGATTAGCTCAGCTGGTTCAGAGCATCTGCCTTACAAGCAGAGGGTCACTGGTTCGAACCCAGTATCTCCCACCATTTTTATAGTACGCTCACCCATCGGGAGATTAGCTCAGCTGGTTCAGAGCATCTGCCTTACAAGCAGAGGGTCACTGGTTCGAACCCAGTATCTCCCACACAGAAAAAGGACTGCCGTTACCGGCAGTCCTTTTTTGTTATGGCCCCGCTTGGGCGTGTCTGGCCACCGGGCGGCTCGTGGCGGGGCGTACTATTGGCACCAGCGTTCTGCTATCTTGCCCGATTCCTTTAGGTCTGCTATGCTTCCTTCTACTGCGGTGCGCCGATTCGGCGTACATGCCTTTTTCGGGTTATTGCTACTTATAGGGCTGCTACTGGTGGCCGACTATGGTGTGTCGTGGGATGAGCCAACCGACCAGCGTAATGGGTTGGTAAGCCTGCGTTACGTGGCCGACTTGGCGCTTGGGCACAAGCCTTACCCGATTGAGCAGTACCGCGACAGTGACCACGGCGTATTATTTGAGCTTCCGATGACCCTGGTGGCTCGGTATGGTCTAGGCCTAATTGGCGAACAGGTTGATTGGAATTACTATCTGGTACGCCACAGTCTAACATTTTTGTTGGTTTTAGGAGGTTTAGGGGGACTTTATAGGTTGGCCCAGCTCCGGCTGCAACGACCGTGGCTGGCGCTGTTGCCTGTGCTTCTGTTCGTGCTTTCGCCCCGGTTGTTTGCCGAATCGTTTTACAACGCGAAAGACCTGCTATTCCTGGCGGTGTTCACTTTAGGCATGTTTACGCTGGCCCGGCTGGTGCAGCGCCCTACCCTTAGCCGTGCCTTACTGCACGGCCTAGCCACGGCTGCTGCTATCGATGTTCGGTTGTTGGGGCTGATGCTGATTCCGTTTACACTGGGGCTGTTGCTGCTGGTAGTATTGCTGCCCACTCAACCCGCCGACCGCCCCCGCCGTGTGGGGGCCGTGGTGGGGATATACCTACTGATGGCGGCGGCGGCCACCATAGTGGGCTGGCCCTATCTGTGGGCCAGCCCATTATCCCGACTTCTGCTGGCTTTCCAGCGGATGAGTCATTTCCCCTGGCAGGGCGAAGTGTTGTATTGGGGAAAGTTGGAGCAGGCCCATCACCTGCCTTGGCACTACGGGCCCGTTTGGCTACTCGTTACCACACCGGTGGCGTACTGGATGGCGGCTGGAGTGAGCTTGGTGCTGGTAGCCCTGCGGTTGTTGCGCCGGCCGCTGAAGGGACTACGTGCTTTCAGCGGCCGCCTCGATTTGCTGCTGTGCGGCTGGCTGCTACTGCCGTTTTTACTAGTAATTTATATGCAGTCAGTTATTTATGACAGTTGGCGCCACCTGTATTTTGCGTATCCGGCCTTGCTGCTGCTAGCCGTATCGGCGGGTGAGCAACTGTGGGATTGGGGACGCGGCCACCGCCAGGCAAAGCCGCTGCTGCTGGGGCTGGGGCTGCTGGCCGGGCTTGAGATGGGACTTACAGTGGTACGCATGGTGAGCATGCATCCGCACCAGCAGGTATATTTCAGCTTCCTGACCAGCCAACAAGTGGAGGGTACGTTTGAACGCGACTATTGGGGGCTGGCATATCGGCAGGGGCTGGAGTATCTGGTACACCACCAACCTACCGGCCCCATCTTTGTGGCCGCTGCCGAGGAGCAGCCATTATTAAATAATTTGGTCTGGCTCAGCCCCACCGACCGGCAGCGCATTCATGTGCTGAACGAACCCGGCCCTAGGCGATATTACTTTTTCGGCTACCGCGCTTGGCCTAGTCCGTTGCCAACCGGTCAGGGACGGGAGATGTACCGGGTAGATGCTGATGGCCTGACGATTTTGTCAGTGCTCTATCAACCATGAACGTGCCAACAGTATTTCGGAACGCCTAGAGCCTGTTATGCACTGGTGCGTCAAAACGCGGCCGTTTCCGGCTTGTTTGGGCAGAAAAGCGTCGTTGTAGGCTCTTCAAGGCCATTGCCTGTGCAGCAGCAGCGACTTGCCGCTTGTACAACCGCCGAAAAAGCCGCTTTTCAACACACCAGTGCATAACAGGCTCTAGATCTGGCCGGTTAATGCCGGGATACCAGTTTCCGGCGGCCCGTTCTGACAGGGTTGCCGGCTGGTCGCCGTCGATGCTGGCGAATATCTGTTTCCTTTGAAGCCAACCTCGCCCGCGCTAACCGCTAGCCGTTGATAATCAATAGCCCAGTTAATCATGCCCCTCCTCGAAGTCAACAGCCCCGCCCTCGTTCGTCAGTTTCTCGATCTGCCGGCCCGGCTCTACCAGAACCAGCCCAACTGGATTTCGCCCCTCGACCCGGATGTTGAAGCCGTGTTCGACCCGGCTAAAAATGGCCTGCTTGCCCGGGGCGAGGCCATCCGCTGGGTGCTGACCAATGCGGCTGGCACGGTAGTGGGGCGGGTGGCGGCCTTCGTCAATCGTGACGCCGAGCAAACCGACCCCACGCTGCCGGTGGGCGGGATGGGCTTCTTTGAGTGCGAGGACGACCAAGCGGCGGCCAACGAGCTATTCGAAGCCGCTCGGCACTGGCTGGCAGCCCGCGGCATGGAGGCCATGGACGGGCCCATTAATTTCGGCGAGCGGGACCGGTTCTGGGGGCTGCTGACGGATGGCTTTACCGAGCCCAACTACGGCATGTTCTTCCACCAGCCCTATTATCAGCAGCTGTTCGAGCGGTACGGCTTCGAGCTGTTTTTCCGGCAGTACACTTGCTACCGCGACGTAGATATGCCGCTGCATGCTACGTTTTCGCGGGCCTTCGATAAGTATGCGGAGCAGTACCCGGCCTTTCAGTTCAAGCACGCTAACAAGCGCGACACCGAGAAGCTGGCCCACGATTTTCACCATGTGTACAACCTGGCCTGGGCCAACCACAGCGGTATCAACCCCATGAGCCTCGATAAGGCCCGCGAATTGGTGAAGCAGATGCAGCCCGTGCTCGATGAGCGCCTGCTCTGGTTTGCCTACCACAACGACGAGCCGATTGCGTTTTTCGTGAGTCTGCCCGAGCTGAACCAGATTTTCAAGCACGTCAGCCGCCGGTTTGGGCTGCTGGCCAAGCTGCGCTTTCTCTGGGAAAAGCGGCAATACATGCAACGCCGCGATAAAAAGCTATTTGGCGTCATCTTCGGGGTGGTGCCCGAGTGGCAGGGCAAGGGCGTCGAAAGCGCCCTGATGGTGCACGCCCGCGCCGAGTTTATGCGCGCCGGCTACCGCGAAATCGAGATGAACTGGATTGGCGACTTCAACCCCCGCATGCTGGCTCTCACGCGCTCTATTGGCGCCCGCATCTACAAAACCCACGTCACCTACCGCTACCTCTTCGACCGCGAGCGGCCGTTCGAGCGCAGCCCGATTATCCGTTAGTCGGCAAAGTAAAAGAACGTGTCAGATTGAGGGCACTGTCATTCAGAGCACAGCGAAGCATCTTGCGTGCTGACGTTAGGGGTAGAAACTCAACGTTAGCACGCAAGATGCTTCGCTGCACTCTGAATGACAGTGCCTTAACTCGAAAGCGCCTTCAACTCCGCATCCAGCTGCACTACCTGCGGGATGAGCAGGTGTTCATCGTCGTTGTGCACTACGTAGTCGGCGCGGGCCAGCTTTTCGTCCTCGCTCAGTTGCTTGCCGATGATGGTGAGTACATCCTGAACGCTGCGGTGGGGGTCGCGGAGCAGCACCCGGGCCTGGCGCAGCGCCTGGGGTGCAAAAACAGTGATGATACGGTCAAGCTGTTTGTAAGCACCTGATTCGTAGAGCAGAGCCGCTTCCTTGAGCACATAGGCGTGGCCCTCGGCCTGGCGGGCCGTGGCCCATTCGGCAAAGTCGCGGCCTACATGGGGGTGTACCAGGGCATTGAGGCGGGCCAACTGCACCGGGTCGGGGAAGGCAACGCGGGCCAGGTAGGCGCGGTCGAGGCGGCCGCTGGCGTCGAAGGTTTCGGGACCGAAGGCTTCGCTCAGCTCCTGGCGCAGTGCTGGGTTGTGAGCCATTACCTGCTTGGCCCGGCTGTCGGAGTCGTAGAGGGGCACGCCCAGCACGGTAAACAGCCGGCCTACTATACTCTTGCCCGAGCCAATACCGCCCGTAATTCCGATTTTGAGCATCTGGCGGGTGTTTAGTAAGCGAAATAGGGTTGTTAGAGCGGCGCGGTAGGAGAAATGTGCCCAGCCAACTGCCCGAAAAAGGTCATCCGGTGCCGCTGGGCAAAAGTATCTATATAGCTGCGTAGTTCCTGTTGCTCGGCCGTACCAGCTGCAAAATGCAGCTCTACGAGCCACAGGTGTACCTGGTAATAATCGAGTAGCCAGCCGTGGGTATCGAGCATAAACAGCGCCCTTAGCCGCGTGGGGCGGTGTACCACCCGGCCCGTACGGTGGGCGGCCACTGCTTCGAAAGCGTATAGCAGCTCGGTGTACACGTTGTTTTCGAGCGTGGCTACAGCCGGAACCTCGGCCCAGGTGGCAGCTACCCACTCGCCAAGTGCCGCATATTGGCCGGTCAGGAAAAGTGCCTCGGCTACCAGGAAATGGAACCCCGCCGGAAACAGGTTGTAGAAGGCCGGCAAAGCGGCCGGGGCCGCTACCGAACGGGCGGCGTGCGTTGTAGCTTGCTGCCGCAGCCGGCTGAGCAGTGCAGCGGGGAGCGGGTGTTGCGGTGCAGCGTGGTGGACGGCTGCCACCTCAGCAAAGGCCCGGCGGCCGTGCGGAAACGCGTGGCAGTCGGCGGGCACGGGCAGGTCCATTAGCTGTGCCAGCCGCTGTTGCCAGGCCGGCTCGTCCTGGGCCAGAAACTCGCCCAGAAACAGGGCGCAATGCCCGAATAGCTGGGCTTCGGGCGTGGTTTTGTGCTGCAGGTATGTGTGCACTACCTGCCCGTACGCCCCGTTCAGGTAGGCCAGATCCACGAATGACTCGACGTAGTACTCCTGCCCCGCCGGGTGGGCAGCCAGCCGCAGGGCCAGCGCGGGTGCCGGGCCGGTGGGCACGGCCGGCCGCGTAATGCGGCCCAGGAAATAGCCCAGCAGCAGGCGCTCGGGGTATGCCAGCTGCTGCATAGCCAACAGCTCCGGAATATCGGTAAGGTGGCTGGCTTCGACTTTCGCCTGCTGGCGTAGGGCCTGCCCGAAGGCCGCAAAGTCGGCGTGGCCGGCATAGCGCGCCAATGTATCGAGCGTGTGCAGGTGGTAGCCGCCTTCTTTCTCAACGAGGCCGAAAAACCGGCGCAGCGTACTCGGGCTCAAACGCCCCCCGCCCGTGGCCGGTGCCTGGCGCAGCTCCTCCTCGAGGGCGTCGCAGTGGCTGGGGTAGCGTAGCGGCTGCCCGAAACGGGTGGCCACAGCGGCTTGCAAGGCAGCATGAACGGGTAGGGTTAAGCGGGGCACGGAGCGGTAGCGGGTATTGAATACTTAAAGAAAAAGAAATTTTTGGCCTTTGTGGATATGCGGATAGAGGTGGACTTTTGTGCTCAGCAAATAGGCAGGAGCTGTGTAACCGCCTATGTTGTTACTTTCTCCAAAGCCGTAAGAAAGCTCTTTCCATGTGTAGCGCAAAGTGAAATCCGGCTCTGTTGACCGTAATCAGTGCTTATATGAAATGCCCCTATTGCGCCCGGAAAAATACGTACTTCGAGAACACCTGTTCGCATTGTGGGACTCGAAACCACGATAACAACAGCGTTTTAGGTAGTCCTTTAAATCTCCCTCCTCCCGATAAGCAGACGAAGCCACCAACCAAGCCCAGAAAGCCTTTTTTCAACTGAGTGCAGCAGTAAGTGGAAGACAACCCCAGCCTTTTAAACTCCAGACGCCCGCATAACAGCTTATTTATACATAGATAGACGTGAGTGCTATAGGCTAAGATAGTCCCGTAGGGGAGCAATGGTTGACAAACAGCCTAGCTACCTCTTCGGGGCTTTGGCATTCGCAGAAATGACACGTTATATCCTACCTGCTGACAGCTAGCCGTGTGCTATTTGGTCTGTAGCCGTACGCCGCGCGTGAGTACCAGATAGCCGCGTACCTGGGGTGGCTTGCGCGATAGGAAGGGGCGCATCACCGAGTCGGTGGGGCTGATGAACTGGCCGTAGTGCAGCTGTACCCGCAGTTGGTCGGGCCGGAAAGCTGCTGTGTCTTCGGGGAAGAACTGCAGCCGCACCCGGACCGTGGCCGGCGTAAGGCGGAAACTGCGGCCGGCGGGCGCGTCGAGCAGCTCGGGCACCACATCGACGGGCACCGTTATTACGGGCCGGCGCAAGAGGCGCACGCGCACATCTGTTACGTCCGACTGCACCTGGTCGGGGCCGCCAATGGGTACCTGCACATCGCCCTGGGTGGAGCCGGCCGGGGCCTGGGGCAGGTGTACGGGGTAGGGGTCGGGCAGGGTGTTGACTTTGCTGGCGGGACCGGTGAAAGTAACGGCGTCGGGCTTGAAGCGGGCTTCGTAGGGCAGCGCGGCTCCATCGGTGGCTGGGCTCAGGGCCAGCGGCAGACGGCGGCTTACCAGCCGGTCGAGGTCAACCCATAGCGTATCGGAAACCAGGTAATTGAGTTGCAGTCCGTCCATGGCCTGCTGCAGGGCGGGGCGCAGGCTGCCGGCCGTGAGGTAACGGGTAGCTTGGTCGCGCAGCACTATTTCGGCGGGGCGCACCTCTAGCGGTAGCTGGCCGCGTAGCAGCTTCCAGCCCCGGCCGGTTACGTTCACGGCTACTTCCTGGGGCAACGGCTGCACTGGTACAAAGCGGGCATCATCGTAGCGGCACACCAGCGGATAGCTGATGCGGGTAGTGTAGGTTTTGTTGAGCGCGTTGAGCAGCCAGAAGGTGCTGGCCACCAGAAAACACGCCAGCACGGCCCGCCAATAGCTGCGCTCCTGCCCGAAAAACGGGCTCACGAACCAGCGAAGCAGACGAATACTGGGGCGGGCAGACGACACAGGAAATCAGCTGAAAAAGGGTGGAAAAAGCGGCGGCAACTGCTGCAAAAACCAAAATTCCGGCCTCCGGTTGCACCCGAAGCCGGAATTCCGGAATCCACAAGATACTACAAGCGCCGAATTGACGCCCCGCCGCGGCTATTACTCGGCCACTACGGTGGTTTTGCTGGCTACCTCGCGGGCAATGGCTGCGCGGTCGAAGCGCAGGCGCACAGCCTTATCCACTTCTACCGTCACCGATTCTTCGCTCAGGTCCACGATTTTGCCGTGCAGTCCGCCAATAGTTACCACATGGGCACCCTTGGCCAAGCTGGCGCGGAAATTTTTGGCGGTAGCGGTGCGCTTCTGCTGGGGCCGGATCATGAAAAAGTAAACCACCGCGGCCATGGCTACTAGGGGCAGGTATTGAATAAGACCTCCGGCACCGGCGGCGGGGGCTTGCAGCAAAAGAGAAGCGAACATAAGCGGGATTTTCAGCGGGAGAGAGGCAGCGTTGGCAATGGCAGGGGAGCGGGCGTTACCACCTGCTCCCCTGCTATTGGCTTATTGCCGGTAGGGGCCGTTCTGGCCGTCGGGCAGGATGTTGGTTTTGATGACCACCTTGTTGATGCTGGGCTGGGTGTTAGCCTGAATGGCCACCTCCTTGTTCTGCATCCCCGTTTTGCCGTGGGCGTCAAACTGCACGTCAATCGTGCCTTTTGCACCGGGCGCAATGGGCTCCTTGGTCCAGTTGGGCGTAGTGCAACCGCAGGCAGCCGTGGCGTTTTCAATGATGAGCGGCGACTTACCGGTGTTGGTAAATTCAAAGGTGGTCTTTACTACCGCGTTCGGCTGGATGTCACCAAAGTCGTGGTCAGTCTTGGCGAAAGTCATCACCGGCGCGTTGGGGTTAGGCGCCTCGGTTTCCGAGCTCACATTGGGGTTGTCGATGAGCGGGGCAGCCGTGGCCGCGTTGGCATCGGCAGCGGCGGCATTCATGCCCTCGGTGCCTACTTCGCTGGGGGTGTTGTTGCAGGCACCCAGCAGCAGCGCGCTGGAAATCAGCAAAGAAGAAAGCAGTGTACGTTTCATAGGTAACTGAAAGTCAAGATGAGAAGCCGGTATATAGCTTCCGAAAGACAAATATAAGTAAGCTTGAGTTGCAGTAGGGAACGGAGCCAGGCAGTAGCCCTATTCTTCCGAAGAAGCAGAAGCCTGAGTTAAACTATTGAACAACAGCGTTGCAACAGCTTAACCCAGGCCCTTCCTTCGTTGGAACGACAGGGCTGCTTTCTTCCCTCTTACTTTCCCAGGTTACCAATAATGGCCTGCGTGAACTCGCTGGTGGAAGCCGAGCCGCCCAGGTCGCCGGTGCACTTGCTCTTGTCCTGGAGTGTCAGGTGCAGAGCCTTCTCAATTTGGTCGGCCTTGGCGTGCTCGCCGATGTGGTGCAGCATCATCAGGGCCGAGCGCAGCAGGGCGGTGGGGTTGGCCTTGCCCTGGCCGGCAATGTCGGGGGCCGAGCCGTGCACGGCCTCAAAAATGGCCATATCGTCGCCGATGTTGGCGCCGGCCACTACGCCCAGGCCGCCTACCAAGCCGGCACAGAGGTCGGAGAGAATGTCGCCGAACAGGTTGGTGGTCACAATCACGTCGAACTGCTCGGGCCGCATAACCAGCTGCATGCACATGTTGTCGATGATTTTTTCCTCGTACTGAATCTGCGGGAACTCGCGGGCCGCTTCCTGGGCCGCGTCGAGCATTACTTTGCCCGCCACCTTCAGAATGTTGGCTTTGTGAGCCATGGTTACCTTTTTGCGGCCGTGCTTGGCGGCGTAGGCAAAGGCAGCGCGGCAAATGCGGCGCGCCCCCACCACCGTGTTGCGGGCTACTGAGTCGGCAATACCATTGTGCTCATCGTACATTTCAAGGCCCGAATACAGCCCTTCGGTGTTTTCGCGGAACAGCACCAGGTCGATGCCCGAATCGGCGTAGCGCGAAGCAATGCCGGCGGTGGTTTTAGACGGACGGACGTTCTGGTAGAGGTTGTACTTCTGGCGCAGCGTTACGTTGATGCTGCGGAAACCCTTGCCCACGGGCGTGGTGATAGGGCCTTTGAGGGCTACCCGGTTTTTCTCCAGCGAATCGAGCAGGGCCTGCGGAATCAGCTCGCCCGAGGCGTCGAAGGTGGTCTGGCCCGCGTTCTGCTCCTCCCACTGCACCGGAACCTCGGCGGCGGCAAAAATATCGGTTACTGCTTTCGTGATTTCGGGACCAATACCGTCGCCGGGGATAAGGGTGATGCGTTGCATTACGTTGAAGGATTGATGGTTTGAAGGGCGGCCCGGCCGCTCGGGGGAGCAGGACCGGGAACGTTTCCGTAAAGGTACCGATACCGAAGCGGAGCGGGCAACGAAAAGTGCCGAAGCCCCGACAGTTGCGTCAGTTCTCCGGCACTTTCCTGAATAGCATCAGCAAAAAAAGCAGAAAGCACCCGCAACAATACGCCGGTTGCCCGGCGCGACGGGGCTGCTTACAGCGTTTTGCGCGAGTTGATCTGGTCGATGAGCTGGTCGACATCGCCCAGTAGCTGCTCGGCCTTGCTCTTGGCATCCTGAATTACGCGCTGGCCCTCGCTTTTGGCCGAGCTGGGCCCCTGGTCGGAGCGGCTCGTTACGAGGTTTTCCGTAAGGTCGGCCAGGGTTTCGCGGTACTTTTCGAGCTGGTAGCTGAGCCAGCTACGGGTTTCGCGGCCCTTTTCGGGGGCGTACAACAGGCCAACCACGGCCCCCGTGAGGGCGCCGCCGGCAAAGCACAGAATACCAGTGGTGGTTTTGCTGCTCATAACGGGAAAAGTGAGTATAGGGAGGTGAGAGTTGAGACAGGATAGTAAACCTGCGTACGCAAACCGGCAGCCAGTAGTTGGAGGCTTGTCATTCTGAGCGTGTGGCGCATAAAACTACACGCTCAGCATGACGGGCGTTTCTCCTTACTGGTTGTCCAGCAGACCCCGGCCCGACTTGCGGATGGCACCGCTGGCCGTCAGGTCCTGGGCCAGCTTGTCGAGGATGCCGTTGACGAACTGCTTGCTTTTCGGCGTGCTGTAGTTCTTGCTGATTTCGATGTACTCGTTGATGGTCACCTTCACCGGGATGGCCCGGAAGAGGTGCATCTCGCAAAGCGCCATTTTCAGCAGAATCTTGTCCGTCAGGGCCACACGGTCTACGTCCCAGTTCTGCGACGAGTCGGCGATGAGCTGCTCATACTGCGCGTCGTCGGCCAGCGTCTGCTGATACAGGCTCTCGGCAAACTCCTTGTCCTCGGCCCAGTTGGCCGACAGCGACATGAGCACCATATTCTCGTCGGCCGCTTCATCGAGCATCTTCACCGTCTTGATAACCAGGTTCTTCACTACCGAGCGGTTTTCTTCCCAGTTCTGGTCATCCTCCTCAATATACTCGGGCAGGGCCGTGCCTTTAAACACGAACTCCTTGTAGAGATGCTTGAGCATCTCCTGGTCTTCGGCGTAGTTGCCGGCCGGGGCCGCCAAGTAGCTCAGCAGCTCGGGGTCCTGCTTCATCTCATTGCGCCAGGCCGCCCGCAGCGCGTCCAGCTCGGGCTGGCCGTGCCACTTCTGGTTGCGCCGAATGGTCAGGTCCAGCAACTGCAGGTTTTCCAAAAGCTTGCCGATAGCCTGGTTTTCCGTGAGCCGGGTAGTGTCGAGCAACGGCTCGGGGGAGGCCGTCAGCCGCCGCGAGTCGCGCCCACGCTCCTGCTGCAGGATCTGCAGCAGCACCTCCGGAATATTGAGCAGGTGCAGGTACTGGTCATGAATGGCTTCGGCCCCGCTCACGAGCTGGCCGGCGTAGTAGGTTTTATCCTTGGCAACCGACGCCTGGTAGAACTTGATGGCGTCTTTCACCGCGTCGTTCACGTCAGCATCGTCGGTCGGCTCCGGGGTTTCGCCCGATTTATGCCACTCCTTGAAAATGACCTCGCCCATCTTGCGCTGGCCTTGCAGCAGCTTGCGGTCAGGCGCTTCGGCGGCGGTCAAATCGGGCACGAAGGCTTCCGCAATCCGCTCAAGAGCCAAAGAATAATCGGACCCGACGGCCTGATGGTAGGCGTACAGGGCCTGCATGACCTTGATGCGGAGCGTGCGACGGTTGAGCATTTTGTAGAGTTGTCAGTTGTCAGTTGGTGGTTGTCAGTTGGTAGGTTGATGGCTACAAGCACAACCGAACAACTGACAACCACCAACTAATAACTCAATTAATAAGTAGATTTTACCTTGCCGATGGCGGCGATGCGCTCTTCGGCCTGGCGGGTGGCGGCGGCCTGTGGGTGGCTGCCTTCCTGCTCGGCCTTGGCCAGCACTTGGGTGGTGATGTCGTAGATTTTCTCGGTCTGGATGAGGGCCGCCTCGCGGTTGCCGCCCACTACTTCCGAGTACACGTTGATGAGGCCACCGGCATTGATGAGGAAGTCGGGGGCATACACGATGCCGCGCTTCACCAGCTCGGGGCCGTGCAGGTTCTCATCGGCCAGCTGGTTGTTGGCGCAGCCGGCTACCACCTGGCACTTCAGGCGCGGAATGGTGTCGGAGTTGAGCGTGGCACCCAGCGCGCAGGGCGAGTAGATGTCCACGTCCTGGTCGTAGATGTCGTTGAGGCCGACCATCTGGGCACCGAAGCGGTTGGCCGCATCCAGGGCCCGGTCTTCGTAGTAGTCGCTCACAATCAGCTGAGCGCCTTCTTTCTGCAGATATTCCAGCAGGTAAGTGCCCACGTGGCCCATGCCCTGCACGGCAATGCGCTTGCCGGCCAGCGAGTCGGAGCCGAAGGCGCGCTTGGCGGCGGCTTTCATGCCCATGTACGTACCGTATGCTGTTACCGGCGACGGGTCGCCGGAGCCACCCATGCTCTCGGGCAGGCCCGAAACGTGCTTGGTTTCCATCCGGATGAACTCCATGTCGCGGGTGGTCATGTTCACATCTTCGGCCGTGATGTACTTGCCGTTGAGGTTCTGCACGAAGCGGCCGAATTTGCGTAGCAGCGCCTCGGTTTTCATGGTAGCGGCGTCGCCGATGATGACGGCTTTGCCACCACCCAGGTTCAGGCCCGAAATGGCCGCTTTGTAGGTCATGCCGCGGCTCAGGCGCAGCACGTCGTTCAGGGCCTCAGCATCGGAAGCGTAGTGCCACATGCGGGTGCCGCCCAGTGCGGGCCCGAGTACGGTGTTATGAATGCCGATGATGGCTTTCAGGCCGGTTTCGTGGTCGTGGCAGTACACTACCTGCTCGTGTTGGAACTCGGCAATCTGGCCGAAAACGGAGGCCTCGGTTACTACTTGCGTTTCAACCATAACGTGGGGGAGGTGGAAAATGGGTGGGTGGGAAGGGGAGGATTGGCGTACCTTCGCGGTGGTGGCGGCCCGCTGCCAGCGCCCGGCAGTCGTTAAACGATTGGTAACGGCCTTTGGCTGTTTTCCCTTCGCTCAATGAACGCCCCGCGCGGCTCCGGCCCGATGCCCCCGCAATTCGGGTGCAAAAGTACGCCGTTTTGCGGGAGTTTGGAAGGGGAGAAAGTGCAGACGCAAAATGTTGCGTCTCGTCGTTGCTGCTGTTGTTTATTCGGTTCTGCCCGACACGAACCGTTCAACGGCGATACTCCAACGGTGGCGTTTGTACGCAGTTAAACGAGCCGCGGAAACCCTTTGCTCCGTTTATAACTTTCTACCTTCCTACACTATACCACCTCCCAACTTTTCGCTGGTGCCTGCAATTTCCGCTACCAATAAATATCTACTGCGCTATAAATGGCACTTCCTCGGGGGCGTGCTGTTCGTGGCCCTGAGTACGCTGCTGGCCATTTTTCCGGCCCAGATCGTGCGCTACGCCTTCGATCTGGTGGGCGAGGGAATCGACCTATATCACCTCTATGGCGGTACCCGGGCCCAAACGCAGGTCTACGAGCTGTTCGGGCGTAACGTGCTGCTCTACGCGCTCCTGATTCTGCTGATGGCGCTGTTGCGGGGCATCTTCCTGTTCTTCATGCGCCAGACGCTGATTGTGATGAGCCGGCTGGTAGAAAACGACCAGAAAAACGAAATCTACCAGCACTACCAGAGCCTGCCGCTGAGCTTCTACCGCCGCCACAGCACCGGCGACCTGATGTCGCGCATTTCCGAAGATGTGGGCCGGGTGCGCATGTACATCGGGCCGGCCATCATGTACTTCATGCAGCTCGTGCTGCTGTTTGTGCTTATCGTGCCGCTCATGCTCATGGTGAACGTGAAGCTGACGCTCTACACGCTGCTGCCGCTGCCGGTGCTGAGCGTGAGTATTTTCTACGTTAATAACATCATCCAGCGCAAGTCCGACGAAATCCAGCGTTCCTTGTCGGGCATGACGACCTTCGTGCAGGAGGCCTTTTCGGGTATCCGGGTCATCAAGTCGTTCGTGCGCGAGCAGGACTCGCACCGGCAGTTCACGGCGGCCTCCAACGAGTACAAGGAGAAGTCGCTGAGCCTGAACTTCGTCAACTCGCTGTTTTTCCCGCTGATTCTGTTTCTGGTGGGCCTGAGCACGATTATCACCGTGTGGGTGGGCGGCCAGGAAGTTATCCGGGGCACGATTACCACCGGCAGCATTGCCGAGTTCCTGATTTACGTGAACCTGCTTACCTGGCCCGTTACGGCGCTGGGCTGGACTTCCTCGCTGGTGCAGCGTGCCGAGGCCTCGCAGGCCCGCATCAACGAGTTCATGGATCAGAAAACCGACATCGTTTCGCGCCAGCACATCGAGCTGGACATCAAAGGCGAAATCAACTTCGAGCACGTATCCTTTACCTATCCCGACACCGGTATCCAGGCCCTGCGCGACGTGTCGTTCCGCATCCGGCCGGGCCAGACGCTGGCCGTTATTGGCAACACCGGCTCGGGCAAAAGCACCGTGGCGGCCCTGCTCTCGCGCCTATATGATGTAACGGAGGGCAGCATCAGCGTCGATGGCGTGGATGTGCGCGACCTGGCCCTCACTTCGCTCCGGAGCCAGATCGGCTACGTACCGCAGGATGTGTTCCTGTTTTCTGATTCCATCCGCAACAACATCAACTTCGGCCTCGATGAGCCCGACGAGGCGCGCATGCTGCAGGCGGCCCGCGACGCCAACGTGTACAACAACATCATCGACTTCCCCCAAGGCTTCGACACCAAGCTCGGCGAGCGGGGTATTACGCTTTCGGGGGGGCAGAAGCAGCGCGTCAGTATCGCCCGCGCCCTCGTCAAGGAACCCAAAATCCTGATTCTGGACGACGCCCTCTCAGCCGTGGACACCGACACCGAAAACGCCATTCTGGGCGCCCTGCAGCGCATCATGCACAACCGCACCAGCCTCATCATCAGCCACCGCGTGAGCTCGGTAAAGCTGGCCGACGAAATACTGGTGCTCGACGACGGCCAGATTGTGCAGCACGGCACCCACGAAGTCCTTATGCGCGACGAGCAGGGCCTCTACCGCGCCCTTTACGAGCGGCAGCTCCAGAGCGAGGAAGCGTAGGGGAAAGTGGGCTATCTTACCAGGGCTGGCTATTTTAACACCCGCAAGGTGGCACAGGAATCTTGCTGAAGCAGCACCTGAACCACGCGCTGCTGTTGCAACTGCTGCCGCAGTCGGCTGTCGCACACCATCACGGTTTCGCCGGCGACCAACTGGGGAATATTATCGTCAAAACGATACGTAACCTGCTCGTTGAATGATTTTTGCGCAACTATGGCGTACCACTCCATGCTTCCGTTGTAAGCCGACGACGTGAGGATGGAATAAGCTGTCAGCCAAGGCTGGGCTGTGCGCTGCCGTTGCAGATGTCGGCCAAACTGCACCTCAGCCTCGCCATAGCGTGCGCGATGAGCGGTAGTCTGTTGCTTCATCAGGTTAGCATATGGCCCCCAGAACAACAGCAGTGAGAGCAGCACCCACACCACGGGCCGTAATGCGGGCAGCCGAAAATGAACGGTTACTGCCCGTACCAGCATGCTGATACCGAAGGCGGCCAACAAGGCCAGCGCCGGATAGATGGGCGCATCATACCAGGTAAGCTTGGTTTGCACAAGGCTAAGCACCAGTAGATACCAGCCCACCCAGCAGCCCCAGAGCACCACCAGCCGATACTCCGGACTGCGTGGCTGCTGCCGGATTCCCAACACTAAGCCAACCAGAGAAAACACCAGCCAGAACGAATACTTGGAAGTAGCCAGCAGATTGGTGTACCACCCAAGCGACTCAGAATGATCATCCAGAGCGGTAGTTGCCCGCCCGCCCAACTCATTGGCCCACACGGCCGCCAGATAGCCCGGCGCGGCTGATTCCCGCGCCACGTAGTAACTGCCTGCCGCAATCAGTAATGCCAGGCCACCCAGGTATAAGTGGCGTTGCCGCAGCAGACCCGGCAGTTGTTTGGTACAGGCAGCCGCCAGCAGCAACGCGGGCAGGCCCACCACCCCGGCCACGCCTTTGGTAAAAACTGCCAGGGTAAAGGCCCCCACAACGAGCCACAGCGTGCGGCTGGCGCCTGTCGTCAGGTAGTTGCCAAAGGCAAGCAGGGCAATAGTAGTCCATAGCACGAGCAGCGCATCGTAATCACCGGTGCGCACCACATGTAAGGTGATGTAGCCCGGAGAGGCCAGCAGCACTACAGCGGCCAGCCAGCCCATCAGTGGTCCTCGCAAGTAGCGGTGGCCATACCAGAACAAACCCAGCGTAGTGGCCAGAGCCGCCAGGGCCGCCGGCAGCCTCACTGCTAAATCGGTATATCCCAGGGCCTTAATGCTTAGCGCCTGCAGCCAAATCATCAGGGGCGGTTTGGTATTCCACAGGTCTGGCTGCCCCCCGTAAAACATAACCAGCCACTCCCGCTGCTCCAATATGCCCGCCGCATTAAGGGCCAGCCGCGACTCATCCCACCGTTGCATTGGAGCGCTGCCCAAGCGGAAAAACAGCGAGAAGAAGACCAGTACCAGCAGCAGGAGCAAGGAAAGGCCTGTAGCAGAGCGTAAAAAAGGTGATTTAGCCAACGAAGTGGGTAATTGATATATCTGATGATGTTGCGCGGTATGCCGATTTATAAGGAACCTGTTTAGGAAGTGTCTGCTATTTAAATGAACGTCATGCTGAGCTTGTCGAAGCATCTCTACTGCCTCGTTGAACGCCCCACTACAAAGCAGTAGAGATGCTTCGACAAGCTCAGCATGACGTTCTAGTTGACTTCCTAAACAGCTTCAAGGGCTGCTTTTCTGAATCGGAGCGTAATGGCACACTCCTTCTCGACGTTTAGCGCGGGCAATACGAGCAGGCACAAAGCTGCATATTTTTCTATTTGAAAGCAGCCAAAGCGTAACTCTAGTGCTTGGCGATGGCCAGAATGGGCAGCAAGGCATCCACGAAGCCCTCATGCGCGACGAGCAGAGCCTCTACCGCGCCCTCTACGAGCGGCAACTCCAGAGCGGCAACTCCAGAGCGGCAACTCCAGAGCGGCAACTCCAGAGCGAAGAAGCATAACCTTCGGCAAGTCAAGGAGAAAAAGTAAAAGCCGTTGAACGACACCACTTGGTCTGTTCAACGGCTTTTACTTTTTCTCCTTGACTTGCCGAAGGTCACTGCCCCAGCATCACGCGTTTCATGCCGCGCCGTTCGCCGGCTATGCATTTCACGATATAGGCACCGCGGGGCAGGTTGGCCACGCTGAGGACCACCGCCGACTCGCCGGCCAGCAGCACGTCGCGGGTGATGACGGGGCGGCCGTCGGTGCCGTTGACCTCGATGCGGGTGGGGCCGGTAGCGTCGGTGTGTACGGTTAGGGCATTGGTAATCGGATTGTGATTAAGCCGCAGCTTGAGCGCCTCGTTGTGAGCCGCTGGCGCTTCCGTGCTGCTGGTAATCAGGGCTGGCGGAGCTGCGGCTACGGTGGCGGCGGCCGGGGCCTGGGCCCGTGCTATGGTGCCAATTGCCAGCAACGCCAGCAGGCAAACCAGGAAAGTAGAGGTTTTCATAGACGTGCTGAAAAAATGAGGTTCAATACGGGCAGGGAAGATACGATGAACACCCCTGCTACTGGTTTTGCCGACCTAAAAGTAAGCCGCTACTACCGGACAAGAAGCGCGCCAAATCAACTTTTTTGGTGGTCCTTGCTTCTTTAACAGGAGACAACCGGCACGCAAACAGTTGCATAAGGTATTCTGCTGGCTAAGAGCCTCGTCGAAGCGCAAGAAAAACCGCGCGGTTGCTTGCGTTTTACCGTTTGGGTGGCGTACATTTGCATCATCATTCATCGGGGTGTAGCGTAGCCTGGTATCGCGCCAGCATGGGGTGCTGGAGGTCGTAGGTTCGAATCCTGCCACTCCGACGACGAATGTTTTTCGATTAAGCCTCCGGGAACCCCACCCGGAGGCTTTTTTTCGGGGTGTAGCGTAGCCCGGTATCGCGCCTGCTTTGGGAGCAGGAGGCCGCAGGTTCGAATCCTGCCACCCCGACCCTATAGTACCCTCTCTTTCAAACTGCCCGCTGAACTTTGGTTCGGCGGGCAGTTTGGCGTTTGGGGCGAGGTTGCTTTCGGCAGGAGTTTCAGTCCTCAAAAATAGATAGGTTTATACCGATACTAAAGAAGATAAACAGGCCGTTGAATCGTCGTCTGGTTACCAGCAAACGCTTACTTTCGCCCATCTTTTATCCTTTTCCTCATCCTATGAAGAATTCCTTTTTCGGCGTGCTGCTCCTGAGCGCCGGCACCCTATCGGCCCAGGCCCAAATTTCGGCCGGCACCAAGCTGCTTACGGGCTCCATTGGCTACAGCCAGCAAAAAACAGAGACTGACGGTGTCTTCAATCATTCAACCGAAAATAAATTTAGACAGTTTAATTTCTCTTCTAACGCTGGCTATTTTGTGGCTGAAAACCTGGCGCTGGGTGTACAGGTTGGTGCTTTTTCGAGGAAAAGCGAGTCGTTGAGCACGGACAACATCTCAGGGAATAGCTCCATCAATGGTTTTAGAGAGCGTACGCTGAGCGGCGGCGTTTTCGGCCGCTATTACAAGTTTATCGGTGAGAAAGTAGCCCTGTACGGCCAGTTGGGAGGTGGCTATCAGAATGTGTACAGTTCCAACAGGCTGGCCGTTGGACCGCCATCCTCCACCAACAACCGCCGCAAGCAGGGCTTCTACGGCGGGTTGCTGCCGGGCATCGTGTTCTTCCCAACCAACAAGCTAGGCCTGGAGCTCACACTTCGCGGACTCAGTTACAACAGCCTGACTGAGCGCGTCGAAAATGGTTCTCAGGACATTAAAATCACGGATCAAACCTTAGATTTCGGCTTCGGCCTCAACGACCTAAACCTAGGCATTTCACTCTACCTGGGCCGCAATTAAATCCGCACACTCTACCAAACCAAACGGCCCTCCCAAAAGCTTCGGGAGGGCCGTTTGACGTTTGAGGGAAGTTCAAAAACCCTTACTTCACCACCGCGAAAACTTCCGGGTCGCCCTGGTCGGGAAAACGCTCCAGATACACGTGCGCCAACGCCAGCTTCTGGGCTTCGGCGGCGGCCGTAATGCCGGAGTAGAGCTTGTCGGGGGCCACGAGGTAGCTGGCCTGGATGCGGGCGTGCAGCACACGCTGGCCGGCTGGGAAGACGCGGTAGGAGTAGCCTTTGGGCAGCGGCTGGCTGGTGGTGTCGGCTACGAGTACGCCCACGAACACGCGGGCCGAGTCGCGGGTGCTTTCGGGGCTGTTGTAGAAGATGTTGCCGAAGTCGCCGCGCAGCTTGCCCGATTTACGCACGTTGTAGGCCTCCCGGGTCAGGTCGCCAAACGCCTCGTCGTTAGCCGGGCCGGCGTAGTAGCGGCCGGCCACAAAGTAGGGCTGGGAGGTGGTTTCGAGCGTAACGGTAGCGGCCTTGAAGCCGCCCATCTGCCAGTAAACTGCCGAAAAGCCAACAATCAGCAGTAAAGCAAGAGCAAGGAGAATTCGATTCATATAAGGGGAGAGGTGAGCTGTTGAGTTTAGTAATCGGCTGTCATGCTGAGCATGTGGCGCATAGAGCCAGGGACGGAGCCGTAATCGAAGCATCTCTACCGTTTCGTTGTAGTCGAATTCAGACGATAGGATTAGCATTGCAGTAGAGATACTTCGACTACGGCTCCGTCTCTGGCTCTATGCGCCACATGCTCAGCATGACACTATTCTGTAGCCGTGCCGTTACGCGTACTGCATCTGGTAGAGGTTGGCGTAGAAACCCTGATGGCGCAGCAACTCCTCGTGGGTGCCCGACTCCTTGATTTCGCCCTTGTCGAGCACGATAATCTGGTCGGCCTTCTGAATGGTGCTCAGGCGGTGGGCAATGACGAGGCTGGTACGGCCCTGCATCAGCTTCTCGATGGCTTGCTGAATCAGCTCCTCAGTTTCCGAATCGACCGACGAGGTGGCCTCATCGAGAATGATGATGCGGGGCTGATACACCATGGCCCGCACGAAGCTGATAAGCTGGCGCTGGCCCACCGAAAGCGTGGCCCCGCGCTCCATCACGGCATAATCGAGGGCGCCGGGCAGCCGCTCGATGAAGCGGCGGGCACCTACCAGGTCGGCCGCTTCCCAGATTTGGGCGTCGGTGATGTCGGTTTTGCCCAGCGTGATGTTGTCGCGGATGGTGCCGGCGAACAGGAACACATCCTGGAGTACCACGCCGATATGGCGGCGCAGGTCCTTGAGGTCGTAGTCGCGCAGGTCGTGGCCGTCGATGTTGATGGTGCCTTTGTTGATTTCGTAAAAGCGGCTCAGCAGGTTGATGATGCTGGTTTTGCCGGCCCCGGTAGCCCCCACGAAGGCGTAGGTCTGGCCCGCTTTGATGTCGAAATTCACGTCGCGCAGCACCCAGTCCTCGTCGTTGTAGGCAAACCAGACGTGCTCGAACTGCACGTCGCCGCGTAGCTGCTCAGGAGCGTAGGTGCCATTGTCGGCCATCAGCTCCTTGCTGTCGAGCAGCTTGAGCAGGCGCTCGGTGCTCACCAAACCCAGCTGCAGCGTGTTAAAACGGTCGGCAATCTGGCGAATTGGTCGAAAGAACAGGGCATTGTACATGATGAAGGCAATGAGTGCGCCCTTGGAAATCGTGCCCTCAATCTGACCCTGGGCGGCGTACCACACCAGCAGGCCCACGCCGGCGGCGGCCAGCACTTCTGCCACCGGAAAGTAGATGCTGTAGTAGAGCACCGAGCGGATATTGGCGCGGGTGTGCTCCTGGTTGATGGCCTCGAACTTGCGCTGCTCGCGGGCTTCGTTGTTGAAAATCTGCACCACGTTCATGCCCGTCAGGTGCTCCTGCACGAAGGAGTTGAGGCTGGAAACGGCCGTGCGTACTTCCTGGAATGACTGCTTGATTTTCTCCTTGAAAACGTAGGTGCTGATGAGCAGCGGTGGAATCACCGACAGACTAATCAGCGTCAGCCGCCAGTCGATATAAAACATGAAGCTCACGATGAACACGAGCTGCAAAATGTCGCCAATCATGGCCGCCAGGCCTTCACTGAACACGTCCGACAGTGTTTCGACGTCGGAAATGTTACGCGTGACGAGCTGGCCGATGGGGGTGCGGTCGAAGAACTTGAGGCGCAGGTCGAGGATGTGCTGGTAGAGGTCGACGCGGATGTCGCGCACGATGTACTGGCCCAACCAGCCGCCGAAATAGGTTTGCAGGTAGCTGACGATGGCGTGGCCCACCAGCAGCACCAGCAGTATCCCAAACATCTTGTTGAGTCCCGCTACATCGCCCTGCTCGATGCTTACATCCACCATCTGCTGAATCAGGAAGGGGCGCAATGTGCCCAGCGCGGCCGTGGCAACGGTGAGGAAAATCAGGAAATAAAAGACGCGCCGATACGGGCGCACATACTTCATCAGCCGGCGCAGCACCTGCCAGTCGAATACGTTGCCGGTTTTGGTGGCGGGTTTAGCTTGCTCCATTCGTGGTTTCTACGAGAATGCAAAGGTAACCAGCCCGCGGGCAGATTGATTCGGAAGTTGGAACGGACAGCAGCAGGAAAAGGAACGTCATGCTTCATCTGGCAGCCCGACCCCAGCCCCTCACTTACTCCCCTTTAAAATACGGCAACCCCATCGGCAGCAGCGCCGCATCCACCAGCTCGGGCGGGTACTCGACGCGGCACAGGAACAGGCCGCCCGCCAGGGCCGCGCCGCTGGCATGCACCCGGCTCAGGCTCCGGAAAATTGCACCGAACTCGGCCGGACTCATTTTACCGCGGCCCACGCTCAGCAGCGTACCCACCACCAGCCGTACCATGCCCCGCACAAAGCGGTTGGCCCGGATGCGGAACACCAGCCCGCCCGGCTCCAGGTGCCAGGCGGCCTCGAAACAGGTGCAGTTGTAGTGCTTTTCGGCTCCTTTTACCTTGGAAAAACTAGTGAAATCGTGGGTGCCGACCAGCATAGCGGCCGCCTCGTTCATGGCTTCCAGGTCGGGGGCGCGGTCGAGGTAGAGGCTGAAGCGTGTGGCGAACGGGTCGGGGATGAGGCGCACGTGGTACTCGTAGGTGCGGGCGCGGGCAGCAAAGCGGGCGTGGGCGTCGGACGGTACCGGGTGCAGCACTTGCCCCCGGATGCCGGTGGGCAGCGCCCGGTTGAGGCGGTAGAGCAGTGTGGGCAAATCGAGACCTTCGGGCAGGTCAGCATCGAAATGCGCTACCTGGTGGCTGGCATGCACGCCCGAATCGGTGCGGCCGCTGCCCAGGCAATACACCGGCTGGCGCAGCACTTGGCTCAGGCAACGGTCCAGCTCCTGCTGTACCGTCGTCACCCGCGGCTGAATCTGCCAGCCGTGGTACTCGGTGCCATCGTAGGCCAGGTGCAGGAAGTAGCGCATTCTTTTTGAGCTGTTAGCCTTTAGCTGATAGCTATTAGCTTTTTGTGAAGTTGTCTGTCGGTCAAAAGCTAACAGCTATCAGCTATAGGCTAACAGCTCTAATGAAGCTATACGACCAGCGCGTAGAGTAGCGAATCCAAGGTCTGATCGTCCTTTACTACGCTGCGGCGCATGCGGCCTTCGAGCTCGTAGCCGGCCTTCTCGAGTACCCGGGCCGAGGCCGGGTTGTTGGCAAAAACCACTGCGTAAAGCCGGCAGACATCGAAATGAGCCAGCACGTAAGCCGACGCGGTGCGTACCACGGCCGTAGCCAGCCCCCGGCCCCAATAGGCGGGCGTGAGCCAGTAGCCGATTTCGGCTGAGCGGCGGCGCACATCGGTTTTGAAGTGTACGCCCACGCTGCCCACCGGCTCGCCGTCAACCTCGATGGCCAGAAACAGGTCGCGGGTGCTGTCGGCCACCAGACACAGAAAGAACTCCGCGTCACCGGCCGAGTACGGGTACGGAAACGTGTCGCGCATGTGGCGCGCAACCTGCTCGTCGTTGGCGTGGCGTACCAGAGCCGGCGCGTCGGCAAACGTCCAAGGCCGCAGCCGGGCCCCGGCTAATCCGGGCAGTTCCAGCGTCGGATTCAGCAGCGGGTCGGGCATGTTTGAGGGGCCGGGGTAACAGGCAAGTAGCGCGAAGCTTCCTGCTTCGCGTGTCGTTGAACGGAATCGTAACAAAGCCAGCAACGACGCGCCAAGCGGAAGCTTCGCGCTACAGCCTTTAACTACATCTTCTCGTAGATGATGGCCGCGCCCTGACCAACGCCTACGCACATGGTAGCCAGGCCGTAGCGCACGTTTTCGCGGCGCTGCATTTCGTGCAGCAGCGTGGCCGTAATGCGGGTGCCGCTGGCCCCCAGCGGGTGGCCGATGGCAATGGAGCCGCCATTTACGTTCACCTTGGCCGGATCGATGCCCAGCTCGCGCATGGAAGCCAGGGCCTGAGCGGCAAAGGCTTCGTTGAGCTCGAACAGGTCGATGTCGTCGATGCTGAGGCCGGCGCGCTCCAGCACCTTGCGGGTAGCCGAAATCGGCCCGATGCCCATGTAGGCGGGGTCGACGCCGGTAACGGCCGAGGCCACTACCCGGGCCATGGGCTTGAGGTTGTACTTTTTCAGCGCATCCTCACTCACCATCAGCAGGGCGGCGGCCCCGTCGTTGATGCCGGCCGAGTTGCCGGCCGTCACGCTGCCATCTACCTGGAAGGCAGGGCGTAGCGTAGCCAGCTTTTCGAGGGTGGAGAGGCGCGGGTGCTCATCCTGATCGAAGAGGGCCGCATGGCCTTTCGGGTTCGCAATGAATACGGGCACGATTTCGCGGCGGAAGCGGCCCTTCTCGAAGGCGCGCTGGTACTTGCGCTGCGAGTCGAAGGCGAACTGGTCCTGGTCGGCGCGGCTCACATTATACTGGCGGGCTACGTTCTCAGCCGTTTCGCCCATGGCGTAAGGGTGGTGCAGCTTCGAGAGCTTGGGGTTGACGAAGCGCCAGCCCAGGGTGGTGTCGTGGGCCGTAAAGTCGCGGTCGAAAGCCGTCGTCGATTTGGCCATCACGAAGGGGGCGCGGGTCATGCTTTCGGTGCCGCCGGCCAGGTACACGTCGCCCTCGCCGGCCCGAATGGCGCGCGAGGCATCCATGATGCTTTGCAGGCCCGAGGCACACAGGCGGTTGACGGTGTTGCCGGGCACCGTAACGGGCAGACCGGCCAGCAGCGCAGCCATGCGGGCCACATTGCGGTTGTCTTCGCCAGCCTGGTTGGCAGCGCCCAGAATCACATCTTCGATGGCGCTGGGGTCGAGGGTGGGGTTGCGGCGGAGCAGCTCACGTAATACGTGAGCGGCCATATCGTCGGGGCGGACGCTGCTGAGCGCCCCGCCGAATTTACCAATGGGAGTGCGGACAGCGTCCACGATATAGGCGGTAGGCATGGAGAGGAATCCTGTTTTTCTGGTCGCAGTTGGCTACTTTTGTCGTCCCGCAGGGGCGTTTTTAGTCAGCCGAACAGTCAATCCACAAAGATGATACAAAGAATCCAAAGCGTATTTCTGCTGCTGCTGGCCCTGTCCATGCTCAGCGTACTGGTGGTACCCATCTGGACTAAAACCGACCCTGCCAGCCAGGGAACGGCCCTGCTAACAGCCTTTACGCTCAGTTTCGCCAGCGCTGCGCCGGGCGGCAGCACCCTTGGCGCAACCAATACCTGGTCCATTGCGGCACTGGCCGTGGCCTCGGCGGCCGTGGCGCTGTTTTCTATCTTCCAATTCCGCAACCGCTTCAACCAGCTCAAGTTGGGCATGGTCAACTTCCTGCTGATTGTGGGCACTATCGCCGCCAACTTTTACTACTCCAGCCAGGGTGAGCAGCTGCTCAACATCAAGCTTGTTGGCACGTTCGAAGCCGGGTTCTACCTGCCCACACTGGCCCTGATGCTCAACCTGCTGGCCAGCCGCTTCATCCGGCGCGATGAGCGGCTGGTTCGCAGCATGGACCGGCTACGGTAGCAGCTTGCGGTAGCTTTCTACATGCTCCGCACCAGCGTCAGCAGCTCCTGCTGAATCGCGCGGGTTTTGTCCTGGGCATACCAGCCGTGCAGTTTTTCGGCAAATTCTTCGTGCGTCGCACCGGCTGCCTTGGTTTCCAGAAACAAATCCTGGGCTTCGGCGGGGCGCGGGCCCCAGTTGGCGGCCTCGGTGCGGGTGTCGGCGTGCAGTACCACCAGCTTCGGGATGGCGCGGCCACCGTTGGTGAGATATTGATCCATCAGGTCCAGGTTTTCATCGCGCAGCAAGTAGTGCGTACTGATGCGGCCATTGCTGGCCTGGGCCACTTTTTCGAGTACGGGCACAATCTGGGCCGCGTCGCCGCACCAGCCTTCCGTAATTATAAGCCAGGCATACGTCTGCTCAACGGCCTCCAGAGCCTGCTGCAGCTCGGGCAGCAACTCCGCTTTCTTATCGAGGCGCTGCATGCGCTGGATGTTGAGCTTGGCGTAGGCCGTCAGCTCGGGCGATTGGGTTTCGCCAGTGGTCTGGTCTTTGGCCATCAGCTCATCGATGAGCTGGCGGTATTGGGCATAGGTGTAAGCGGTAGCAAGGCGTTCGGCGCTTAGCACAGGCGGCTGGGCCGGAATAGGTGGGTTAGTCATAGAAAGGGGGAGGGATGGGAAGAGTAGCGCGGTAGCAACAGCCACTCGCTCTTTCTTCCTAACAAACGTAAAACCCTTTCGGTTGGCTGCCCGAGCCGCCCGAAAGGGTCCTGCATTTGCTTGCTAACACCTGCGCGTAGGCTGCTTTCGGTCGGGCCTACAGGCTGGGCACGTCGGCAGCGGCGGCCTTCGCCGACAGCTCGCGGCAGTAGGTGATAAAGTCGGTATTGATGGGCTCCAGACCGGCGGCACGCAGTTCCTTGGCCACCTGGCCGCGGTGGTAGTTGCCGTGAATGGGCATGTGGGTCAGAATATCGGAAACCTGACTAGTGAAACCGTCGCCGGCCGAGTTGGTGTACGTGATGAGGCGGTTCAGTTCGGTTTCGTCGGCCTGCTGGCTGTACTGATGGAAACGCTCCGACGTCTGCTCATGCCAGTGGTGCAGGCCCGCCAGGTCGTGCTCCTGCCACACCTTTACGGGGCTGGCCGTGTTGGTGAGGCGGGCCAGCCAGATAGACTGGGCGTTGAGGGCGTGGCTGTAGATGCGCATTCCGCCGGCGGGCAGCGTAGCGCCTTGGGCCACAAGGCCATCGAGGTGGCCAAGTAGCGTTTCGTTGGCCCATACGTTGTAGGCGCCAAGCTTTTCGATGGTGTTAATCATTTTGCTGGAAATAAAATGGAAGCCGGGGAAGTGCACCCCGGCCGCGCGGAATAGAAAAAAGTGGGGAGGACACAAAACTACAGTATCCTGCTGCACTCGTTGCCGCTCGTGGCGCTACAGAAGAACTACCGCGGGTCTTTCCACACGAGCTGCTCCTCGGTTCGGGCCTTGGTGAAGTCGGTGCATTGTCCGTCGCCCTTGCCCGTCAGGCCACCGTCGGGGTGGCAGAGCAGCTTGCCATCGGCCGCATACAGGTTGCTGAACTGGTCGCAGCAGCCGGCCGTTTCGTAGTACACCGTAGCGCCTTTGTACTGGTAGCTGTAAACCTGAATGGGCGGATTAGCCTTTTTGGCCTCGAAGTGCGCCTTAATCTTGTCTTCGAGCCAAGCCGGGCGCTTAGCCGTGCTGAACGCCGGCTCGGAGTTGGGTGTGGGTTCGATGGTGTTGGCGCTGGTGGGCGCGGGTGTCGATACGCCGTTGGCGTTGCCCGACTGCGGTGGGTCGGTGGGCGTGGTGAGGGCTACGCCGCGCTGGCAGGCCGTGGTAGTGGTAAACAGGGCCGCTGCCAAGCCGGCCGTCAGCAGAAAAGAAGTTCGCATACGGGCAGTGGGCGGCGGAAAAATGGCCCTTACCAGCAACTGCCGGCAAGCCGCCGCGCGCTCCAGCCATGGTACGAAGCCCCGCTGTAGTTCGTTGGCTGCAGCCGTAATCCAGGAGTAACCGTCATTCGGAGCATGCTGCTCTAGGCGCAGCATGCTCCGAATGACGGTTACTCCTGGCGCCTAAAAGAAATACGGCCCGAACACTAACACCCCCACTACCAGCGCGGCCAGGGCCATTACCAGCACGGCTCCGGCGGCTACATCCTTGGCGCGGCCCGCCAGCGGGTGGTACTCCGGCGATACGAGGTCGACGACTGCTTCAATGGCCGTGTTCAACAGCTCGGCGCACCACACCGCGCCCACGCTCAGGGCCACGGCCGCCCACTCCCAGCGTACCAGGCCACAGTACAGCCCCAGCCCCAGCACGGCGGCTGTGGTGGCGGCATGGAACCAGAGGTGCACTTCGGTGCGCAGGGCCGCTCCCACGCCCCGCACCGCGTGGCCAAAGCTGGCGGCCCGCCGTTGCAGCACTGTGGGGCGTGTTTCGGAGCCGGCGGCGGGCGGTGGCAGCTTAGGCGCGGTCGTCATCGGTCTGGCGGAACACGCGCGCCCGCAGCTCGTCCCAGTCGGGGCGGATGACGCTGAAGATGACCGTGTCGCGCCGCACGCCGCCCTGGGTGTAGTGGTGGCTGCGCAACGTGCCCTCCTCGGTAGCCCCCAGCCGGCGCATCGCCTCGCGCGACTTGGTGTTGCGGGCGTCGGTTTCCAGCTCTACCCGCTCGCAGCCCAGCACATCGAAGGCATAGCGCAGCAGCAGGTATTTGCAGGCCCGGTTAAGGCCGGTGCGCTGAAACTCGGTGCCCAGCCAGGTGTACCCAATGCTGATGCGCGCTTCCTCGGCACTTATGTTGTAAAAGCTGGTGCTGCCGGCCGCCAGTCCGGTTTGCTTATCAACAATGAGCAGCGGGTAGCGCAGGCCCTGCTCGCGGTCATCGAGAGCCTGGGCAATGTAGGCGGCCAGCCCGATGGCGTCGTCGGCGCGGGTGAGGGTGTAAGCCCACAACTCGGGGTCGGCGGCCACAGACAGCAGGGCTTCGTAGTCGGCCGTTGTGAGGGGCCGCAGTTGGGCCCGCTCGTTTTCCAGAATAATGTCGTGCGTGAAATCCATAGCAGCAATTTACGGATAACGGGAAGATGAGGGTAAAAACGAAAGCCGCCACCCCGGGTGGGGCAGCGGCTTCCGGTAAAACAGCTTAAACGTCAGTCAGCGTGGGGCTAAGAATGAGGTTTTCAACCCGAGTCGGGGAGGTCGGTGTAGGGGCGGGGCTTGCCCCCGCCCGCCGTTCGCACCATCCCAACGATTCCGTTCAACGGCGGGCGGGGACAAGCCCCGCCCCTACACCGACCTCCGCATGTCTACATGCCTACCATCTCCTCGGGCTTCATCCAGGCGTCGAAATCTTCGGCCGTGATGTAGCCGAGCTGGATAGCGGTTTCCTTCAGCGTCGAGCCGTTTTTGTGGGCCGTCTGGGCAATTTCGGCGGCTTTGTAGTAGCCGATGTGCGGGTTGAGGGCCGTTACCAGCATCAGGCTGCTATCTACGTGCTTCTTGATGTTGACCTTGATGGGCTCGATTCCCACGGCGCACTTGTCGTTAAAGCTCACGCAGGCGTCGCCAATCAGGCGGGCCGAGTGCAGGAAGTTGTAAATCATCATCGGCTTGAACACGTTCAGCTCGAAGTGGCCGTTCATGCCGCCGATGTTGATGGCCACGTCGTTGCCCATTACCTGGGCGGCTACCATCGTGAGGGCCTCGCACTGGGTGGGGTTCACCTTGCCGGGCATGATGCTGGAGCCGGGCTCGTTGTCGGGGATGTGCAGCTCGCCGATGCCGGCGCGCGGGCCCGAAGCCAGTAGCCGAATATCGTTGCCGATTTTCATCAGCGAAGCGGCCACCGTTTTCAGTGCGCCGTGCGACTCCAGAATGGCGTCGTGGGCGGCCAGGGCCTCAAACTTGTTTTCGGCCGTGATGAAGGGCAGGCCGGTGAGCTGGGCAATGTGGCGGGCCACGTTTTCGGAGTAGCCGGCGGGCGTGTTGATGCCGGTGCCCACGGCTGTGCCGCCCAGGGCCAGCTCGCTCAGATGGGCCAGCGTGTTTTTGATGGCGCGCAGGCCGTGGTCGAGCTGGCTTACGTAGCCCGAAAACTCCTGGCCCACGGTCAGCGGCGTGGCGTCCATCAGGTGCGTGCGCCCAATTTTTACCACCTGCATGAACTCCTCGCTCTTGGCCCGCAGCGTGTCGCGCAGCTTCTCCAGGCCCGGGATGGTGGTTTCCATCAGCATTTTGTAGGCCGCAATGTGCATGGCCGTCGGGAAGGTGTCGTTGCTGCTCTGGCTCTTGTTTACGTCGTCGTTGGGGGCCAACACCTTCTTTTCGTCGGCGAGGCTGCCGCCCTGCAGCACGTGGCCGCGGTAGGCAATTACCTCGTTCACGTTCATGTTGCTCTGGGTGCCCGAGCCGGTCTGCCACACCACCAGCGGGAACTGGTCGTCGAGCTTGCCTTCCAAGATTTCATCGGCCACGCGGCCAATCAACGCGGCCTTGTCGGCATCGAGGATGCCGGCTTCCTGGTTGGTGAGGGCGGCGGCTTTCTTAAGGTAGGCGAAGGCGCGGATGATTTCCTTGGGCATCCGGTTGATGTCCTGGGCAATCTGGAAGTTGTCGATGCTGCGCTGGGTCTGGGCGCCGTAGTAGGCGTCGGCCGGTACCTGCACGGTGCCCATGGTGTCTTTTTCCTGGCGGAACTGGGTCATAATCAGCAATAGAAAGGTGATACATGAGGGAAAGCCCTGCAGCAAAAGTACGCAGCCCGGCGCGAGCCACCCGAAGCAGCCCTTTGTACGCCCGCTAGGGCAATCGGGTCCTGCAAAAAAAAGAACCGGCCACCCGTGCTCCATCCTCGTAGAACCCCATGACGCGGGACCGGTCTGGCCCCGGCCTTTCTACTTTATTCAGCATCCCATCATCCCATGAAAAAGACCTTCGAAGACGAATCCGACGCCCTGGCCACGCCCGGCCACCAGCCTACCACCAGCCAGCCGGCCGTCATTACGCCCCCGCACCTGGAGAACAAAGAGGCTCCGGCGCCTAAAAACAACGGCGGCTCTGCTACCGACGAAACGCCGGTGCCCACCGAAGGCAACGGTACCCCCGACTACAGCGGTGTGCAGGTGAAAACTGAATCCGACCTGCCCACGCCCGACAAAGCCGGCGGTAGCGCCACTGCTCCCGAAAGCGGCGGCGGCTACAGCGGATAGCGAGGCAAAAACGCTATTTGAAAAGTCGAAAGACCGTCATGCTCAGTATGACGGTCTTTTTTTGGTAAGTGCCTACGCGCTTTAAAGTGCGGCTGTTTGGGAGGTAACTGAAATCAATTAAAACGTCATGCTGAGCGAAGCCGAAGCATCTCTACCGCTTCGTAGCAGTCGTTCAACGAAGCCGTAGAGATGCTTCGGCTTCGCTCAGCATGACGCTCTTTTGATTTTT
>NZ_JABKAU010000026.1 GCF_013377885.1 Hymenobacter lapidiphilus
ATTGAGTAAACTGCTAGCAGCTGCCCAGCACCAGGTGCTCGTAGGCCCTTGCGGGGCTGGAGGAGTCTAAGAAACTCGTCTACGATTCAAAGTTTACGAAACGCGCCGAGGGGATGAGTTTCGTAAACTCGAAACAGACGCCTTTCCCGGGCGTGAGCAAACAGGATTTTGGGCGCATTAGGAAAGAGCGAATAGTCCCGACCTCATCTGGGTTGTGTCCTTTCACATAATTCATCTTATAATCCCGACCTTGGAAAAGTGATAGTTTTAAATTTGTTACTAGTCCCCTTTTAACATAGCATTTTATCGGAATATTTTTTTATAGGAGCAAACTTCTAACTACCAGCTCGGGAGACAAGCAACCTTATTACCTGCGACGAATCCTTATCATCAATTAATCACTCGACCTAGCTCTCAGTAGCCTTTTCCGCATGAAGAAATTATTACTGCTGCTTGTTCTTCTGGTAAGTGGGACCGCTCAGGCCCAACAGCCGCTGGGGGTGCCCGCTCTAGATCAGCTCGTGACGGCTCTCAACACTAAGTCTGTAGCGCCCCTTCAACCTTACCTGACGCCCGAAACCCGCATCGGTACTCTACCCGCCGCTTATACGGGCCAGGTATTGGCTCAAGTGTTAGCACAGGGCGCACCGGTTGAGAGCAGCCGCCTAGTGAGCCAGACGCCGGAAGGGGGCAACATGCGCTACGTGTGCGCCTTTACCCATAGAGGGAAATTGGTGCCAAAAGAAGTTGATATGCTGCTCTCGCCGGAGGGCAAATTTCTGGAACTTAACTTGGTAAAAGCGGAAGCCAAGCGGATTGACACTCGCTTTGGTCCCCAGGACTTGACAACTCCGCCTAGTGTTGAGGCACCCATGCGGTTAGTCGGTGGGCTTATCGTTGTGGAAGCTGAAGTAAATGGCCGGCGTGGGGCCTTTGTGTTGGATTCGGGGGCCCCGTCGCTACTGCTCAACCAACGGGAGTTCGCGGCGCCTGGTAGTCAGGCTACTCTCTCGGTGGGCGGCCCGCAGGGGGTTAATGGTACGGTAGGTGGGGCCTCATACTGCGCCGTTCAGCGCTTTGACTGGGCCGGCATCAGTTTCCAGAATAAGGAGACGTTAACGCTTGACTTGGCTAAGATCGAGCAGAAGCTAGGCGGCACCGTGCTATTGGGCATCATCGGCCAAAACCTACTCAGCCAGTACGCCCTCACACTAGATTACCGCGCCGGCCGGGTGCAGTTGCGCAAGCCGGGCACTCCTGATACCACCGTCGCCCAGCCTCTCTTGCGCTTGCCGTTCACGCTACGCGGGCATCTGCCAGTGATAGAAGCCATGGCGGGGTTCTCGTTACAACGGGGCGAAAAATTACGCTAAGCCATTGCAGCCGTCGGCGCGACCGCCTGTCCTGGTTGGCGCAAGGGGCGTAAGCCGTTGCGGAGCAAGGTTTCCTGCTCGGCGAAGGTGTATTTGCCCAGCCGGTTGATGTGCTCGAAGCGGGCGGGGGAAAGATGGACCAAGTCCTCGTCGTGCACGGGATAGCCTTCGGCCCGCAGCTGCGCAATCACTTCCTGCATGTACACGGTGTTCCAGACGACCACGGCGTTGGTGAGCAGATTCAGGCAGCCCACCACTTCTTGTTGGGCTTCTTCCTGTTTGCGGCGCAGTACCCCGTCGCCCCCGAACCAGAGCCAGCTGCGCAGCGCGTGCAACTGCTCGCCTTTGTTGAGCTGCGTGTTGATTTTGCGGCGCAGGGGCTGGTGCAAGAGGTAGCGCAGGATGAAAATGGTTTTCACCAGCCGGCCGTATTCCTGCAAGCCGTAGGTCAATTGATGCTGCCGGGGATAAGCTTGAAGCTTACGGATGAAGAGCGAAGCCGTCACGTAGCCCCGCTTCAGGGAGCCGGCGACGCGCACCAAGTCTTCCCAGTGGCGGGCCAGGTAGTCGGGATTTACCTGCCCGGTAAATTTAAGGGGTGGGTAGGCCACGTCCAGACCCTTGACTTTGCTCAGCTTCTGGTCGGCAATGTCGCGCAGGCGGGGCGTGAACTCCAGGCCCAGCAAGTCGAAGAGGGCAAACACCAGGTCGGTGTAGCCGGCCGTGTCGGTGGTGTGCTCCAGGATTTCGAGCTCCGTTTCGTTGCCCAGGATTTCGTCCAGCACATACGTGGCATCGCGCTCGGTAGCGGCGATGACCCGGCTGCCGAACTGGGCGTATTGGTCGGCCGTGTGGGTGTAAAATGTGACGCCGCGGCCGTAGCCGAAGTACTTGGGCAGGGCCCGGGCGTTGTGCACGGCCCCGGAGACAGGAAAACGCTGGCCGTCGGACGAGGATAAGGTGCCGTTGCCCCAAAAGGCTGCCAGCCACTGCCGGTGCTGGTAATTGACCAGCTGGGTGGTCGCCGGCCGTAGCGTTTCCTCCCGCAGGCAGCTGCGGGCCGTCCACCACAGCGCCTGGTAGTCGAGGCCGGTGCTCTGGGCCATGTCGGTGAGTGGAATCGTGCAGCCCAGGGCCAGTAGGCTGGCGTAGCGCAACGTGGCGTGCTGCACCTGGCGCGGGGCTTGGCCCTCCAGCGGCCGCAACTGGGGCGCAAACTGGGTCCAGCCGTCCACTTCCACCAGCAGGTCGGTGAGCTCGACGCGGGGCAGGCGGCGCGTGATTTCCTCCTGCAAGGCCCTGACCGAAGCCGGTAACTCTTCGGCCTGCAGGCGGGGCACGACCAGGCGGCCGGCGGCCTCGTCAAGGTAACTCCCGTGGCCGCTGCCGAGCAGGGCCTCGACCTGGGGCAGGAGCTCTTGTAACTCGGCGATGCGCTGGGCAATCCGCTCCACGGGCTGGGCGGGTAAATTGAGTTGCTGGCAGGCATCGGCCCGCACGGCCGCCCATTCGTTGGCCGGGAGCAGGTAGCTTTCCAAGGGGGCGTACTGACGCGAGTCGGGTAAGTACACGTCCCCCGAGCGCAACCGCTCCCGGAGCGTTGTGAGCACGCCCAACTCGTATGCTTGGCGGTGGCCACCGGCCGTCGCCGTTTCGGCAGCCCACACGAACTTAGAGCGTGTTTGGGAATTGGCTAGGGCAAAAAGAAACGAGCCAGTAAGTTGCGACGGGAGTTCCTAGGCTCCGATTCGCATTATGGTTGACGGCTATCAACCCCTTACTGACTCGCAGTGGCAAGTTATTGCGCCGCTGCTACCGCTGCAACGTAAGCGGCACTTGTGTTTGCGCCAAGTCGTTGATGCCTTGCGCTACATATGTCGCACGGGCTGCCAATGGCGCAGCCTGCCGGCTTGTTTTCCGCCCTGGTCGGCGGTGTACTACTATTTTGCCCGTTGGCAAAGCACCGGCATGCTGCACCGATTGAATGAGGCCAGCAACCGCGCTGACCGGCTGGCGAGTAAGCGTTTGCCCACCCCGTCGCTAGCCCTGGTCGACGCGCAAAGCGTCAAGTTGGCCCCGCGCCTGGGCCAGCAGCGGGGCCTCGACGCCCACAAGCGTGTCAACGGGCGCAAACGGCAGGTGCTCTGCGACACGGGCGGGCGCATCTGGTGCGTGCATGTGCACGCGGCCAACGGCCACGACAGCCGGGCAGCGGTGCCCCTACTACCCCGCCCCACGCAGCTGCGCCCCGCCTGGGCCAGCCGGTTACGCAGGGTGCTGACCGACAAAGCCTACGGTGGCCAATTCGCGCAGCACGTGCAGGAGCTGGGCTGGCAGCATCACGTGGCCAGTCGGCCGCCTAGTGCCACGCGTGGGTTTGTCCCAGTGGCCCAGCGCTGGGTCGTGGAGCGTACCTTCGCCTGGCTCAATTGCTTTCGCCGGCTCGCCATGGATTACGAGCGCACAACGGCCAGCCATGCTGCGTGGCTGCTGGTCGCCAACTTGACCATGACCTTGCGCCGAGCAACAGCCAACTAATTCCCAAACACGCTCTTAGTCCAGGTAGGTGTTAGAAAGGCTTGCGGCACGTCTTCGGGCAGCTTGCGCCGCTTTCCGGCTTGCAAGTCGGCCACCAGCGCAAGCGCTTGGGCGAAATCGTCGCCCTGGTAGGCGTGGGCAAAGTGGAGCTGCGCGAGCAGCTGGCCGGAAAACTGCTTGACGCTGGTGTAGCGTTCGGCGAGGAAGGCCAGATGGGAATGGCGGCTGGGCTGCAACAGGGCCTGGCTCACTTCCAGGGCTGTGAGCAGGGCCTCGCGGGAGAGGGTTTTGTAAATCATGGCCCGTAGGTCCGGCCCCGGTACGTCCTCTTCGTCCACGACCAGGCGGGCCGCTTCGCCCAGGGTCAGCAGGGCCTGGTCTTTGGCGGCGGCCATGCGCTGCTGGTAGGCGTCGAGGTCGCGGCGCGCTTTGGCGGTGGCCCCTTCCCAGTACTGGTCAAATAACTCGACAACGGCGTCGGTCAGTGCCAGCAGGCTCTCGCGCAAAAAGGCCACCAAGGCGGGGTAGCGCTTTTCCGGGCTCAGGCGCTGTAAATAGCTGTTACGCCGCGCCCGTACCAAGCGGGCCAGGCGCTTTTGCCGGTTGATGTGCAGGCCGCTGGTGTCCCAGGCCGGCACCCCCAGCTGCTGGAGAAAGGCTAGTTTTGCCAGCGCCTGCGTCAGGGCGAGGGGGCTGGCCGTGGTTGCGGCCTGGCACAGCCAGCGGTGCCGGGTGCGGGCGGCGGGGGTGTCGTCGGGCACCAGCAGCGCGTCGAGCGTGGCCAACAGACCGGGTTGGTCGAGCAGCGGGCGTAGGCGGCGGAACGATTCGCGGTGCGCCTGCTCGGCCAGGCTGCCCACCAGCCGTTCCAGCGTGCCGATGGCCGGGCGCAGCAACCGGTGCTGGCGCAGCTTTTGGCAGGCCAGGTCCAGCAAGAGCCGCTCGTTGTCGTGTTCGAGGGCCCGCTCCAACAGCCACGGTTCCAGCCACCCTTGTTCCAGGGGCGTCCACTTGCTCCAGCCCAGGTGCTTGAGGGCCGCCTGCAGGTGGGCCGTGCGCGTGGCCTCCCGGCTGCCGTACCCGACCAGGTCCACGAACGCGCCGTCGGCGAGCTGCCCGGCCACGAAGGTCCGCAGCTCCGCGGGCACGTGCATCGCCCACTCATCGGGCAGGTAGCCCAGGTAGCGCAACAGGCCCAGGTGCAGGGCCACCCCCAGCCGGCTCGTGGCCCCGCGAAAGGTGGCCACAAAGTCCCGGTCCGCTTCGCTCAGGTGAAAGTGCTGGCGCAGGTCGCGCTCGGCGATGGTGGCCGGCATGCGCTGGTAGCGTTGGCGCTCGGCTTGGGTAAGAAAATCAACAGGCATGTGAGATGGCAACTCGTCGCGGTACTACGGCGCATGCTCTTTTACTTCGGGGCACTTCCGTTCCGGACTTTCAATGAGGGTCCAATCGTGCCCATGCGTTGCCGAATTAGACTACGCGGGAGAAGTTTTTGTCGCTTTACCGCGCCGTCTATACAATTGTGGGGTCGTGAGCCAGTGTTTGAGCCGGGGCACCGCCCCAAAACCCATGCAGGGCACCAGCAGGCTGGTGACAATCAGGCCGGGCCGCCTAGCCGCTACCGCCGGTGGACCCAGCGATTAGCACTATTTTGTCCGCGAACGTAGGCAGGCGTATTCGCTCGAAAAGGGCGAAGGAAGCGGGCGGCTACAATGCTTTTTGCACGAAGACGTCGTTGACGGTGATGCCTTCTAGGGCCATGCCGTGGCCGAGCTGCTCGGTGAACTTGCGGCGCAGCTCCCAGTTGAGGGCCTGCCGGGTGTAGCGCAGGGTAAGGGGCGGCAGCTGGCTAAGGTCCTGGGCGATGGCCCGGGCCCGGGCCAGGAGCGCCTCGTGGCTCGGCAGCACCTCGGCCACGATGCCCCACTCCAGCAGCTGCTGGGCCGTGAACTGCTGCTGGAGCCACAGGTAGTGCTTGATGCGCACGGGCCCCAGCAGCTCCTGCCAGATGACCTGCACGCCGTCGCCGGGCACGATGCGGCCGGGCAGGTGCCCGGCGTCGCGGAACAGCACGTTGTCGGTCGCCAGCAGCACGTCGCAGAGCAGGGCCAGCTCGTTGTGAAACAAGACGGGGCCGTTCAGGGCCGCGATGATGGGCACCTCGAGTTCGAGGTGACGCAGCCCCAACAGCTTGCACCGGGAGTAGTACTCATCGAATCCTTCGGGCGTGCCGCTCTCGGCCGGGTTGCCCAGGTCGGCCCCGCCGATGAACGCGTCGCCGGTTCCGGTCAGAATCAGCACCCGGTTCTCGCGGTCGGCCCCGATGTGGTAGAATAGGGACAACAAATCCTCGTACACCGACAGCGCAAAAATGAGCGGCCCGCCATCGGAATGAAGTTGCGCGGTGAGGATGCCGTTGTCCGTGCGCGAAAGGCGCACGTGGCGGTAGCGGTGCTGGTACTCGGCGAGCGTAACCCGGCTGCTGCGGGCGTGCGGGGAATCGGCAGACGACATGGGGGACAGCGAAGAAGTGAAAAGAAAAAGGAGACGGGAGAACAGCTTCCGCCGGCCGCAACGGGACCCGGCCGGCCTAGGGGTAGTGGATTTCCAACGGCTTCACGGCCAGCTGCATGTGCGGAAAAAAGGGCAGGGTGGCGAGGACGGCCGCGGCGGCCTGCTCCGTGGGCGCCCGCACCACGAGCCAGCCGCGCGAGCGGTCCGTGGCCAGCAGGACCTGCTCCAGGTGCGGGCCCGCCAGCAGGTGTTGCGCCTGGGCGCGTTCCGCCGGCGCCTTTGCGGGGTCCGGGAGGGTTTTCCAGGTGAAGGCAAACAGGTAGCGTTCCATGCGGGCGGGGAAGGGCGGAAAGGCGAAACGGACACGCGGGTGCGGGGCGCGGCCAGAAAGAGGCAGGGAGGTCGCCGTTTCCAGCGGGCCGAAAAAAAGGCTTTTCGCTCCGCCCAAGCGCCTGGTTGAGTTCAAGCCGAGAAGGCTACCCTGGCGTGGTGAGGACCAGTTTGCCCCGCACGTGCCCTTGCCGACTCAGGTCCAGCGCCTCCGCCGCGGCGCTCAGGGGAAAGGTTTGCTGCACGTGTACCCGTAGCTGGCCGGCGTCCAGGAGCTGGCCTATTTGCTGCAGCTGGCTGGCATCGGGCACCACCAGGAAGTTGGCGGCCCGCACGCGGTGCTGCAGGGCCTGCTGCTCGTTGGCTGCGCCTACGGCGGACACGAAAAACCCGCCTTTTTTCAGCACCGCCCACGACTTGTCGGCCGTGGCCCCACCCACCGTATCCACCACCACGTCCACCGCGGGCAGGGCGCGTTCAAACGCGGTGCGGCCGTAATCGATGAACTCGTCCACGCCTAACGCCCGCACGAAGGCTTCGTTGCGCCCGGAAGCGGTGCCGATGACGTAGGCCCCCTTCCATTTGGCCAGTTGGGCGGCAAACAGGCCCACCCCGCCCGCCGCCGCGTGCACCAGCACCCGCTGCCCGGCCTGCACGTTGGCGTAGTCAAACAGGGCCTGCCAAGCCGTGGTCGCGGCTACGGGGACCGCCGCCGCCTGCTCGTGCGACAGCGAGCGGGGCTTGCGGGCCATAAAATCGGCGGGCCCCGTGATGTATTCCGCAAACGTGCCGTCGGCCACCACGCCCAGGCTGCCGTACACCGCGTCCCCGAGCTGGAAGGCGTGGACGCCTGGCCCCAGGGCGGCCACCACCCCGGAAAAATCGCAGCCGGGGGTTCTCGGCCGGGTGGAGGAGGCGTGGCTGAGCATTTTCCAATCGACCGGATTCACGCCGGCCGCCAGCACGTGCACCAGCACCTGCCCCCTGCCCACGGCAGGCATGGCCTTGTCGGCGTAGTGCACCGATTGCGGCCCGGTAGCGAGGATGGCTTTCATGACCGGGTCAGCAAGGGGGTGGTGGCAAAGGGATTCACGGGTTGGAAGGCCTCGGCGTGTTCCAACAGAAAGGCCCCGAGCTCTTTCGGCGGGCGCCCCAGCAGGCGGCCCAGGTCGGGGCGCACGCGGTCCACGACGCCCCCGGTCCGAATTTCCTGGTTGAATCCCTGAATGGCTTCCTGCAGCCACCGGGGCACGCCCGCTTCCTGTAACTGCGCGGCCACCTGCTCGTCGCTGAGCGGTTGAAAGGCAACGCGGCAGCCCAGCAGCAGCGTGAGCAGGTTGGCTACCTCGAACCAGGAATAGGCCCGGTTGCCGGTCAGGGCGTAGGTTTTGCCGGCGTGCCCTTCCGTGGTTAGCACCGTAGCCGCCGCATCGGCGACATCGGCGGCATCCACGAAGGCCTGCCGCCCGTTGCCGGTCGCGGCCCGCAGCAGCTGGTCGTGGCAAATGCTCTGCTGGTGGTCCCGGAACAGGTTTTGCATAAAAGAGGTGGGGCGCAGGATGGTATACGCCAGGCCCGACTCCGCCAGCTGCCGGTCCGCTTCGGCGTGCCAGCGCGAGAGCCGGATGCGCGGCTGGTCGGCCCCGCCTTCCGAATGCCGCACGATGTACGGCACCCCGGCGGCGCGGGCCTGCCGGAGCACGGCTTCGGCCACTTCTGCAAACTGCTCCACCACGGGCATGACCCAGAAGAAGCGGCTCACGCCCTGGAATACCGCCCGGGGAAGCTCACTCGTCGTCATATCGGCTTCGGCCTGCTCAATGCCGAGGGCGTCCCATTCCGGGTGGGGCGTGGCGGTGCGGGTAAGCACCCGCACCCGGTGGCCGGCGCGAGCGAGCTGCGGGGCAAGCAGGCGCCCGACCACGCCAGTGTTAAGCAACAGGACGTTTTTCATGACACGCAGGAAAAAAGATGAGAAAGGAGTTGAGAAGCTTAGCGATGGGGCCGCCTAATTCGCCGGGCCGGGTGGTCCGGCCCGCATTTACCGATTGGCCAGCATTTGCTCGTAGCTGTGCGAAAACAGCTCCAGCACGTTGCCAAACGGGTCGTAGCAGTACACCAGCTTGAACTGGTCCTGGTCCTGAATGGGGCTCCACACCTGGCTGATGGGCCGCCCCCCGGCCGCCAGAATGCGGGCCAACAAGCCTTCCACGTCCGGGTGGGTGAAGGCCAGGTGCCAGGGGCCCGGCTTGTAGTACAGCTCCTCAATGGGCGACGCCGCCGGGGTGGCCGGGTCCAGGAACTGGAACATCTCCAGGCCGATGCCATTGCCCATGGCGACCTGCGCGACGCGCGTTTTGCGCATGGTGGCCCCGGCAATGTCCACGTATATCTGGCCGGCCAGGCCCGCCTGGCCCTCTACTTCGTAAGGGCCCATCAGGACCGTGAAGCCGAACAGCTGCTGGTACCAGGCCAACGCCTGGTCCAGGTCCGGTACGTTCAGGCCCACGTGGTTGAAGGCGACGGGATACGCCGCCCGGGGCGCGTCGGGGGTATTGGATGGATTTTCCATGGGTATGGATAGGAGTAAAAAAAGGGTGAAGGCAGTGGATGAATCGGCCTTACAGGCCTTCGATGAGCTGGACCACGGTGCCGTCGGGGTCGTGCAGGCAGACGGAGCGGACCCCTTGGCCAAAGGCGGCGATGTCGCTTAGAAATCCAATGCCCTGGGCCTGCAGCTGCTGCACGGTCTCGTCCAAACCTTGCACCACCAGGCACAGGCGGGCCCAGCCCACGTGGTTGAGGGTGGAATAGGGCGCGCCCACCGGGGTGGGGTCCAGCCACTGGCACAGGTCGATTTTCATGTTGCCCGTGCGGCCGGGTGGGGCTAGGTGCACGACCCGCAGGTGCCCGGCCGGCAGCTGAAACGCCTGCGCAATGCCGGGGGCATTCAGCTCGCCGACGTCCCGTAATACTTCCAGGCCCAGGGTCTGATAAAAGGCGACGCTCCGCTCCAACTCGCGGCAGTTGAGCGTGATGTGGGAAAAGTCGGTAATCATGGCAGCGCGGGGTTAGGAGAATGAGTGAAGACAAATTCAGGGCAGCAGGCAGCAGCAGGAAGCGCTTCCCAGCGAGAAGTGCGCCGGTCCTATTAGCGTGCTTGGGGCCAGGTGCCGAGTCGCTCGCCATTGTCCACGTCGACGACGGCGTTGGTGACGGCCGGATTGCTGAGCACGGCTAAAATCATGGCGGCGACATCCTCCGGTTGACCGGCGTGCTCGGTTAACTGCCGGTCTGGTCGCATGCCAATTCCCCCCGGTGACACCACGTTCACCCGGATGGGGGCTAGTTCCAGCGCGGCAGCCCGGGCCAGGGCTTCGATGCTCCCGTGCAGCGTACTCCAAAACCCGAACCCGACCCCCGGCCGCCGGCCGCTGCTACCCGAAATCAAGGTAACCGAACCCGTTGGACGCACGGCCGTGGGGGCGTAATGCACGGCGTGGTACGCCATCCAGAACCGTTCGAATGGCTCTCTGGCGTCGGAGGGCTCGGTGTTCACCAAGCTTCCCGCCGAGCCGGAGCTGGAAGCCGTCAGCACGAGGTGGTCCAGCGGGGCCAAAGCGGTCAGCATGGCGGCCATTTGCCGCGCGTCGGCCGCATCGGCGACGTACGACTGCACCGCTGTAGGCAGCGTTTTACCTGCTTCGGCCAGCCGGGTGGCTGAGCGGCTTGCAATAATGACCTCTGCCCCAGCCTGCAGGGCCAAATGAGCCACGGCCAGCCCCATTCGGCTGCCGCCACCGACGACCAGCACGCGCTGGCCTTGCAATGCGTGGTTCATGTGTTTAAGATTGGTGGATGTATGGAAGGATTTTACAGGTGCCGAAGCAGCGGGCATCTTTAGCGTGGTTTGGCTACTGCGGAGCCAGCTAAAGGTCTAGCACTGCTTTGCCATTGATGTGTCGTGCTAGCAGCAATTCGGCAGCGGTTGGGAACCGCTGCCAATCCCTACGCCAGACAATTTGCGTATCCAACTGTCCTTGGGCGACCAATACCAGTAGGCGCTCCAGGTCGGCTCGCAAGTGGGTGCCTAACCCAAAGCGCAGGTATTGGCTTGGCGCCAGCGTCGGGAGCTGCGCCTGACTGCCGGAAATGTGAACCAGTAGGCCCGTCGGTTTAAGCAGCCCCGCCGCCGCGTGCAGCAGGTCATCTCCGCCGCATTCGAGCACGGCATCCACCGGGGCCAGGTTGGCGGGCAGCGTTGTCACCACCTCCTGGGCCCCCAGCGTTTCTAATCCTGCCGTACGCGCTGAGGTGCTGGCCTGTGCTACCACGTGCGCCCCGGCGAGCCGGGCCAGCTGCACCGCGAACCGGCCTACGCCGCCCGCTGCCCCGGTGATGAGTACGCGCCGCCCGTGCACGTTGCCACAGGCTTGTAGCGCCCGCCACGCCGTGCCCGCCGCCACGGGCAGCGTACTGGCCACCCCCAACTCCACCTCGGCCGGCACGACGGCCAGGTCGTTCAGGTTTACGGCGCGGTACTGCGCCCAGCCGCCGCGCCAGCCGAAGGCTACAACCCGGGTTCCGGCCGGAAACTCGCCCGCGGGCTGCAGGAGTACGCCGGCCGTGTCCCAGCCGAGTATCGTCCCGGCTGGCTGCTGCCGCAGGTCGCGCACTTCGCCGCGGTTCAGCGAAATGGCCCGCACGGCAACCAACGCTTGCCCTCTACCGGGCACCGGAATGGGGACCTCCCGCAAGGCAATGCCCTGGGAAACCTGCGGGTCGGTGACCCACGCTTGCATGGTATTGTTCATAAAGAAGATGGTGTGGCATGGTTAAACCAAGGCCAATCCCCCGTCAACCGATAGAATGGTGCCCGTGGTGTAGGAATTGGTCATTAAAAACAGGATGGCGTGGGCCAGCTCGGCGGGCTCGCCGAGGTGACGCACCGGCAGGCTTTCCCGCGCCCAGTGCGCCTGGCGCTTGCGTTGCTCCTCGCTCAGGTTCTGCCATACCCCGGTGTTCACAACACCAGGGGCTAGCACGTTTACCCGGACCGGGGCCAGCTCGGCGGCCAGCGTGCGCCCAAAAGCTGCCACGGCAGCGCTGGCGGCCGACATCACTGAAATGCCGCTCTTCGAGGGATTGAAGATGGACGCGCTGGCTACAAAGGTCATGGACCCGTCCGGTGCCATGTGGGCCGCCGCGGCCCGGGCCACGAAGAAGGTGCCCCAGAATTTTTCCATGCCCCGCTGAGCATCGGCCGTGGTAAGCTGGGTGATGGGCGCGCTCAGCTTGGTTTCGTCGGCCACGGCGGTGACCACCAGGTGGTCCACAAGGCCAATTTCCGCGAAAAGACGGACAACGGAGTTTTCGTCGAGCATGTTGACCGCGAAAGCCTCCACTGCGCCAGGCAGCTGCTGTTTGACCTCCAGCAGGCGTGCCAGGTTACGGCTGGCCAGCACCACGCGGGCACCGGCCACGGCGGCCGCTTCGGCTACGGCCCGGCCCATGCCGGAGCTGCCGCCAACCACGACCACCCGTTTATTCTTTAAAGCAGCATATTCCATGGGACAATTGAAATAGGGTTGAGTCCTTCAAGGCAGAGCGTTATCGGGTGCCTACTCGCCGTTCACCTGAAATTCCTTAACCAGCCCATCCATACTCAGCTCCATCATGTCGGGCTGCCCGCCGGGGCGGCCTTTGCCCGGGTACTGCTGGTTGATTTGGGCCGTCAGTTGTTGCTTTTGCACCGGATTAAGCGCCTTTTTACCGTTTTTCAGGTACGCGTCGTGTACCGTTTTGCGCACGTATTGGAAGTAGTCCAGCTGGCGAGCAATAAGGGGCGCGGCCGGCCCAGAGGCTCCGTGGCCGGGGTGAATGATTTTGGCCTGCGGAAAGCGTGACGGCAGGTCCTTTAGCGTTTTGAGCAGCTGCGCCGAATGCAGTTCCAGGAAAAAAGGCTGCATCTCATTGAGCACGATGTCGCCTGTGAACAGCTCGCCGGTTGCGGGCAGGTAATAGGCCGTGGCACTGGTGGTTTCGCCGTTGCCCAGCTCCTTGGTTTGAATAGTGACGCCGGCAAGTGTGAGGGTCGCGTTATCGGCAAACACCTTGTTGGGCAAGGGGATGGTAGCGGGGTTAAACGTTTCGTTGCCCGGGATGGACTTCATGAATTTCATGTAGCCATTTGGGTCGTTTTTGATGGTGGCCGTCGTAACCTGGGAGGCATAGATATCTACTTGCGGGTAGGCCCGGCGAAACAATTCCAGCCCGGCGAAATGGTCCGGGTGGCCGTGGGTGATGAGGATAGCCCGCACCGGTTTGCCCAGCGCCTGTACCTTCCGTAACGCTTCCCGGGCATGGGGCAAATCCCGTTGCACGTCGATTACCACCACTTCCTTGGGCGTTTCGATATACCAGGTGTTGACCGTGCCGGGCCCCGCGTAAGTATAGACGCCCACCTTGTAAGCACCCGCTGGCACGCGTGGTTTGGCGCTTGGTTGCCCCAATGCCAATTGAGCCAGCAACACCAAGCTCAGCACCGGAATGACGGAACGGGAGGCTGCGACGCAAACGCACCGGATGCTATTCCACGCAGCAACTAAAAAAGACAAAGCTTCCATGGTCAGGGAATTAAAATGAATGAATGGAAAGGAGGTGCTACCCGCCACAAGAGACCAAGGTCCAGAAGTCAGGTCTGCCTTGCCACCAGTATTCTATCAGAGGGAGTAGGTGACGAAGGCGCGGAAGAAGTACATGCCGTCCCGCACCCCGGGCAGCTCGGCGAGTAAGCCGTCGGTGCGAAATTTGGCGTACTTGGCATAGGCATTCCAGTGACGGGAGGCGTACCAGTGCACTTCCATATTCAGTTGGGTGCCGAGGTAGCGGGCGGAACGGTCGACCTCCACGGGCCGCAAAAACAAGTGGTAGGGCCCGTACAAACCATCCCGGCGGCTCGCCCGCCACAGAAACTGGTAGTCGGCAAATATTTTCAGCCTCGGGGAGAAAGCCACGGAGGCTACGGGCTGCACGGTGACCATATTGCCTCCGGCCGGAATGCCCGCGCCGACAAAAATCTTTTGAAATGGGGCCTGAAAGGTGTTTAAACGCCCGTCTCCTACCCGCGCATCACCGCTGAGATAAAGAAAGTTGATGCCCAAAGTGGGCATGGGATGCAGGGCAGTGAAATTGCGATACAGGATGGAGCCCGCCATCCAGGCCGATACCCGCTGGTTGCCAAATTTTCCCCACTGGTAAGCCGATTCCAGGTCGAAGCCCCACGTGTCGCGCTGGCCCGTAAGCCGGGCCCCCACGGCGTGTCGGGCCTCATCCGCCGTGCCCGCCTGGTACATGGCCTGACGCCGCGTGTACCCCACATAGTAGGCATCCAGATGAGACGTGGGCAGAAGCTTGAGGGCATATTCGTTGTAAGTGCCCCACAGCCGCGTGGAGGAAGTGAACAAGCGGTTGTCGAAAACGCCGGGCTGGTTGAGCACCGGCCGCGAGAAAAACGCGTGCAGTTTGGCTCGTCCCCACGCCGTATGCGCCGAGACGCCGTCGTGCACCTGGCGCAGGTTGGGACCGCCCTGCACCGACACCATCAAGCCAGTGCCGTAGTCGAGGACCTGGCGGCCAACCCGTAGGATAAGCCCGCTGTCGGGCAGCGCCCGTAGGTCAGCGAAGCCTTGGAAAATGTACAGCTTGTCTTGGTCGATAAATCGTGGGCCGCCTTGCCGCGCAGCCCAGGCGTTGCCAATTTCGGTGTACAGCCGCAGGCGTGGCGTGGCCTCCAGGTCGGCAAACAACTGGTTTAGGGACAAGACATACGGCCGGCCTACTTCGGCGCTCCATCCTTCGTAGCGGAACCGTTCCAGTATCTGACGGCTATCGCCACCCACTGAAAGATAGGCCCCCCGATGCACGCCAAGCGGACGGTATTTCAGCCGGTCGCTGTAGTCCAACTGCACGGTAGGGTCTTGCAGGTAGCCATAGGACTGTTCGTGACGCAGGTAGCTGTAGGCAGGTCCTTTGGTTGCCACGAGTGGATTCAGGCCCTGGGCGAAGGCTGGGCCAGTAGAGCTACTCAAGCCTGCTGCCCAGCAGAGCAGCACGCTTAATATTTTAGGCCAGTGCAAGCAAGGTGGTTGCAGTGTTGAAGCGGTGGGCATTTCCCCACACCAGTGAGGCGTCAGCCTGCTCTTCTGCTTGAATGAACAAGCCAGCAACCGTTGGAGGCAATGAGCTGGGGCGTAAAACATGGTTGATGGTGGACTAAATCCCTAAACGGCCCCGCCAACCGGAATCAACCTCAGTTTTGAGCTAGCCGTTGCGGCTTGCCAGGTGGCGGTGGGGTGAAAGTCCGAACAAGGGTTGGCCGTGCCTGTCACGACAGGCCAAAAGGTGTTCCGAATTTTGAGTGTAGCGTGCGTGGCGCGCAAAATCCGCTTCAGCGGTTAGTACGGCTACTAAATAAGCCGAGGCCCTTTCTGCTTGGGGCACCTGCGCTATTCACTTCTAGTCCGGCATGCCGGAGAAACGAGAATAAATACGGTATGCCGGAGCTTTTGCCGGCCTACTTATCCCGGGATGACTAGCGGAAAGGACAAAAACATTCTCCCAATTAGAGCTTATACCGACTAACGGAGTATTGCTGACCTTTGCAGAATGACCTATGACGCTGTTGTGGCCCGCAAAGGCCAGCTGCAAGCCGTAACGGGCCTGCCCGAAGCTGCGTTTGCGCACCTGCACACCGTGTTTGCCGCCGTGGTAGAGCATGCCCGTCGCCACTACACGCTGCAAGGCACCGTGCGCCAGCGGGCCTTGCGGGCGCTGCCGCGCGACAGCGCTTTTGCCGCCACCGAGGACTTGCTACTGTTCGTACTCAGCTACCTGAAAAGTAACCCGCTGCAAGCCGTGCACGCGGCCAGTTTCGGCCTGAGTCAACCGCAGGCCAACGCTTGGCTGCACCGGAGCCTGCCTTGGCTGCGCGAAGCGCTGGCCCGGCTGGGCGAGTTGCCCGCCCGTGCGGACCAGGCCCTGCCGGCCGTGCTGGCCCGCCACCCGCGCGTGCTGCTCGATGCCACCGAGCGACCCGTGCCGCGCAGCACCGACGCCGACACGCAACGGGCGCACTACTCGGGTAAAAAAAAGACACACGGTGAAGAATAACCTGTTCTGCTCACCGAACAAGCGCGTCCTGTTTCTGAGCGCCACCTATCCCGGCAGCGTGCACGACAAAGCCATTTGCGACGAGGAGGCGTACGCCTTTCCCGAAGGCATCGTGCTGGACCAAGACGCCGGCTACCAAGGCCATCAGCCCGCCAACGCGTGGTGGTGGAGCATGCCATTGGCCTGTGCAAGCGCTGGCGGGTGGTGCGGGACGTGTTTCGCGGCCGGGTCGACGAAATGCGCGATACCGTGATGCTGCTCTGCTGTGGCTTGCACAATCTATTACTCACCCAAAAACAACTCCTAACCCCCTAATCGGTATAAGCTCTATTAAACTTTTGACAAAGCCATCGGGTGGAAACGGTGTCAATTCGGCTGTAATGCCCCAGAAAAATCACGGATTTATGTCCGGAATACCGTATATTCAGTAGCATTTTATCAGCTTTGGTCGCCGACTTGCAGGCTGCTTCCTGCAGTTGTTATCCCTCCTCGCCCTACGTTACTTCACCGGCCACGTGCTGCAATGGCCATTTTGGTTCTGACATGGCTGTTACCCGCGAAAAAGCACCTAGCCTAAAAGCCAAAAAATACGGGATGCACTCCAAAATGGAGGTGAACCCGGCGAATAAGCAATCGGCTGCTTCGCTTGAGCTGCTGCTTGATTTAAGCACGACCATCGCGACGCTACGGGACCGCACGGCGTTACTGCGCAGCCTGTTTGAAAAGCTTCAACCCGTGTTTGGCTTTCACGACGTGGGGCTCTTTGTGCTCACGCCGGACGGGAGGTTTATAGCCGACTGGGCCGCCCGTGATGTAGCCATCAGCCCTTCTTTCGACAACGAAGAATACCACAAGCTCTCCTGGCAACGACTCGCCTACCCGGGCCCCGGGCTAGCGGTGCTCGTCGACCGGTTCAAGCAGGCCGGCCAGCCCGTTGTTGTGCCGTATGACGACGCATATGTTGCCCTGTTTGAGAATGAGCTAGTCCGGCAGGAGTGTGAGCGAGTCATCACGGCGAGCGGTTACCGCGAGCTGATGGGCACGCTCCTGCGAGCCGGCGGACAGGTTCTTGGCTACGTGTGCTTCAACTCGCTTACCGCCGGACACTTTCAGGCCGCCCAGTTCGACTTATTCCAAGGCGTGGCCGACCAACTGGCCGCTTCGGTCGCCAACATCTTGGCCCATGAGGAACTGCAGCAACGCGAGCAGGAAAAGACGACGCTGCTTTCCATCAGCCAAGCCATTGCAACGGCCCGCAATTCGGTGGAGCTGTTGACCGTCATTCGCGAGAAGGCCCAGCGCCTGCTGCCTTTTTACGACACCGGCGTTTTGCTAGTGGATGCGCAGGGGCAGTTCCACTACGATTTGGCGGTCAATTTACCGGACTGGGACCCTTCCGCGAGCAACAACGCCCTGCACGCAGCGGGGCTGCACCGGGTGCCGCATGCCGGTTCTTACGTTGAGTACGTGATGGGACTGCTCGCGCAAGACGGTGGTCCGCTTATCGAGGATTATACCCGGCGGTACGACGAGTTTGACTACCCCTTTTTTCCCATCCTGCGGGAGTTGGGATTCAAGGAGGGCATCGTAACCGAGCTTCGTTCCGGGGGCAAGGTCTTGGGAACTTTGTGGTTGAATGCCCTGGCCCACGGCACGTTCAGCCCCGCTCAGTTCGGCGTTTTCCAGAACCTTGCCGACCAGGTAGCCAGCGCCGTGGCCAACATCCTCGCGCAGGAGGAGATTTTGGCGCGGGAGCAGGAAAAAGCCGCGTTGCTCAACATTACCGAGGCGCTGAGCCGCAGCAGCAACCGGCGGGAAGTGCTGCAAGTAGTCTACAACCACCTGCGCCAGCTGCTGCCCTTCGACGGTTCGGGCCTTTTCATCGTCCACGAAGACGAAGACTTTCACCAATTGCTCATCCACTCCGACGAGATGGCCGGTGACCCCACTTGGCCCATCGGCACAGCCGCTGCCCTATCCTACCGCGGCTCCGCCGCCGAGTGGATGGCGCAAGGGGTCGGCGTAAGCCCACTCCGCGACCTGATGGCGCGCTTTCCCAACCATCCCCATTACCCGGACCTGCAGGCCGCCGGCATCCAGGAAATGATGCACGGGCCGCTCAGTAGCAACGGCCACATTATCGGCCTGTTTTGCCTGAATGCCCGCCGGGTGGGCACGTATTCCTCCGAGCACCTGCGCTTGTTCCGGCACGTAGCCGACCAACTCGCGGTGGCAGTGGCCAACATCCTGGCCCACGAGGATATCGTGGCCCGCGAGCGGGAAAAAACCCTGCAGATAGAGGCCAACCACGCGCTGAGTGTCAACGCGGACTGGGCCACGCGCCTGGGCCGGTTGAGCCTCGTGCTGCAGGCGGCGGTCCCGCACGACTACCTCGTGTTTTGCATCGGCGACCCGCAGTTTCCGGCCGTCGAGCACATGTACCGGTTTGAGCGCATCGGCCACGAGGAGTACCGCTGCCTCGACGCGGCCGCTTTTTGCCGGATTAGCGGCTTGTCTCTGGCCGAGCACGAAGCCTTGTGTCAAGCCGCCCGCATGAGACAGGAAACCCCGGAGTTGTTGCAGGGAGCTGAATTCACGGCTTTTTGCCAACGCCACAAATTGGCGGCTGTGGCCGCCCGGGCCTTTGGCCTGCACAGCCAGTTGCGGCTGCCGGTGCCCCTGAGCCGCGGCGGGCAGTGCGTGATAGCCGCGTATAGCCGTCAGGCCGCTGCCTACCGCCCCGAGCACCTGTCCCTGCTGGTGCGCTTGGCGCCCACGCTCGGCCTGATGTTGGAAAAACTGCTGGCCTACGAAGAAATCCAGTCCCTGAACGAGCAGCTGCAGCAAGAGAAGGCTTACCTCAAGGAAGAGCTACAAACCACCTACAATTTTGGTGAAATTATCGGTTCCGGCCCGGCGCTGCAGCAGGCCTTTCGCCGGATTCAGCGGGTAGCCCCCACCGACGCCACGGTGCTGCTGGAAGGCGAAACTGGTACGGGCAAGGAGCTGTTTGCCCGCGCCCTGCACGAAGCTTCGCCCCGCCGCGCCAAGGTGTTGGTCAAAGTCAACTGCGCGGCTCTGCCGGCCCAGCTCATCGAGAGCGAGCTGTTCGGGCACGAGCGCGGCGCCTTTACCGGGGCCCACGAGCGGCGGATTGGCAAGTTCGAGCTGGCCCAGGGCAGCACTATTTTTCTCGATGAGATTGGCGAGCTGCCGCTGGAGCTGCAGGCCAAGCTGCTGCGGGTGTTGCAGGAAAAGGAATTCGAGCGGTTGGGCGGCAGCAAGGTGTTCCGGGCCGACGTGCGGGTGGTGGCGGCCACCAATCGGGATTTGCAGCGCGAGGTGGCCGAGGGCCGCTTCCGGGCCGACCTGTTTTTTCGGCTGAACGTGGTGCCGGTGCGCCTGCCGTCCCTGCGCGAGCGGCCCGAGGACATTCCCTTGCTGGCCCAGCATTTCCTGCGGAAGTACGCCGCCCGCTTTGGCAAGGCCCTTCACGGCATTGCCCCCGCGGCCCTGCAGCAGATGCAGCACTACCACTGGCCGGGCAACGTGCGCGAACTGGAGCACCTGATTGAACAATCCCTCATTTTAAGCGAATCCCGGCTGTTGGAACTGGCCCAGCCGCTGGCGCCCCCAACGTCCAACTCGGTGGCTTTTCAGGGAGAATGGCCCGTGCGCACCTGGCAAGATGCGGAGCGGGACAACATCCTGGCCGCCCTGCGCCTCACCGAAGGTCGCATTCGCGGCCCGCGCGGGGCCGCCCGGCTCCTCGACATTCACCCCAACACGTTGGATACCCGCATGCAGAAGCTCGGCATCAGCAAGGCCTTTATTCAGCAGCGCTAAGGAGTCACCTCTTGTTTGTTGCTGCAGGTTACACGGGCCGCTTTTTCAGCACCGGGTCTATGTCTGCTTGCCTAGGCCAGTACTGCTTCATCTCGTAGAGTTGCTGGCAGATGGCAGTGGCGCCCGCCCCCGGTCCAAACAGCTTATCGAGTATGGGAGAGCATCAAAAAGTGTGGGGCAGTTGGGGGAGGCCGCTTCTCCGGCTACCTTGGGAAGCCGTAGCTGTCGGCAAAGACCATGACCCAACCACCTGCTGCTTCCACTCCTGACCGCCTAGCTGGGGGCTACCAACTAAAGATTCATCTGCTCGGCATCAGCCCGCAAATCAGCCGGCGCGTGTTGGTGCGGGGCGACACTACCCTGGCCGAGCTGCATCATATTTTCCAGGTAGCGATGGGCTGGGAGAACTGGCACCTGCACTGCTTTCACTTGTGGGGCAAGGACTACGGCCTGAGCTACGCAGGCGGCACATGGTACGCCGATGACGCCCGGCGAGTCCACTTGGGCGATTTCCCGTGGCGGGTCAATGATAAGTTCACCTATACCTATGACTTCGGTGACTACTGGCAGCACCAGGTACGGGTCGAGAAAGTGCTGCCTGCAACAGCAGTCCCCACCGGGCCGGTGTGTCTGAGTGGCCGCCGCGCCTGCCCGCCGGAAGAAGTGGGCGGCCCCCGCGGCTATGACCAGCGCACGCTCGACCAGTTCAGCTGGGCCTACGAAGCGCATGACCGTTTACTGGCCGGCGAGGATATCCGAGAGGACGACGTACCGACCTGGTTCTGGACCTATCGGCCGGAACACTTCGACAAAGACCAGGTTAACCAGAAACTAGCCAAACTGTATCAACTAAAGGGTAATCCCGATTTTCTACTTTCGCAGGGCGGTTACGACTATTTCTTCGCGGATTTAATCTCCTGAAATTTGTATCAAGAAAACCAAGTGGTTTTCTTGATACAGCCCAGGTAGCTTTGCGTCATGCAACAGGCGGTCATTTTCGTGCGCGTCTCCAAGAAGGAGCAGGATTACCAGCGGCAGGTGGAAGACCTGCGCGCCGTGGCCCAGAGTCAAGCCGTGCAGGTGGTGGCCGAGATTTCGGAGAAGATTAGTGGGGCGAAAAGGAATCAGGACCGGGAAGGCATTCAGCAGTTATTGGAGTTGAGCCGTCGGGGCTCCATCCAGAAAGTATTGGTCAGCGAAGTCTCCCGCCTGGGCCGCTCCACGGTCGAAGTCCTGCAAATCGTCGAGGAGCTGACGCAGCTGGGCGTCAGCATCTACGTCCAAAACTTCGGGATTGAAACGCTCAAAAACGGCAAGCGGAATCCGGTGGCGCAGTTCATGTTCACGCTACTGGCCGAATTTGCCCGCCTGGAACGCGAGACCCTACGCGAGCGCATCCTCTCGGGTATGGACGAGGCGCGGCGGCAAGGCGTCACGATTGGCCGCCCGGTAGGTGCGACGGAAGACAAAGCCGTCTTTCTGAAAAAGTATGCGTCCGTCGCCCGGCAGCTGCGTTCGGGCCTGAGCGTACGTAAAACTGCGAAGCTGTGCGACGTGGCTATCAACACGGTTCGTAAAGTGAAGGCCTTGCTGTAATCTTTAATCCTCTGTTGCCATGAACTTCAAACTACAACTGGTGGCGTGCCTGTCGGAAGGCGAAGAGCCCCTGCTCGAAGACGTGTTCACCTGGAGCCGGGAGGACCTGAGTTTAGCTAGCGTGGGCCTGACGCTGGCCGAATCGAAGGAGCTGCTGCAGCGCATCCAGCAGCAAATGATTGCGCAGCAGGTGGCGACGCATTTGCAGCTGCAGCATCTGGTCGGCTTACGGAAGAAGGGCAGCTATCCGCTCCAACTGAAAACCTTGTTTGGGAACGTCACGGTCGACAGCCCGCGCTACTATCTGCCGCCCACCGAGGCGGGGCCTAAGACCTTCAGTCCCCTGCAGCACCTGTTTCCGCAGCACGTGACGCCGGAGTTGCTGTATCTGCAAACCAAATGGGCCAGCCTGATTCCCTACCAGAAAACGGCCGATTTGCTCCACGACGTGCTGCCCGTGAGTGCGAAACTATCGGGCACGACCATCCGGCAGCACCTGCACGCCGTGGTCGAGGCGCAGGAACGGCAGCTGCCGCAGGAAGTGGCCCCTTTTCACGGCGTTTGCCAGCGCGACCGCGAGGCCTTGCCGTGCCCGCCCCGCCCGCTGGTGGTCGGCCTCGACGGTGGCTACGTCCGGCACTGGCATAAAAAAGGCTGTTTCGAGGTGATCGTGGGCAAAAGCATTCCCGCCGAAGGGGCGGCCAAATGCTTCGGCTTCGTGCAGGAAGTAGATGCCAAGCCGCGCCGACGGGTATTCGAGGTACTGCGTTCGCAGGGGCTGCAGGCCAATCAGGCGGTGGAATTCTTTACCGACGGTGCCGCGGTGCTACGGTCGCTGACCAGTTATTTGAGTGCAGAGTCCACCCACATCCTGGACTGGTTTCACCTGACCATGCGCCTGACGGTGCTCCACCAGTACGCGCTGGGCTTTGCTCAGGTCGACGTGGCCGGGGCAAAAGCGCTGCAAGACGGCTTGACTAGCATCAAATGGCACCTCTGGCACGGCAACGCCGAGCGGGCCCTGGAAAAAATAATGGACTTGGATGACTTGCTGGCTACGCACCAAGACGACCCGCTCGTAGCCCAGAAATACAGCAAGTGCAAGCCGTTGGCCCGGCTACTGGCTGATTTTCACACCTACGTGGAGCAAAACAGCGGCTTCATCGTGGACTACTCCGAGCGCCATCACTACGGCGAACGGGTTTCCACGGGCTTTGTGGAGTCGGCGGTGAACCAAGTGCTGGCCAAGCGAATGGTGAAGCGGCAGCAGATGCAGTGGACCAAAAAGGGCGCGCACCTGCTTGTGCAGGCCCGCACGAAGGTGCTCAACGAGGAATGGGAAGACTGTTTCCGGCAGCTGTATCCCGGCTTCCGGTCAGTGCCAGCGGAACCGATGCAGATGGCCGCTTAGCCCCATTACCCCATTACCCCATTGCCCCACACTTTTTGATGCTCTCCTGTTACGGGCAATGTTGGCCTCGATGCCGCCCGCCGCGCATGCCTGCCGCAACTCGTTTGTGTCAAAGGCTTTATCAGCGTTCAAAAACACGCCGTCCAGGCTTAGGCCGGCTTGGGTCAATAGGAGAGCAGAGTTCGGCGAACACGCGCCCGAGGCCAAAGGTGTCGTGGTGATTACCGGCCTGGGGCGTGGCCACGGCCAGTGGCTGGCCCGTGTTGTCGGCCAGGAACAGGGCGTTGGTGGTGCGGGCCGCTTTGCGGCCCTGATAGCCCACGGCCGCCCCGCCGTTTTTGGCCGGCGTGTGGCTGCCGTCGAGTTGGACGCTGCAGAGGTCGAGGTGCCGCCGATGTTGGCGCAAGACGCACAGCCAGACCCGTTTCCAAGCCCCTTGTTTGCGCCACTCGTTGAAGTGGTAGAACACGCCCTGCCAACTCAAAGGCCGATGGGCCAGCAACTGGCGCACGGGCAAAAAGCGCCATTGGCAGCCGGTTTTGAGCTTATAAAGAATTGCGGCGACGACTTCCGCCGGTTCAGCAGCCAAGCGTCGCCCGCCCGAGCGAAACGGCAAATGAGGCAAAATCCAAGTCACGATGATATCTTTGGAGAGGACTTCCATGGCGGAGCGAAAAGAGATGGGTTGCACCTCAAATTTCGCTCATACTTTGGGAGTCCTTTCTGTTTTAACCTGTTGCCACCCTTCCTAAACAGCTTCCATACCACCGGCATGCACGTCCAGCAGCACCGCGTGGCTTTTGCCGATGCCCAGCTTCTTCATCCGGGCTTCCAGCGTGGTGGCTTTGATAGCAAGCAGCTCGGCCGCGCCGCCGGCCCCGCGGATGCGGCCGTTGGTGTAACGCAACGTAGCCACGATATGCCGGCCCTCCAGCTCGGCCAGACTTTGCCGGCGGAACGCTTCGGCCTCTTCGGGTGCGGCCGGCGGCGCGGGCGTGGCCGGGCGCAACGAGCGGGCCAGCTGCAGCAGGGGTTTGGTGGACACGATGACGGCCTGCTCCAGCACGTGCTGTAGCTCGCGGATGTTGCCGGGCCAGTCGTGGGCCATCAGCTCGCGCAGGGCGGCCGGGGCCAGACCCTTGTGGGGCTTGCCCATCTTGCGGGCGAACTGAAACAGGAAATGGTTGGCCAGGGCCGGCAGGTCCTCTTTCCGCTCGCGCAGGGGCGGCAGCACCAGCGGAAACACCATGAGGCGGAAGTACAGGTCCTGGCGGAAGCGGCCGGCCTGCACCTCCTGGGCCAGGTCGCGGTTGGTGGCCGCGATGATGCGCACGTCGGTGCGAATCGGGCCTTTGCCGCCCAGGCGCTCAATTTCTTTCTCCTGCAGCACGCGCAGCAGCTTGGCCTGCAGTTCCAGCGGCATTTCCCCGATTTCATCCAGGAAAATGCTGCCGCCGTCGGCCAACTCAAACTTGCCGAGGCGCCGGTCGTGGGCCCCGGTGAAGGCGCCCTTTTCGTGGCCAAACAGCTCGCTTTCGATGAGCTGGGCAGGCAAGGCGGCGCAGTTCACCTTTACCAGCAGGCGGTCGTGGCGGGGCGAGAGGTTGTGCAGCGCCCGGGCCACCAGTTCCTTGCCCGTGCCGGTTTCGCCGCCGATGCACACGGTGGTATCGGTGCCGGCTACCTGGCTCACCTGCCGGAATACCGCCAGCATCGGCGGGCTGGTGCCGATGATTTCCTCGAAGTTGTGGGTGGTTTTGATTTCGTCCTGCAGGTAGCTGTTCTCCTGGGTCAGCTGCTGCTGTAAGGAAGCAATTTCGGCAAAAGCGAAGCGGTGGCCCAGGGCCAGCGCCATTTGCGCGGCTACGGCTTCGAGGCAGGCCCGGTCGCGGTCGGTGAAAGCGTAGGCGAAGCGGTGGCCCAGCAGCAGGCCGCCCACCAGCTCGCCGCCCACGCGCAGGGGCAGCAGCAGCAGCGCCCGCACAGCCTGCTGCTCGTAGAAATAACGCAGCAAGGGCACCGCGTCGATGGCCGCGGGCAGCTCGTCGCCCACGTAGAGCCGGGGCACGGCCGCCAGCTCCTGCAGCTGCATGCAGGAGCTGGTTAGGGCCTCGGCCGATAACAAGGGCTGCACTTCGGCGCGGGTCAGGGGCCGAAACTGACCGTTTTCGCGCACCACGGCCACGTCGGCATCGGGTACGGCGCGGGGCGGCAGCAGGCACAGATGCACCAGGTCGCAGCGCACCAGGGCTTCGAGCTGCCTGGCCAGGGCCGGCACTAGCTCGTTGAAGGTTAGGGCGCTGGTCAGCACGTTGGTGACGGCCACCTGCGCGGCTTTTTCGCGGCGCTGTTGGTCCAAGTTCTCGAAGGCCAGCAGGTTGTCGAGGGCCAGCGTAATCTGGGGCACGAGGTGGTGCAGCTTGTCGTAGTCGGCCGGCTGAAAATCGTGCGCGCCGGTGCCCGACACCACGATGGAGGTGTGCACGCCCGTGCGGCTGCGCAATGAGAGGCGCAGCTGCGCGTGCAGGCCAAAATGCTCCCGCACAAAGTGGTAGAGCGGGTAGCGGGCGCACAGGGTCTCGTAGTCGGGGCCGGCGTACACGCCGGGATGCGCAAACAGCTCGTCCCGCTCCGTTTGGGTTAGTTCGGGCGGGGCCAGCTGCAGCACCTCGCGGCGCACCGACGTGAACTCCCCGTCCGGCTGGCGGCGGAGTGTGAGCTGGTAATTGGTGGCTTCCGCCGGATTCCAGGTACAGAGCACGAAGAAAGAGAAGGGCACGAGCTGGCTCATCTGCCCGGCCAGGGCCCGGCACAGGCTTTCGCGGTCCTTGCTGCTCACCAGGGCGTTGTTGACGGCCAGCTCCAGCTCTTTTTCGTGGACGCGCCGGGCAATGTCTTCGGTGGCCAGAAGGTTGGCCACCGCCACCGCCAGTTGGTCGGCAATGGTGCGGTAAAGCCCGTAGTGGGCAGCCTGAATGACGGCCGAGTGCGTGAAGTGAAAGTTCAGGAACCCAATCAGCTCGCCCGCCCAACTGAGTTTTAGGTACACGTTGTGCAGCAGACCGTTGTCGCGCAAAAAACCACCGATGAAGTGCGTAGGGTAGGCCGTGAGCATGGCCTCTGTATCCCAGCGCAGCAGGCCGTGCTGGCGCAGTTGCGCCAGCACATACTCGTCGGGGTTGCCGGCCACGGGCAGGTACTGGCCCACGATGTCGGGATAGAGCGGATGGGCCAGGCGCTCCGGCGGGGAGGCCGTCACGAAATGCTTGTAAGCCGTAAAATCGGGTGAGTAAACCGACACCACTGCGTCCTCAAAGCCCACCAGTGGCTTTATCTTGGTGAGTATCACCCGGAACAGGTCGTCCCGGTCGCGGACGGTGGCCATGTCCTCGCTCAGCGACAGCAGCAAGCTCTTTTCCCGCTCGCGGGCCACGATTTCCTCAATGGCCAGGATGTTGGCCACCGCCACCGAGAGTTGCTCGCTGATGCTTTTGAACAAGGAAAAGTGCTTTTCGGCATACGGCTGCTCCTGCCCGGAGTTGAAGCACAACGCCCCCAGCCGCCGGCCCCGGCTGAACAGCGGCCCCCCAATCAGGTGCCGCAGGCCAAAGGCTACGCCGGCCGTCAGTTGTGCGTCGCCGGTGTGGTGCCGGGCAATGGCGGCTTCCTCAGTGAACGTGCGAATGACGGTGTGTTCCTGCATCCACCAACTGCGGGGCGAGGAGGCGCTGAGCGGCCACGGTCCCAGCTCCAGCGCGTGGTCGAGCTGCTGCTGCAAGGCATCGGGCGAGGTGTGCCGGTTCAGGATTTCGTACAGTTCGTCCTTTTCGTCGTCGAATACAAAGAGCCCGGCGTTATCGAAAGGCAGCACCGGCCGGATGATTTCGTAAATGACCCGCAGCAGCTCCCCCCGGCTGCTGATGCGCGAAATGGCTTCGGAAATGGACAGCAGCACGCTGTTCTCGCGCTCCCGTTCTATAATTTCCTCATTGGCCAGGATATTGGCCACCACCACGGCAATCTGGTCGGCGAGGGCACTGAAAACGGGTAGTTGGGCCGGGGCAAAATGCCCGGCCTGGCGGGCGTGAAATTCCAGCTGTCCCAACAGTTGCGGGCCGTTGCGCAAAGGCATTATCACTGACTCCTGCAATCGCAAGCGCTGCATCACGCGGATGCCCGGGTGCCCAGGGTACTGCGCGGCCATCACCGCCAAGGGTACAATCCGGGGCGTGGGGTACGTTTGAAAGACTTCGTGCGGGCCACCGGCCACCGGCAGCCCGGCCGTGAGCACCAGCTTATCAGGCACTGTCATCGGCTGTCCGGTAGCACTGCCGCGCAGGTGTTCCACCGTGGCCAGGTCGGGGGAATAGAGCGAAAGCACGACTTCATCGTAGCCAAAAACCGTTTTGAGGTTGGCCAATAATTCCTCCCGCAGCTCCGTCCGGCTGCGAATGCCGGCCAGCTGCTGGCTGATGGAGAGCAGTAGGGCCTTTTCCTGTTTCCGCGCCAGAATATCCTCGTTGGCCAGGATGTTGGCTACGGCAGTAGCAATCAGGTCGGCCAGGGCCTTAAATAGCGTCAGGTGGGCCGGGGTGTAGGTGCCTTCCCGCTCCGTATCGAAGAAAAGCACGCCCAATTTCCGGCCCCCGTTCACCAGGGATGTGAACATCAGCTCCCGCAGCCCGGCGTCCCACATCACCGGGCCGAAGGGATGCTCCGGGTACTGCTCCTTAAATTGCGCCATCGACATAATGCCGGAATGGTGCAGGGTGTATTCCATCAAGGCATCCACGGGCTGCCACTGGTCATACCCGAGCTGCTGCAACTGGGCGATGGTGTTGGTTCCCTGGTAATTATCAACATTCGTCCAGTCCTGCCAGTCTTCGCCCGTTCGGCTCAGAATCGCAATGCCGGTGTCATCGATGGGAATGACGGGCTTGACCTGGTTGATGATGGTGGTGATGAGCTCCTTGCGCTCCCGCACCGTGGCAATGGTTTCACTCACGGCCAGCAGCATACTTTTCTCCCGTTCCCGTTCCAGAATTTCTTCATTGGCCAGCAGATTGGCCACGACTACGGCAATCTGGTTGGTTATGTCTTCAAACAGCGGAAAATGCTGTTCGGTGTAAAAGTTGGGTTGGCAGCTATTAAACGAAAGCATCCCGATTACCTCCGGCCCGCGCTTGATGCCCATCGCCAACAATTGCCGGATACCCGCTTCGTTCATCGCCGGATAGAAGGGGTGGCCGGGGTAGGCCTGCTGCAAGGCCCTGAAATCGACCAGGCCCGGCGCGTCGGTGGCGGCGGCCCGCACGCCCTCCGTGCCTTCCGGCACCACGTACAAGCCGGCAGTACTAAGCAGCTTGTTGAGGTCGCTGCCTACGTCATCAGTAAGGTGGATGTGGCAGGTGCCGGCCGGGTTGGGCGTGCCATCGGGGTCGCAGAAGTAGAACAGGCCCACGTCGTCGAAGGGCAGAATGGGGCGTACCGTGTTGAAGACGACATCGAGCAGGTCTTTGCGGCTGTGGATTTTGGTGATTTCCTTGCTGATGCTCAGCAGCAGCGACTTTTCCCGCTCCCGCGCCAGGATGTCCTCGTTGGCCAGAATGTTGGCTACGGCCACGGCCACTTGGTCGGCTAGGGCCTGAAACAGGCCAAAGGACGCCGGCTCGAAATGGTTTTTTTGCAGCGCATTGAGCCAGAAAGTGCCGAGCGTTTTGCCGCCCACCCGCAGCAGCGTCCCCAGGCCCTCGTGGTAGCCGTGCGCGGCCATGATGGCGAAAAACGGGTAATCGAACTGCTGTATCCGGGCGCGGTAGTCCTCAATCTGCGGGCTGCCAGACGCTTCCATCTCCTGCATCACAACGTCGATGTAGGAGCCCGGATGCGGAATGCGCAACAGGTTTAGCTCCTGGAGCCGCCGATTGCCGGCCGAGGAGTCCCAGGTAGGTTTGGTGACGGCCAAATCGTAGTGGAACTGGCCGTCAGGCTCCACGATAAGGATGCCCGTGTCGTGGAAGTCAAAGAGCAGCTTAGCCTTTTCGCGCACCGTGGTCAGCAGCGCTTCCGCACTGGTGGCACTTGCAATGGCCGCGCTGATGCCGAGCAAGGTGGTTTTCTCCCATTCCCGGGCCAGCATTTCCTCGTTGGCCAGGATGTTGGCCACTGCCCCGGCCACCTGCTCGGCCAGGGCCTGAAACAACGGAAACTGCGCCGGCTGAAAGTGGTCCTTCCGCAAGGCATTCAGGCAGAACATCCCGAAGACCCGGCCCCGGCTCTGCAGAGGTGCGGCCAGGCAGTCGTGGTAAGCGCTGATGCCCTCGTAATCGAATTGCGGGTAGTCCGGGAACTGGGCGCGCAGGGCCTGAAAATCGAACACCCGCGGGCTGCCGTGGGCCTGTAGCTCGGCCAGCATAAACGCCACGGGCGAGCCGGGGTGAGCCAGCTGCGGGGCGTTGTGGGCGCGCAGAAAGTCGTTCCAGCCCGACGCACTGACCTCGGGCATCACGGCGGCCAGGTCGCGGTGGTGCTGCCCGTCGGCGCTGACGACGAAGATGCCGCAGTCCTCAAAATCAAATAGGGGCTTGATTTTTTCGACCACCAGGGCTAGCAGCGCGGCCTGGTCGCGCACCGTGGCCAGGGCCGTGCTAACTTCCAGTACCTGGACTAATTCCCTTGCTTTCATGACCGTGAGAGACGCGGGGTGCCGCGCTGTTGGTTTTGGTTGTCCGAAAATACGAAATCAGAACAAGCCATTCCCCGCTTCGGCCCAGACTCCAATATAATGGAGACTAGAAGTGGAGAACCCCACTATAATGGAGCAATAGCATCGGTGTCGCCAGGGGGCAGCACACAGAAATTCGGCGTCAAACAGGGCAACAGAGGCGATACGTGAGGAAAAACGGGGGATGCTGCACTGGTCCGGCGCGCCTTGGCATAGCTGTTGGCCTACCGGCAACTACGCGGTGTTTGCTGCGTCCCGCATCGCCAACCCTCATCCCTCACCTTATGAAATCCCGTTTTCTGTTTTCCGCCCTGCTGCTGGCTGGTGCCGGCCTGCTCACCCCACCGGCCGCCCTGGCGGGTGACCCGCCAGTGAAAGCCGCTCCCCAAGCCGCGCTGCCGCCCAACTACCTCGAAAAGCTCACCCCGCAAAACTCCGTGCTGGTGATGGTCGACTTTCTCACCGGCTTCGACCCCGGCCTGAAAACCATCGACAAGAGCCTTTTCAACAACAACGTGACGGCCCTGGCCAAACTCGGCAAGCTCTTTAAATTGCCCACGCTGGTCATCGGCGACGAAGGCGGGTTTCGGGGCAAGTTTTACCCGTCGCTGGCGCAGTACCTGCCCGATGCCCCGCGCATTGAGCGGCACACCGTCAGCGCCTGGCAGGAGCCCAAGTTTGTAGAGGCCGTGAAGAAGACCGGCCGCAAAAAGCTGATTCTGGCCGGCATTTCCATCGACAACTGCACCACCCACCTGGCCCTCGATGCCCTGAAGGCCGGCTACGAAGTGTACGTGGTAGTGGACTGCTCGGGCTCGAACGAGAAGCTGGTGGAAGAAGCGGCCATGACGCGCCTTACCCAGGCCGGGGCCGTGCTCACCTCGTGGGTGTCGCTGGGCTCGGAGCTGCTCGGCGACTGGCAGAAGCCGGAGGGCGCGGCCCTGGGCCAGATTTACCAGGAGCACAGCGCCTGGGGCGGCTTCTACTCGGGCTATTCCGGCGAGGTGGGCAAGAAGTAAGGCGCGTGTTTGGCTGCCTTTCATTCTCAACGTTCATTCTTACCGCTTCCCTCATGCTTGCTTACTCCAAATTTGACCACGGCCGCGCCTACGTGAACGGCGGCGTGAAGCTGCACTACCGCACGGCCGGCGAAGGCGAAACGGTGCTGCTGCTGCACGGCTGGCTGGGCACGTCCTACACCTGGCGGCACGTGGCCCCGCGGCTGGTGGCGGCCGGCTTCCGCGTGGTAGCCCCCGATATGCGCGGCTACGGCGACTCCGACAAGCCCGCCACCGGCTACGACGGCCTCACGCTGGTGGAGGACCTGCGCCAGATGCTGACGCAGGTCGGTGCTCAAGGCCCCGTGCACGTGGTGGGCTGGGACATGGGCGCGCTGCCTGCCTTCCTCTTCGCCGCCCACCACCCCACCGAAGTGGCCACGCTCACCTACCTCGACGAGCCGCTGCCGGCCGTGAACCTGGCCGAGATGACCACCTTCCGCAAGGAAACCTTCGGCGGCTACTGGCACTTCGGCTTCAACCACGCCGCCGACCTGCCCGAGATGCTGATAACCGGCCGCGAGCGGGAGTTCTGGCAGTACCTGCACGGGCTGATGCTGTTCAACCCGGCCAGCATCACCGACAAGGACCGCCGCGAATACCTGCGCACCTACGCCGCGCCGGGCGGCATTCGGGGCAGCGTGGGCTGGTACCGCGACGCGCTGACCACCACCGACCAGTTTGCCGACGTCATTGCGCGGGGCAAACTTACGCTGCCCGTGCTGGGCCTGGGCGGGCAGTACGGCACGTCCTACACGCACGAGCAGCTGAAGTCCGTGGCCGAGCACGTGGAGGGCGGCATCATTCCCAACTGCGGCCACATGGTGGCCGAGGAAGCGCCGGAGTTTCTGGCCCAGGCACTGGTGGCCTTTTTCCGGCGCGAAGCCCAACCAAGCGAACCCGTTCCGGCCCATGCTTCTCTCACCCTTTAAGCTTTACCCTAATGTCCAGTGATTCCCTGCACAACCAAGTTATTCTCGTGGCCGGTGGCACCGGCGGAGTGGGCGAGGAAATTGTGCGCTACCTACTAGAGGCCGGGGCCATCGTGGCCGTGCCGTCGCGCTCGGAAGCCAATCTGCAGCGGCTGCGCGACTATTGCGCCGATGCCGGCCCCGGCCAACTGCACACGCTGGTGCAGGAAATGAGCACCCCCGACGGGGCCGATACCGTGCGCCACTGGCTGCTAGAGCGCACCGGCGGCCGGCTCGATGCCGTGGTAGCCGCCCTCAACGGCCGCTTCTACGGCAAAGCGTTCCACACCCTGAGCTGGGCCGAGTGGCAGGATTTCCTGGCCAATTACATCACGGCCCACTTCCTTACGGCCCGCACGTTTCTGCCGCTGCTGCTGGAACGCGGCGCGGGCCGCTACCTAATGATAAACGGCGGGGCCGCCACGCAGGTGTACCCCGGCGTGGTGGAATTGTCGGTAGCCGCCTCGGCCCAGCTGGCCATGACTAAGGGCCTGGCCTTGGAATCGGCCCATTCGGGCGTGCAGCTAGCCAGCCTGGTGCTCTATTCCCGCGTGGCCACCCGCCACGAGGCGGCCACTCAACCCCACCAGCTGACCTCGCGCCAGGTGGCCGAGCGGGCCGGCCAATTGCTCACCAGCACCGAATACGACCCCAACCACGTGGTCCACGACCTGAAGCCATGAGTCAGAACCCTGCCATCGAAACCGCCCGCCGGGCGCTGCGCCTGCTGGCCGCCATCCACCAGGGCGGGCCGGTGGAACCCTACCTCGACCTGCTCGCCGACGACTTCGTGTTCTACATGCCCGTGGGGCCGTTCAAAGGCCGCAATGTGGGGCGGGAGCGGGCCGGCGAATGCTACCGGCAGATTGCCGCCTCCGAGCCGAACATCGCCTACGAAGAACCCTACCGCACCACCGCCAGCGGCGAGACTGTAGTATTCGAGTTTGAGGACGGCGGCACGCTCTTCGGCAGCGTGCCCTACCACAACCGCATTGCGGCCTCCTTCGACGTGCGCGGCGGGCAGATTGCCGCCTACCGCGAATACTTCGGCGAAATCGACGTGCCGCTCATGGCGAGCATGGCCCAATCGGGCTAGCCCACCCAGGCGGCTATGCCCACCCAGCCACGTTACTCACCACTTTTATGGACGACTATTTCTCCGTTGGCGGCCTGCTGAGCGCGGCCTTCCTTAGCTTTTCGATGGCGCTGGCCCCACCGGCCGCGCCGCCGGCCGCGCCGCCGGCCGCGCCGCCGGCCGCCCTGGCCCAGCGCATTTTCAGCGCCTGGCAGCAGGGGGAGAAAACCGGCGACTACGCCGCGTTCAAAGCCTTTCTGGGGCCGGAGCTGCGGCAGTTTTCGCACCCACTGGCCGGGCAGGCGGCCGATGCGGCGGCCCTGGCCAAGCTGCAGGAGCTGATTGCCGGGCGCGAAAAGGACCCCAACCACCTTACGTTTTCCCGCGTCGAGCTGACGAGTAGCGCCACGCTCTTCACCTTCCATTTCGACTCGCAGGGCACCGTGTCCGGCGCCTTCCCCTACGCGGGCTACAACGTCATCAGCCTGCGCCTGGAAAACGGCCGGCTGACCGGCTTCCGGGAGTATTTCGGCTACGTGAACCCGGCCTGGTTCCAGAAGTAACCCCCCTTCACTTTTTACCACTTACTACATGAACATCGGAGTAATCGGAGCCGGCAACATGGGCCTGGCCCTGGCCACCATCTGGAGCAAGGCCGGCCACGCCGTGTGCCTGAGCTTTGCCCGCGACCCGGCCGCGCTGCAACAGCAGGCCGCCGCCTTGCCCGGTGCCCACGCCGGCACCCCGGCCGAAGCCGCCCGCTTTGGCGAAGTCCTGCTGCTGGCCGTGCCGTACCCGGCGCTGGCCGAGGCCCTGGCCGGCGTGGCCGAAGCCGTGGCCGGCAAGCCGGTGCTGAGCTGCGTGAGCGGGCTGCTGCCCGATTTTGCCGGCAACACCATTGGCCTGCCTACGGCCCGCACCGAGTCGGTGGCCGAGGAGCTTGCCCGTCTGCTGCCCACGGCGCACGTGGTAGAGGCCTTCAACACCACGTTTGCCGAAGTGCTGCAAGCGCCCGACCGTCACTTCGGCGAGCTGAACCCCTCGCTGCTCTACTGCGGCGACGACGACGCGGCTAAAACCGTGGCCGGCCAGCTCATTGCCGAAGCCGGCTACCAGCCCCTGGATGTGGGCCCCCTACGCCAGGCCCGCAGCCTCGAAACCCTGGCCAGCGTGTGGGTGCAGCTCGCCGCCGCCACGGGCTTGTTTCCGCAAGCCGGCCTGCGCATCCTCACCCGCTAGCCGCGGGCCACTTATCCACTTCATCCCCCCGTTCTCATGGATATCCAGCAACTACAGGACGAATTCGCCATCCGCAAGCTGGCCGAACAGTATTCCGACGCCGCCAACCGCGTGGACGCGGGCCTTTTCCGAGCCCTGTGGACGGCCGATGCGGAGTGGATAATTGGACCGCCTATCAGTCGGCAGTTCGTGGGGCTCGACAACATCGTGACGGCCTTCGACCACCTGCTCAACTCCTGGGACTTCTTCGTGCAGCTCTCCACCAGCGCCCACATTCAGGTGACGGGTGCCACGGCCACGGCTAATTTCTACGTCAACGAAATTGCCCGCAGCCAGCCCGACGGCACCAACAGCAACTACAACCTCGCCCGCTACACCGACGAGCTGGTGAAAGTGGACGGCGCTTGGCTGTTCCGCAAGCGCGACTACCGGGTGCTCTACCTCGACCAGACCCCGCTCACGGGTACGGCCTTCCACGTCCGGTAGCGCCCTTACCCCACCTTACCGCCGCCTTATCCTTCCGCCATGCCTCTGAGTTTGCCCACTCCCGGCCGCTACGTTTCCTTCGACCCGGCCGCCGAAATCAACGGCGACAGCGTACGGGCGGTGCTGGCCGGGCTGTTTTTGCCCCACCAGGGCCGCGACCTGCTGATTCGGCACGGGCTGCCCGCCCCGCCGGTGCCGGGCCAGTGGTACCCCATGCAGGCCTGGCTCAATATTTTGGCCGAGGCCGAAGACCGGTTCGGGGCCGGCACCCTCTATCAGACCGGTCTGCTGATGGTGGATAATGGCGTATTCCCGACCGGTATGCCCACGCTGCTGGAGGCCCTGGCTGCGCTGGACGGGGTGTACAACGCCAACGTGCGCGGCCGGCACATGGGCTACTACCGGGCCCACGCATCCGGCCCGCGGGAGGTGCGCATGGAGCGCTGCACGCCCCACCCGCAGGAGTTTGAACTGGGCGTGATAACGGGGCTGGCCCGCCGCTACAAGCCCGCCGAAGCCGTGCGTCTGGCCGTGGAAGTTGACCGTCGGGTGCCGCCCGAAGGCTTGTACAAAACCACGTTCCACATCAGCTGGTAGGCACAACCCCACCTGGACAGCCTGCTTTTCTTTTCGGTTTCCTCCATTGAATTCCATGCGCCTCGATAAGAAATACGCCCCCTACCTCAACGGTTTGCTGATGGGGTTGTCGATGGGCTTCCTGATGTCCTTCGTGATGACGGCCCTGAACGTGGGGCTGGGGCCGGGCTTTGGGCGGGCGTGGCTGGCGGCTTTTGCGGTGGGCGGGGCCGTGGGCATTCCCACGGCGCTGCTGCTGGCCCCGCGCGTTGGGGCGCTGGTCCAACGCCTAACGGCCTGAGACAATCACCCCGGAAGCGTCCTGAATCTTCTTTCTCCTTGTAATCACTACGCTGATGCGCCTGTTGTTCAGCCCTTTCTCTGCTTGCCATCCCGCCCGAAGGTGGCTGCTGAGGCTGGGCTTGGTAGCCGGCTTAAGGGTGGGCGCGGTGCCCGCTGTCGCCCAAACGCCCGCCGTCGCCCAAGCGCCAGCGACTGCCGCGACGACCGCGCCACCGAAAACCCTGCCCCTGCGCTACGACGAGGACTACCGCTACCTGCGCGACCCCGACCGCCGCACCAACGGGCTCGACCCGCTCAAGTATCAGTCCCTGCGCGGGGCAGCCCACCCCGACTGGTTTCTGACGCTGGGTGGCGAGGGCCGGGTGTTTTTTGAGCGTTACCGGAACGAGCAGTGGGGCCGGGTGCCCACCGATGCCAACGGCTACTGGCTGTTTCGCACCATGCTGCACGCCAGCGTCCGACTTGGCCCGCACGTACGCCTGTTCGCAGAGTTGAAAAGCGGCCTGGCCGCCGGGCAGCGCAACGGCCCCCGCCCGCCCGACGTGGACGAGCTGGACCTGAACCAGGGTTTCGTGGACCTGAACATCGGCCCGGTGAGCGACGCGGACGGCACGACCCCGCTGGTACTGCGCCTGGGCCGGCAGGAACTGGAGTACGGCGCGGGCCGGCTGATTTCGGTGCGCGAGCTGCCCAACGTGCGCCAAACCTTCGACGGTGGCCGGCTGCTGCTGCGCGCCGGGGCGTGGCGGGCTGAGGCCTTTGGGCTGCGGCCGGCCGCTACCAAGCGGGGTGTCTTCGACGACAACACCGACCGCACCCAGGCCTTGTGGGGCGGGTACGCCACGCGCCCGTTGGGCACTGCCCCCGGTTCCGGCCTCCACCTCGACCTGTTTTACCTGGGCAACCAGCGCGATGTGGGCATTTTCGCCGAAGGCCGCGCCGCCGAAACCCGCCACTCCGGCGGCGGGCGGCTCTGGTACCGCACCCCGGCGCTGGCCTCCGACCTGGAAGCCACCTACCAGGCAGGCACCTTCGGCCCGGGCCGCATCCGGGCTTGGTCGGTGTCATCGAGCACCACGGTCAGCTGGCCGCAAGCCCCGCTGCACCCGGCCCTGGGCCTGAACCTGGGCGCCAACAGCGGCGACCGGGACCCGACCAACCCCGACAACCAGACGTTTTTCCCGCCCGCCCCCCGCGGGGCCTATTTCGGGGCGGTAGGGGCCAACGGACCGCCCAACATCCTGGGCTTCGCGCCCACCCTCCGGCTCACGCCCGCGCCGGGGCTCACGGTGCTGGGCTACTGCTATTTCTTCTGGCGGCAGAGCCTGCGCGACGGCGTGTACAACGTGCCAGGCTTCCCCATCCGGTCCCCCGGGCCGGGCCGGGCGCGCTACATCGGTACCCAACCCGAACTCGATGCCAGCTGGCAGTTTTCGCGCTACCTGTCGCTCACGGCCAGCTACGCCTACTTCGGCGCCGGACAATTCATCCGGGACGCGCCCCCGGCCGCGGACATTCAGTACCTAGCCACCTGGCTCACCTTCAAGTTTTAACCGTTTTTTTTCATCCTAACATAGCTCGCCATGCCCGCTTCCAAAAACCCCATTACCCACCACCGCGCTCAGGTGGGCGACGTGAGCCTGCACTACCTGCAGGCGGGCCAGCCGCAGCCGGGCCGGGCACCGCTGGTGCTGCTACACGGCTTTCCACAGCATTCACATATGTGGCGGCGCATCATGCCCGCCCTGGCTGAGCACTACCTGGTTATCGCGCCCGATTTGCGTGGTGTGGGCGGCAGCAGCATTTTGCCCACCGGCTACGACAAGCGGACGCTCGCCGCCGATGTCTACGGGCTGATGACGCAGCTCGGCCACGCCGAAATCAACCTGGTGGGCTACGACCTGGGCGCGGGCGTGGCCTACGCCTTCGCCGCCGCCCACCCCGAGGCCGTGCGCCAGCTGGTGTTTATGGAATTTGCGCTGGCGGGCTTCGGGGTGTGGGAGCAGGGCATCACCCCCGGCCCCGACTGGCACAACGGCGTGAACTGGCACGCGGCCCTGTTCACGCTGCCCGACGTGGCCGAAAGCTTCATGGGCGGGCAGGAGCGCAAGTTTCTGAGCTGGATATTCTGGCACCTCTCCTGCAACCCCGACGCCATCAGCCAAAAGGATTTTGAGCTGTATGCCCGTCAGCTGAGCAAGCCGGGCGCGTTTCGGGCCGGCATCAACCTCTACGCCGCCGTGTGGACGGACGGGGCGCACAACCGCGAAAACGTGCAGCAGGGCAAGCTCTCGATGCCCGTGCTCGGCGTGGGCGGCGCGTGCAGCGGCGGCCCATACATCGCGCAGTTCCTGGCGACGGTGGCCGACGATGTGCGCCCCCTGGTGCTGGAAGGGGCCGGCCACTGGCTGGTGGAGGAGCAGCCCGCCGCCCTCACGCGTGAGCTGCTGGACTTCTTCGCAGAATCACACGCTGCCGCGCCGAAGACGGGTGAATACGCCCATTCGGCAACCGGCACCCTTTAACCGGCTTTCATCACCTCAAGCCAATGCCCCACAGCATGCACGCCATCGTCGCCGAAAACGGGCGGTTGACCTACCGCCAGGTGAGCCGACCGGGCTGCGGCCCGGCCGAACTGCTGCTGCACGTTCGCGCGGCCGGGGTGCAGCCCCGGCACGAGTGGCCCGCCCATCCCCCGGCAGCCGGGCTGCCCGTGCCGGGGCTCGACGTGGCCGGCGTAGTAGTGGCCGTGGGCGCGGCAGTGAACCAGTTTCGCGTGGGCGATGCCGTGTGCGCCCTGACCGACCCCGTGCGCCGGGGCGGCTTTGCCGAATACGCCGTAGTGCCCGCGCGGGCTGCGGCTCTCATTCCAGCTGGCTTGTCCTTCCTGGAAGCGGCTGCCCTGCCCGTCGCGGGCCTCACGGCTTGGCGCGGCTTGTTTGACTGTGCCGGCCTGCAGGCCGGGCAGCGCATCCTGATTCACGGGGCGGCGGGCGGGGTGGGCTGCCTGGCAGTGCAGCTGGCGCTGTGGCAGGGGGCCGAAGTGTTTGGTACCACAACCACGCCCCACCTGTCCTACGTCGCCTCGCTGGGCACCCTCCTCACCATCGACAGCGCCCACCAGCGCTTCGAGGCCGTGGTGCCCGACGTGGACGTGGTGTTCGATGCCGCAGGCGGCGAGTGGCTGAACCGCTCCTACGCCGTGCTTCGGCCCGGCGGAATGTTGGTTTCAGTGGTGGAAGAACCCGACCCCGCGCAGCTGCTCGGCCGCCAGCAGCGCGGGGTGTACTGCCGGCCGCAAGCCGACGGAATTGCCCTGACCCGCCTACTCCAGCTGGCAGCGGCCGGCAGCATCTGCGTGAAAGTGGGCACCACGTTTCCCCTGGCGCAAGCCGCCGATGCGCTGCGGGAAGCCGCGAAGCCGCACGCGCTGGGCAAGGTCCTGCTGACCGTGTCCTGACCATCTCTACTTCAGTTATCCAGGTAGCCCCGGAAGTAAAGTCTACTGTTCCTCACCATGAAAAAAGCCTTACTCATCGGTATGACACTGTTTTCAGTTGCCGTCGCTTATTGGCGATGGGGGATGACCCCTGCTCTGGTTGCGGCGGCCGGCGTTCCTACTTCTCCGATAACTGATTCGCTGCTGCTCACGAGCACGGGTCTGGTCAGCGCGGGCGGGGCAGAGCCGTTGCTGGCACGCACCCGCGGGCGCATCAAGCGGCTCTATTTCACCGGGGGCGAGTACGTGCACCGGGGCGACGTGCTGGTAAAGCTGACCAACTACAGCTTTGTCATTGCGCCGCGCGACGGATTTTTGGGGGCCAACCTGGTCACTACGGGCCAGTACCTGACGGCCAGCACGCCGGTCACGACCATCTCGCGGCGGCGTACCCTGGCTGTCACCTTGCTGCCCCCGACCGGCTACCCATGCATTCTCCGGCCCGGCGACTCGGTGCGGGTGTGGGTGGCCGCCCGGCCGACCCGCGTGGTGGCTGGGGTAGTAGGGCCCGCTGCAGATTCAGCGCTGGAGATTCTTCTGGGGCCCGGCGCCCCGTTTCGCATCGGGGAGCGGGCGTGCGTGGGGCGTCATTCGGTCCGGCAACTGGCGGCCATCGGTGCAGTAGCTGCCCGCCCAACCGGCCGTGAATGAGATGCGGCCCCTTCAGAAAACAGGGCCCTGGGGCCTGGCTCATCATCTTAGCGCTGGTATCATGACTTGCTCGGCTGGCTATTCTATCACTGCCTACCTTGGTTTTTGTCCTGGCTCGGCTAGCTATCGGTGGCCGGGCAAAATGACAGGTTGGCTGCTGACGCTGGCGCTGTGCGCCATGGCTTTAAAGACGCCGGCGCAGCCCACCCCCGCGCTTTCCGTGTTTCTGCTGGGCGGCACGGGCCACGCCGAACCGGGGGCTCCGCTGGCCGTGTGGCCGGCCCTACTGGCCCAAGCGCGGGCCGCTGGACCCGGGAGCGTGCTGGTAGTACTTGGTGACAACCTGCTTAAAAAAGGCCTGCCCGCCGAACATGAGCCCGGCCGGGCCGCCGCCGAACAAGCCCTGCAGCCGCTGCTGGCCGCTCTGCGTGCATTCCCCGGGCGCGTGGTGTGCCTGCCCGGCGAGGCGGAGTGGCAGGCCGGCGGCAGCCGCGGCTGGGAGCGGGTGCGCGCCCAGGCCGCCTACCTCGAAGCGCAGCTGGGGCGCGGCAACGTCTTTCTGACCACGGGCGGCTGCCCCGGCCCCGTCGAAATCAACCTCGATGCCACCCACACGCTGGTGATGCTCGACACTCAATGGTGGCTGCACGCCTGGGACAAGCCGGGCGACGAATCGGCCTGCGACGCCAAAGACCCTGCCGCTGTGGTGGTGCAGCTCGATGATATTCTCAGCCGCAACCAGGGCCGGCACGTGCTGGTGGCCGGCCATCATCCGTTGTTCAGCTCCGGTTACGGCACCGCCCTGGCCGTGCTGCCCAATCCCCGCAACCGGCTGCTGCGCCAATCCTTGCTGAGCGTGCTCGACCGCTACCCCAACCTGACCTACGCCGGGGGCCATGAGTGCAGCCTGCAATACCTCGAACCGGGCAACCAAAATCACTACCTCGTGAGCGGAGCCGGGGCGATGGGGGCCGGCCGTACCCCGCGCCGCAACGCCGTGTTCACGGCCCGCGTCCCCGGCTTTGCCCGCCTCGACTACGGCCCGGCCGACAGCGTGACGCTAACGCTCCGCAGTGCGGCGGGGGATGCGTTGTTCCGGCGCGGCTGGGTGGAGCCTGTTACCACCGCATTAGTGCCCACAACCACGCAAAGCCGCATCCGGCCCGACAGCGTGGCCGTGGTGCGGGCCGGCCCGCAGTACCGCGCCGGGGCGTTGCACACGTGGCTGCTGGGTGCGAATTACCGCGCCGAGTGGACGCAGGCCGTGCCCGTGCCGGTGCTGAATCTGGAAACCGCGCACGGCGGCCTCACGCCCCTCAAGCGCGGCGGCGGGCTGCAAACCAAGTCGCTGCGGCTGCGCGGGGCCGATGGCCGCGACTACGTACTGCGCTCCATTAGCAAAGACGTGGACCGGGCCGTGCCCACCTTTTTGCAGCACACGCTGGCCGCCGGCGTGGTGCAGGACCAGATTTCGGCCGCGCACCCCTACGCTGCCCTTACAGTACCTGCGCTGGCCGAAGCTGCGGGCGTGCCCCACACCACCCCGCAGGTAGTGCTCATCCCCGACGACCCACGCCTGGGCTCGTACCGGCGGGCCTTCGCCGGCACCCTGGCCCTATTAGAGGAGCGCGACCCGACCCCGCCCAAAGCCTTTGCCGGCCAGCTGCTGCCTAAGGCCTACAGCACGGAGGAAGTTCTCGACCAGCTCCAGGCCGACCCGCGCCACTGCGTGGACCAGCGCCAGGTGCTACGCGCCCGCCTGCTGGACATGGTACTGGCCGACTGGGACCGGCACGAGGACCAGTGGCGCTGGCTGGCCTACCGCCGCCCCGACGGCGGCCGCCTGTTCCGGGCGGCCCCCCGCGACCGGGACCAGGCGTATTTTGTGAACCAGGGGTTTCTGCCCCGCCGGGCCAGCACCGACTACACCCTGCCCAAGTTTCAGGGCTTCGACTACTCCTTCCGCAACGTCAACACCTTCAACTTCCAGGCCCGCTACTTCGACCGTAATTTCCTCACCAACCTGAGCGCCGCCGACTGGCGCGTCATAGCCGACTCGGTGCAGACCAGCCTGACCGATGCCGTGCTGGAACAGGCCCTGCGCCAACTGCCCGATTCCGTTTATCGCCTGTCCGGTTCCATCATTTTGGCCAAGCTGAAGGCCCACCGCGAGCAGTTGCCCCGGTGGGCTGAGCAGTACTATAAATTCCTGGCCCGCGACGTGGATGTGGTGGGTAGCAACGGGCGCGAGCTGTTTGAAGTGGAGCGCCAGCCGGACGGGCCGACCCGCGTGACGGTCGCCGCCCTGTCGGCCACGGGGCAGCGCGGACCGGTGCGCTACGTGCGCACGTTTCAGCCCGCCGAAACCCGCGAAATCCGCCTCTACGGCCAGGGCGCCAACGACGTGTTTCGCCTACGGGGCCAGGCCGCGCGCGGCCCGCTGGTGCGCGTCATCGGCGGCGAAGGCGTGGACAGCGTGGCCGATGCCACCACCGTGCGGCACGGCCCGCGCCGCACCCGCGTGTACGACGAGCCGCCGGGCATGCGCCTGGCCGCCGGCCCCGAAACCCGCGACCTGCGCTCCAACGCGCCCGGCGTGAATGCCTACGACCGCCGGGCGTTTCAATATGACTACACCGGCCCGGTGTACCCGCTGGCGTACAGCCTCGATGACGGGGTTTTTCTGGGCATTGGCGTACTCTGGAAAAGGCCCGGCTTCCGCCAGACGCCCTGGAAAAGCACACAGCGCCTCACCGGCAGCGTGGCCCTGGCCACCGGCGCGTTTTCCTTCGCCTATGCCGGGCAGTTCAACCACGTGCTGGGCCCTTATAACGTCCGGCTCACGGCCGATGTGCAGGCGCCCAACTACGTGCGCAACTTCTTCGGCCTGGGCAACGAAACCCCCTACGACCAGGACCGGAACATCCGCTACTACCGGGTGCGCTTTCGTAACCTCGCCTTCGGCGCGCAGCTCCAGCGCCGCCTCGGCGACCATTGGCAATTCTTTGGCGGGCCGGTGTATCAAAACGTCGAAGTAGAGCGCACCCCCGGCCGCTTCCTGGCCGAAACCACCGACACGCGCCTGTCGCCGGGCAGCTTGTTCGCCAACAAACCGTACGCTGGCGGCACCGTGGGCTTGGCTTTTGACCGCCGCGCCGACAAGCTGCTACTGCCCGAGGGCGCCACCTGGCGCACCGAGCTAAGCGCCGTGCGCGGCCTCACTGTCGCCGCCCGCCCGCTCACGCAGCTCAGCACCGAGCTGGCGCTCTACCGCAGCCTGCGCGTGCCCGTGCGCCTCACGCTGGCCACCCGCTTAGGCGGCACGGCCGTGCTCAGCCGCGACTACGAGTTCTTCCAGGCTGCTACTCTCGACGGCCTTTCCAATCTGCGGGGCTATCGCCGTACCCGCTTCGCCGGCCGTCAGAGCGCCTACAACAACACCGAAGCGCGCCTGCAGGTAGGCCAGTTTCGCAGCTACCTCTTCCCGGCCTCGTTCGGCGTGCTCGCATTCCACGACATCGGCCGGGTATGGGTGCCCGGCGAAAGCTCCGAAACCTGGCACCGCGGCTATGGCGGCGGCCTGTGGCTGGCCCCGTTTCAGCAGCTGGTTCTAACGGCCATGTACGGCATCTCATCAGAAGACCGGCTGCCGCTCATCCGGCTCGGGTACTTTTTTTAATGGGACAGGAAGTCTTACCTGCTTTTCTCTCAATTTAGGGTGTTGTCAAACGAATAGGGGGAAACCTCCGACTCGAGAGCGAAGCAGCCCGAATGCTGCTGATAAGGTGCAAATTGGCCGTAAGAATAGCGAGCGATGAAAGTCGAGCGATGAAAGTTTTACACGCGTCTTAACGCAATCGAAAGGCGATGCTGAAAACGGACGTTAAAGCTATAAATCTTGCCCCATGCTAAGTAATCCATTGTAAGATAATATATTAATCAATAAAGCAGGCAGGTGCGCAGCCGAGTCGGAGGTTTTGCCCTATTCGTTTGACAACACCCATACTTGTCCGACCTCGGGCAATACCCTTTTGCTTATGCTTGCCGAACTACCCGATATGCTGGCGGGATTTCCGCTTTTTGCCGCCGTGCCCCGGGCGCAGCTGGTCTGGTTCGTCGCCGCATCTTCGCTGCGGGAGCTGGCCGCCGGCCAGCGGCTGCTGGCGCCCGGTGATGCCATCGAGCATACCTACGTGCTGCTGCGGGGCACCGTGCACCTGTTTGAGCCGCTGCGACCGGCCGTGGATATTCTGCTGCTGCAACCGGGCGACGCGACGGGTTACCTGCCTTTTTCGCGCATCAAAACGGCGGGCGGCGTCATGCAGGCCTCCGAGTCGAGCACGGTGCTGGCCTTCCCCAAGATCCGCACCCAGGAGCTGGCCGCCCAGCACTTCGAGCTGACCCAGGCGCTGGTGAGCGTGATGACTTCGCGCGTGCGCGAAACCACCGCGCAGCAGCAGCAAAACGAGAAAATGATGGCCCTGGGCAAGCTCTCGGCCGGGCTGGCCCACGAGCTCAACAATCCCATCGCGGCCCTGGCCAGCACCACCGAGGCCCTGCGCCGGCAAGCCGCCGGGTTGCCCGCCGTGCTGGGCCAGCTGCTGGTGCTGGCGGCTACGCCGGCGCACGCCGAAGCGGCGGCCGGCTTGTTCGCTGGCGCCACCGCCGCGGTGCTCGCGCGTCTGGTCCGGGCGGAGCTCGAAGACGAGCTGGCCGACTGGCTCGCCGAACACCGCGTGCCGGAAGCGGGCCCGCTGAGCGAACTGCTGGCCGAGCGCGGCGTGGCCCTGGCCGCCCTCGACGCGCTGGCGGCGCGGGTGCCGGCCGCCGCCTTGGGGCCGCTGCTGCAGTGGGCCGGCGCCCACGAGCACACCCGGCGCCTGCTCGACGAGGCCCGCGAGGCAACCGGCCGCATGACGCAGCTCATCCGTTCGGTGAAAGTGTACACCCACATGGACCAGGCCCCGGATAAAGTACCGGTGGACCTGCACGAGGGCATCCGCAACACGCTGGCGCTGCTGGCCCACAAGTTCCGGCAACTGGGCGTGCGCCTGGAAGAGGCCTACGAGCCGGCCCTGCCGCCCGTGCCGCTGCTGGTGGGCGAGATGAACCAGGTCTGGACCAATCTGCTCGACAACGCGCTCGACGCCGTGGAGGGCGTGGCCGGGGCCACCGTGCGGGTACACACGCGCCGGGACCGGGAGTTCGCGCACATCATCGTCAGCGACAACGGCGGGGGCATTCCGCCCGCCGTGCAGGCCCGCATCTTCGACCCCTTTTTCACGACCAAAGCGCCCGGCCGCGGTACCGGCCTGGGCCTCGACCTGGTGCAGCGCATCGTGCGCCAGCATGGCGGGGCCATCAAAGTGCGTTCGCAGCCCGGCCACACGGCGTTCGAAATTCATCTGCCCATTGCCGCGGCTCCCTGAGGCAGCTTCCTGAAACGACACGTTAGAAAAGCTCTTTATCGATGACCAAACCCGTTATTCTTTGTATTGACGACGACCCGCAGGTGCTGCGCGCCATTGCCCGCGACCTGAAGGAGCGCTACCGAACCACGTACCAAGTGCTCAGCGCGGCCACGGGGGCTGAAGCGCTGGAGCTGCTGGCCGAGCTCCGGAAAACGGGCCGTGCGGTGGCCCTGCTGCTCTCCGACCACCGCATGCCCGACCTGAACGGGGTGCAATTCCTCGACCAGGCGCGGCAGCTCTTCCCGGAGGCCCAACGCGTACTGCTGACCGGCTACGCCGACACCGAGGCAGCCATCAAGGCCATTAACGAAGTCCAGCTACACTACTACCTGCTCAAGCCCTGGGACCCGCCTGAGGAAAAGCTCTACCCCGTGCTCGACGATTTGCTCGAAGCCTGGCAGTTTACGCACACCGCCGAGCTGGTGGGCCTCAAGCTCATTGGCCACCCGTTTTCACCCAAGGCCCACGCGCTGAAGGACTTTCTCAGCGGCAACCTGGTGCCCTACCGCTGGCTGGAGTACCAGACGTCGGCGGCGGCCCAGGAGCTGGTGGCCCTCAACGGCCTCGACCCGCTGCAGCTGCCGGTGCTGTTTTTTGAGGATGGCAGCTACTTGCTCAGCCCCGGCATTGGGGAGGTGGCCGCCAAAATCGGGTTGCACGCCACGGCCGGGGCCGATTTGTACGATGTCATCATCATCGGAGCCGGGCCGGCGGGGCTGGCCGCTGCCGTGTACGGCGCGTCGGAAGGCCTCAAAACGCTGCTCATCGACAAGCGCGCGCCGGGCGGGCAGGCCGGCACCAGCTCGCGCATCGAAAACTACCTGGGCTTCCCGGCGGGCCTGAGCGGCGGCGAGCTGGCGCAGCGGGCCACCGTGCAGGCCACGCGCCTGGGGGCGGAATTTCTCATCCCGCAGGAGGTGGGCCACATTGCCCTGCAGAACGGCTACAAAATCCTGCACCTGCTCGACGGCACCCAACTGACGACCAAAAGCGTGGTCGTGACCACTGGCGTAGACTACCGAAAACTGGATGTGCCGGGCGTGCACGACTTCACCGGGGCCGGGGTGTACTACGGCGCCGCGACCACCGAGGCCAGCGCCTGCCGGGGGCAGGACGTGTACATCACGGGCGGGGGCAACTCGGCAGGGCAAGCCGCCATGTACCTCTCGCAAGTCGCCCGAAGTGTTATCATCCTGATTCGGGGCGAAAGCCTCGCAGCTACCATGTCGGCTTACCTAATTGAGCAAATCCGGACCACGCCCAACATCACCATTCGGGGCTTTACCGAAGTGGTAGCGGGAGCAGGCACCGACCGCCTGACCCATTTGACCCTGCGCAACAGCCGCACGGGCCAGCAACAGACCGTGCCGGCCCCCACGTTGTTCGTTTTCATTGGCGCGAAGCCGTTCACGGACTGGCTGCCGGCGGAAGTGCTCAAGAACCCGCACGGCTTTGTGCTCACGGGTCGCGACGTGCAGCTGCAGCCCGATTTCCGCCAACGCTGGCGCTTGCCCCGCGAGCCGCACCTGCTCGAAACGTCGGTACCCGGCATCTTCGCCGCCGGCGACGTGCGGGCCGGGGCCATGGCGCGGGTGGCGTCGGCTACGGGCGAGGGGGCTACGGCCATCAGCTTCGTGCACCGCTATCTGGCGGAGGTGTAAACGGATTTCGTTTGCAACTAATCGCTTTGGTTTTCTCAAAACCATCCTGCCTGACGATGCGCGCATAGGCCAACGACCAAAATATCTTCTAAACGGTGCTTTTTGCGCCAACCTATTCGGCAATCGGGCACTCCCTGAACGAAATTTTGTCGGTCCATGCCCCAAAGGGCGAACCCGATTTAAAGGTATTTCGCTCAGTCGTTCAACATCGCGACGCGAAGAGCCGCGTTTCTACAAGGCCAATGAATCGGGAAACCGTCATAGATTGTACGACACAGCGCCTTCCAAGCTTCCACCGTTTAGAGGTCCTCCGGCCGGGAATCGCCTAACTTGCTTCAGCACTTTGCTTCCCTCGTCTCTTTTCTATGGCTCGTATTCTGATTCAGTTCGCGCATCCGGCCTTAGAGAAGTCGCGGGTAAATCGGCGGCTAATTGCGGCGGTGGAATCGTTGGATTTTGTGACGGTAAATGATTTGTACGAGCAATATCCCGACTTTGACATCAATGTCCAGCGGGAGCAGGAGCTGCTGTTGGCCCACGAGGTTGTGGTATTGCACCACCCATTTTACTGGTATAGTTCGCCGGCGATGATTAAGCAGTGGGAAGATTTGGTGCTGGAACACGGCTGGGCCTACGGGCGCACTGGTAATGCCTTGGCTGGCAAGCGCATGTTAAACGCTATTACCACCGGCGGCCGGCAGGATGCCTACCAGGAAACGGGCGCCAACCGCTTTACAATCCAGCAGCTGTTGGCCCCCTTCGAGCAGACGGCCCGGCTCTGCCAGATGCAGTACCTGCCGCCCTTCGTGGTGCACGGCTCCCTGCGCATTACGGATGCCGAGATTGATGCCGCGGCCATTCGGTACCGCGAGTTGCTTACGTTACTGTCCATGGGCCAAACCACCGATTATGCCAGCTTACAAGCGCCATTTCTTAACGATTTGGCCAACTAAATCACAGCTTTATGAGTCAGTCTGTTTTGCTCCAAGCGTTGGTGTACCTGGCGGCGGCGGTGCTGTTTGTGCCGCTGGCCAAGCGCTTCGGGTTGGGCTCGGTGCTGGGGTACTTAGTGGCCGGAATGGTCATTGGGCCGGCCGTACTGGGGCTGGTTGGGGCCGAGGGCCAGGACGTGATGCACGTGGCGGAGTTTGGCGTCGTGATGATGCTGTTTCTGGTGGGTTTGGAGCTGGAGCCGGCGTTGCTGTGGAAGCTCCGCACACCGATACTCGGCCTCGGCGGCCTGCAAGTGGTGATGACGTCGCTGGCCTTGGCAGGACTGGCGATGGTGGTGGGTATCGAGTGGAAACCAGCCGTGGCGTTGGGCCTTATTTTGGCGATGTCATCAACGGCCATTGTGCTGCAGACTTATAAAGAGCAAAATCAGTTGGGCACACCGGCCGGGCAAGGCACGTTCTCCGTGCTCCTGTTCCAGGATATCGCCGTCATTCCGATACTGGCCATTTTGCCCCTGCTGGCTATTCAGCCCGCCGCGGCTGGCGAGGCGTCGGCTGCCAATCATAATTTATTAGCGTCAGCACCGGGCTGGCTGCGTGCCCTGGCGTTGGTGGCGGCGGTAGCTGGCGTGGTGGGGCTGGGCAAGTACGGCATGCGGCCCATCTTCCGCTTGGTGGCGCGCAGCGGCCTGCGCGAAGTATTTATTGCCACGGCATTGCTGCTGGTGGGCGGCGTGGCTGTACTGATGGAGCTGGTGGGGTTGAGTCCGGCACTGGGGGCCTTTGTGGCGGGCGTGGTGCTGGCTACCAGCGAGTACAAGCACGAGATTGAGAGCGACATCGACCCGTTCAAAGGCCTGTTGCTGGGCTTGTTTTTCATGTCGGTGGGGGCGGCCATCGACTTTGGGCTAATCCGGGAAAATCCGTGGCTGATAGCCGGGGCCGTAGTAGCCGTTATGCTAGCCAAGACGGCCGTGCTGTTGGTATTGGGCCAACGCTTCACCGGCAACCGGGCCCAGAACGTAACGCTGGCACTGGGATTAAGTCAGATTGGAGAGTTTGCCTTCGTGCTGCTGTCCTTCACTACCCAGAATGGAATTTTAACTCAGCGCATTACCAGCATTGCCACGGCCGTGGTGGCTATTAGCATGGCCCTTACGCCGCTGGTTTTCTTGCTTAACGAGCGGGTGATTCAGCCCCGCCTGGGGCCAGCGGCGGCACCGGAGCGGGAGGCAGATGCTATCGAAGAGAAAAATCCCGTCATTATTGCGGGATTTGGACGGTACGGCAACATTGTGGGGCGTTTTTTACGCGCCAACGACATTGGCACCACCGTCCTGGATTTTGACGCGGACCGCGTAGAAACGTTGCGTCAGTTGGGCCTGCGGGTGTACTACGGCGACGCCTCCCGCTACGATTTGCTGCACTCGGCCGGCGCGAGTCAAGCCAAAGTCATCATCATTGCCCTCGATTCGTCGGCGCGGGCGCTGGAATTAGTAGCGCTGGTGCGGCGCCACTTTCCCCACCTGCGCATCCTGGTGCGGGCCCACGACCGGCCCGACGCCTACGAATTCTTTGAGGCCGGCCTGACCGACGTGTACCGCGAAACCGTGGACAGCTCCCTGCGTCTGGGTGTGGATGCGTTGCGCCTGCTGGGAGTGCGCGCCTACCATGCCCAACGGGCCGCCCGCACCTTCCTGCGCCACGACGAGCTGGCCCTGCGCGAGCTGGCAGCCGTGCGCAAAGACCGGAAAACCTACTTCAGCACCGCCCGCCAACGCATTCAGGAGTTGGAACAACTGCTCCATTTCGACGCCGCCAACGAAAATTTAGGGGAAGTGAACGAAGGCTGGGACAACGAGTCCTTGCGCCAGGAGGTACCGCCCGGTTCCCCAGCCCCCACCGCGCCCCAAGCGCCCATCGAATAGCGAGGCTCCTAATTTGACCGAACTCTAGGTGTATAGTCCCAGCGTAAAGTGGGTCGAATCTCGGGTCAAGATAGCCGGGTTCTTTTGCCACTGAGCACAGACGAATTCGTGCGGGGTTAGCCCGCGCAAGGTCCTCAGGCGCTTGGCATGATTGTAGGCCAGCAAAAAGGCTTGCAGGTGTTCGTTGGGCTCGTCGGTGCTCTGGTAGTGGAAACGCTTGACCGTGGCTTCTTTGCTGGTGCGGTTCATGCGCTCGATTTGGCCGTTGGTCCACGGGTGGGCGGGCTTGGTGAGGCGGTGTTCCACGCCATACTCGCGGCAAATGCGGTCAAAGCTGTGCCCGCCCGGCAGGAATTGGTGCGCTTGGGGCGTAAACTGCACCCCGTTGTCCGTCAGCACGGTATGGGCTTTATAAGGCAGCTTGTCGAGCACCCGCCGCAGAAAGTCCGCCGCGACCGTGCGCTTGGCTCGCGGGTGCAGCTCGGCAAACGCCACTTTGCTGGCTGAAGTCAATGACGACGAAAAGGTACTGGCGGCCTTCTTCGCTGCGCACTTCGGCGACGTCAACGTGCAGGTAGCCCGGGGTGGGGTAGTGCTTGAATCTCTTTTTCGGGGGGCACTGCCCGTCCTCGTTCAGGAGCAGGCGGCTGATGGCCACCGTTTTCGGGTTGATGCTGTAGCGCGTGGCTAAGCTTTGTAGACTTTGCTGGCGGTGTTGGATAGCACGCCGTATCGCCGCCGCTCAAGCGGGCGCTGCCGTAAAGTACTTGTCGCATAGGTCTGTGCGAAATTCCAGCCCGAAAAATACACCAGCACTCTTTGGGACTATACACCTAGGGTAGAGATGGCGCGGTAAAGCGACAAAAAGTTCTCCCGCATGGCCTAATTCGGCAACGCGAGAGAATCAAAAAGTGTGGGGCAGTCCTGTTTTTCGGTCGGCCCCAGATAGAAATGAAGCGACTAGCTGCTTCGCCTAGAACGGGATTGCCCAAACTTTTTGGTGCTCTCCAAAGTAGGGCAAACACCTGAAACTAGGAAGGGAAAACAACGCTAAAATCAATTAATCGCGTTTCGGCATCGGGCGGCGTATTCCAGGATATAGCGAATTTACACGGGCTGGGGTGCCACCGGGTGCCGCCGCCGTCCCACCACGGATGAGGCGGAAGCGGTGCGGGCTTTGTGGCGGCGGCCCCACCAAATCAGGAAGCCCGTGACGGGCAACGAGGCGCACACCAGCGTGGCCAAGCACACCAGCACCCGCGTGGGCCAGCCGAAAATGGTGCCGATGTGGATGGGGTAGTTAGAGTTGCGCCACTTCTCGCCCGTGGTTTTCTGCACGAATGGCTCGGCGTACGTGACGGTGCCAGTGGCGGTGTGGTAGAAGTAGGTGTCCGACTCGTTCCAGGCCGTGCCGCCGTCGTAGTCTACGTAGCCTTCCAGCTCGTGCGGGTTTTTGCTAGCGGCTTCGGGCAGAGCGACGTAGATATTTGTCCAGGTAGGGCGTTGGGTTTGTAGGTGGCGCAGGGCCGCATCCAGCGGCGTGGCCGTGGTGCGGGGTCGGGCCGGGGCGGCGGCGTGGGCTCCGTAGCCGGGCTTGGTCGTTTGGCCCAGCAGGCGGTAAATGCCCATTTCCCACCAGTCAAACGACCAGACCAGGCCCGACGTGGCAAGCAGCAAAATGACGGCGTAGGCATAAAAGCCACCCACGTTGTGCAAATCGTAGTTGCGCCGCCGCCAGCGTACGTCGCTTTTGATAGTGAGGCGCTGCCGGAGCGCCGCCCGGTTGCGGGGCCACCACAGCACCAGCCCCGTGAGCACCGCGGCCAGCAGCGCCAGCGTGGCCGTGCCTATAATAAAGTGGCCTACGTCGTAGCGCAGCAGCAACTGCTGGTGCATCACGCGCAGGTTTTCAATCCAGTTGCGGGTCACGTCGACCATGCCCAGCACGCGACCGGTGTAGGGGTCCACGTAAATCTGCTCCCAGTACTGGTGCTGCGAAAAGTATGTCCAGCCCGGTTGCGGATTGTCCTTATAGGTCTGGAAGATGTAGGCGCGGGCGGCTCCCGGCGTCAGCTCCAGCGCGCTGACCACATGCCCGGCCGGCACGGCGGCCTTGGCAGCGGCCAGTAGCTCCGTGGCCGACCGGGGCCTCGTGCCCACTTCGGGCACAAACACCAGGTCGTGGTAGTACCAGTCGGTCAGCTCCGGCTCCCAGGCGTAGAGGGCTGCTGGCAGGTAGCTCAGCAGCGCCACCGCCCCTAGGGCCAGGCCCAGCCACAAGTGCAGCCGGCCGGCCCAGTACTTGAATCCATGTTTGGTGGCCTTGGGCATTATGAGTTATGAATCATGAGTTGTGGGTTAAAAAATCTGACCGTCAAATTCATACCTTACAACTCATACCTCTTTAAAGTACATAGCCTACCGTGAGGCGGAAGCTGCGCGGGTTGCCGGGCCACAGGTTGGCCGGGCCGTACACGCCGTGGTAATACCGGGTATCGGTCAGATTGTTGAGCGTGAGGTTGGTACGAAGGCCGCCGCGTTGGTAGCCCAGGCTGGCGTCGAAGGTGGTGTAGCCGGGCACCACCAGCGCCGGGATGAAGCTGGTCCGCTCGCTGAGGTAGTTGAAGCCCGCGCCCAGGTGCAGGCCGCGCAGGACGCCGCCGGTCAGCTGGTACTTCGCCCAGGCGTTGGCATTGTGGTTGGGCGCGTTGGGGAAACGGCCGGCGGCGTTAAAGTCGAAGCCCGCGTCGCCGGGCGTGCGCGTGTCGTTGTAGGCGTAGTTGGCAATGATGTTCAGTTGCGGCGTGATGCTGCCTTGCAGCGTCGTTTCGATGCCCTTGCTCACCACGTTGTCAATCTGGCGCAGGCGCAGGCCGTCGGCGTCGGTGGGGTCGTTGGCCAGCACGTCGTACTTCTGAATGTAGTAGGCCGCCACCGAGCCGATGAGCCGGCCGCCCAGCCAGTCGGTTTTGGTGCCCACCTCGTACTGGCGGCTGCGCTCGGGCGCAAACGGCCCGCCCCCGCCCCGGTTGCTGCCGTACTGCGGCAGGAAGCCCTGCGTGTAGCTGGCGTAGAGCGATACTTGCTGGCTGGGCTGAAACACCAGGCCCGCCCGCGGCGAAAACACGAAGGCCCGCAGCGTGTCGCGGCCCAGCAGCTCGCCAGTGCCGGGGTTGTTGCTGCGATTATGGAAAAAGTGCCGCTCCAGGCGGCCGCCCACCAGGGCTTTCCACTTGTGGCTGAACGTAATCTGGTCCTGCACGTAGCCGGCCAGCAGCGTGGTGCGCTCCCGCACCGAGGTGGCAAATTCGTCCTGGGCTAGGCCGACGGGACTGCCGTCGTAAGTGGCCCACGAAAAATCCTGGTTCAGCAGGCTCACGCGCTGGCTGGCCACGGTGGCGTAGGTGTAGTCGCGGCCGTCGCTGGTGAGGTCGGCCCCGGCAACCAGCTGGTGGCGCACCGGCCCGGTGCTCGCGTCCCAGGTCAGGTACGTGGTGCTCTGGTAGGCCGCGTAGTCGGGGGTCCAGAGGCGGTTGTTCATGGTGATAGAGTCGTTCACGGCCCCGGTGCTGAAACCGCCCGGCGACACATCGAACTGCCGCTGGCGGGTATGCATGCTGCGGGCCAGCACGTTCAGCTTCAGCTTGTCGGTGAACGCGTGGCTGAGCATGAACTGGTTGGATACGGCGCGGCTGCGGCTGTAACCGCGCGGGTCAATCATCGAAAAATCGCGCGGGTAGCGGTCCAGCTGCCACTGGTCCTCGCCGATTTTTAGCGCCGGTACGCCTCGTTGAAACCCCATGGTGCGGTCGTCATACGAATAGTTGAGCTCGTAGTTGAGGGAGGTTTTCTCGGAGAAATTGTACTGCAGCTGCGGGGCCAGGAAGATATTTTCAATTTTCTGACGGCTATCCAGCTGGCCGGTGTTCTCATAGCCGACGATGGCGCGATAGAGCAGCTTGTTATCCTTCGACACTGCGCCTGTGGCATCGAGCATGGTGCGATACTGATTGAATGAGCCGACGGTAAACTCGGCCTCGTAGCGCGCCGCCGCCTGGGCCCGCTTGGTGACGTGGTTAATCACGCCGCCCGGGTTGCCGGCGCTGAACAGCACCGACGCCGGCCCCTTGATGGCCTCAATGCGCTCCAGATTATAGGTCAAAGCCGCCTGGTCGAACTGGTAGAAGTCGCCCCGGATGCCGTTGTAGGCAAAGTTGCCGGGCGAGGAGCGAAACCCGCGCAGCACGTAGTCGCTGTACTGGCTTGACGAAAACGCATTCACGCCCGCCATCAGCTTGGTGGCCTCGGCCACGGTCTGGATGCTGCGGTCCTGCAAGAGTTGTTTGTTGATGACCTGAATGCTCTGCGGCACGTCGCGTAGCGGCGTGGCCGTGCGCGTGGCCAACGAACTGACGGGCTCGGCATAGGGCCGGTTCTGGCCCACGCCCTGCACCACCACCTCGTTGAGTTGCTCATTCGACGCATCCAACTGCAATTCCAGTGTAGTTGTCTGGCCAGCCGTTACGGTAAGGGCCTGCTCCACGGCGCGGTAGCCCACCATGCTGGCCACCAGCGTGTAGCTGCCGGCAGGGGCCTTGAAGATGAAGCGCCCCTTGCCGTTGGTCATCTGGCCCAGGCTGGTGCCTTTTAGGGCGATGCTCACAAACTCGGCGGGCGGGCCGTCCGGTGTGCGCACCGCGCCACTGATGATGCCTTTGTTCGGCGCTTCTGAGGCCCGTGCCATTACGGCAGACACCAGCAGGCAACTCAATAATACAAAACGTAGAAAAGCAGACAGGCGCATCACTATTTAAAATGGTTTTAAACAGTGCAAAGAAACGGCGATGAACAAACAATTCCAAGCCTTGTTCATAATCATTATAAATAAGGCTGTTTTTTTTCTCTTTCTTATTTTGTGCATCGGTTAAACAAACAGGGCAAATCCTCCAACTCATGGATGCTGCTCATACCCTCGTTTCGCTATTTGGACCCTTTCGCGGAACGATGAGTTAGCATTATGTTTCCCCGTGGAAAGCGGACGGGTTTGCTCCTTTACCTTAGTGGCATGAAAACGACCCTCCTGGCCCTGGCCCTGTGCGGGGCCCCGGCCTTCGCCTTTGCCCAATCGGCCCCCGTGGCGGCCTACGAGTTCCTGACGGTGGCGGAACTAAAACAGGACAGCGACGCCAAGCTGCTGTTCGCGCCGGCTTTTGACGGCAAGACCGAAGTCCAGCTGGCGCGGTTGCCCGGCGCGACCACGAACAACCGCGCCAAGTTCGTGGCCACCTACCGGCAAAACCTGGAGCTCGTCAACCAGCACCTGGCCGCGGTCACCGCCGCCGGCTGGGAACTGGTGCAGGCTTCCCCCGGCACCGCGGCCTCCGGGCACGAGTACTTGTTTCGCCGGCTTAAAAAGTGAGCGGGGGCTTCATGTGAGGGCGGCGGATTCGGGCAGCACCCGCGGGTAGCGCGCGGGTGGCGCCCGTCTACGAAAGGCGTGCCCACCACGGGGGTGTTTGGCTCCGGGCAGGACCGTTAAAATGAACTGTGCATGGCTAATGCTTCATGCCCTTCACGCCCCGCATTCCTTGCGCTTTGCCCTTGCCCAACTGGTCGAGGGCCGCACGAAAGCCCTGGGCCAACTGCGCCGCGGCCCCCCGGCCGTAGTAGTGTAGGAACATCATCCGGGGCTGGTCGAACAGCATATGGTTGTGCACCGCCACCACTTCCAGGTTATGGGCCCGCAATACCTTAATGACCGGGTTTACTTCGGCCTCCAACATGGCAATGTCGCCGGCAATGTGGCTGTCGGCCTGCGTGCCAGCAAAAGCGGCCCAGGAGTTCAGGCCGATGGCAGCCGTCATCTCGGTTCCCATCATAATGGATTGCAGGTCGGTTCGGCCCACGGTGTACTTGTAGGTGGGGCCGTTGACCACGCCTTGATAGCCCACCAGCTGGTCCAAGGCTGCAATATCGAACCGCTCCTTGCCAGTGGGCGGGCCTGCGGCGGGCGTGGCATTGTTGCCGGGCTGGGCAACAGTGGCCGCGCCGCCGGGTTTCGGCTGATTGGCGGGCAAGAGTTTGGAGTCTTTCAGCGCAGCGGCAAACTTCCTGGCCAGTTCAGCCGGGCTACCCATGCCGTGGATGTGCATGTAGAAGATACGCGGCTCCTCGTAAAAGAAGTGGTTGTGCACCGCCCCAATTTCGAGCCCCTGAGCCAACGCGGCCGACATAAGGGGATTGACTTCCTCCTGCAGCAGCACGGTGTCGCTCATCAGCATGGCCGACTTGCCATCCAGCGTGTGCTTGATGGCGACCCATCCCCCAAAGCCGAAGGGAATGGGCACCGATTCGCCTTTAATGGTGACTTTTAAATCGTTGCGCGGCAGCAGCGTGGAGTGGGTGGCTTGGGCTTCCACGTACGTGCCCTTCTTGCCCATCGCTGCTTCAACGGCTGCAATTTCCGCCGCCGTCAGGGCCGGGGTTTTGCCCGCAGCAGGAGCCGTGGTGCCAGCCCCGGCAGGCAACGCACCGAGCAGTACGGGGGTGGTAGCTAGGGCGGCCGTCTTGAGCCAGTCGCGGCGGGAAAAGCGGGAATTAGTCATTAGAGCGAATGAGGTAGGATTATCGAACGTTGAAAATTACTCTCTTTACTTTGAACGAAGCCTGTTTACCTTCGGACCGTTTCGCTGAACGGTTTTACTCTTTGGGTCTAACGCCCAGCAACTGGTACTGGGGTGGTCCAGTAAAAACGGACAGTACGCTAAGGTAGGGTTGTTTTCAGGTCCTGTTCAAATTGGTGGGGGGAGCAGTAGCCTAGCGCAGAATGGCGGCGGTGTAGGTTAAAGTAGACGTCGAGGTAGTGGCCCACCTCCAGGCGGGCTTCTTCAAGGGAGGCAAACGCGGTGCTATGGGGCAGCAATTCAGTTTTGAGCGAGCTCCACCCGGCCTCTGCCTGGGCGTTGTCGTAGGGGTTACCGGGGCGGCTGAAGCTGGGCATGCCCCCTGCCTGGTCGATGCGGGCCCGGCAGGCAAAGTTGGTGTATTGGCGTCTGCGGTCGGCGTGGACTGCTGCGCCGCCGCCTGGGCCGGCAAGCGGCTGGCGAGCACAAGCCCCGCATTGCTGATTGGCGGCTGGTTCCGGGCCTCTACACCTGCCTGCTGCTGGCCGGTCCCACGCAGCTAGCTACGCGCCTGGTGGTGCAGTAGCGCCGCGCAAGTCAATTCTCGTGCTGGTGAGGATGCCCGGTCGTGGCCGGAGCATAGGCGGGGCACGATGCTGGGCCGGTTGGAGAAGTGGGGTGAGTTGCAGCGGGCGGCTGAGACGGGCGCGTTTGGTCTGGTTTGCCTTGATTGGCTACTTTTGAGTTGCGCTACTAATCCTCCGTGAGCCACCTGACCCGCTACATAAGCAAGTTGACCAAGCTCAGAGTTGATGCCCGCACAGCGGGGGGATATGACTGGAGGCTCCGAACAAGCCGGCGTTGCTGCTGGCCGTGTTGGAAGGCGTGGAAGACGGCAGCATTCGCGACAATCAGATCCGGATTACGTCCGAGCTGATTGCCACCTTCCGGGCGTACTGCCGACTGCTGAGTCCCGGACCGGAATATTCGGCCTGCCCGTTTTACCTGCCTTTTTACCATCTGCAAAGCAGTGGCTGCTGGCATCTGCAGAGCCGGGCGGGGCAGGAGCTTGGACTAGGTTAAACAACGCGAACCAAGCACGCAGCCCACGCGGCGAAGTAGCTTCAGACCATCTTGCGCAGGGCCCACAGGCTCCAGAGTATCACCATCATGCCCACGCCCAGGAACATCCAGCGGACGGGAATGCGCCCGGCAAGCTTGGCCGCTATGGGCGCCGCGGCCACCCCGCCCACAATAAGGCCGGCGACAATCTGCCAGTGCGAGATGCCGATGAGCGTGAAAAAAGTGAAGGCGCTGGCGAAGGCGACAAAGAACTCCACCAGGCTCACCGTGCCGATGACGTACTGGGGAGTGCGGCCGTTGGCAATGAGCGTGCTGGTGACCAGCGGCCCCCAGCCGCCGCCGCCAAAGGAATCGAGGAAGCCCCCGGCGCCCGCCAGCCAGCCGGCGTACTTTACCCGGCGCCGTTTTTCCCGCTGCCGGCGCAGGGCTTTGCTGAGAATGCGCCAGCCCAGAATCAACAGGTACACCGCCAGCAGTGGCTTTATCCAGTTCGCATAATGCTCGCCATAGTGGGCCAGCAGCAGGGCCCCCGCCACCGAGCCGGCAATGCCCGGCAGCAGCAACACCCGGAACAGGTGCTTGTTGACGTTGCCGTAACGGTAATGATGGTAGCCCGAGGCTCCTGAGGCAAACACCTCGGCTGTATGAATGCTGGCGCTTACGGACACCGGACTCATCCCCAGCGACATCAGGCTGATGGCCGAGACCACCCCGTAGCCCATGCCCATCAGCCCGTCAATGAGCTGCGCCAGGAAGCCAACGGCCACGAATGTGCAAAAGGTGCCGGAGCTTTTAAACAGCGCCACGACCTGCCCGAGGCCGAAGTAGTAGACAAGAACAGTGACCAGTACGAAGACCGTCAACGCGCCAAGCGCGCCCATGGCAATGCGCCGCCAATAGGCGGTAGCCAGCGATTCGGAGCGCGGACCATCGGCCGGCTCGGCCGTTGTGGCGTTGGCAAACTCGGGTTTTTGTCCTAAATCTTCCTGCAGGTGCTGGCCAGTGATGGGTAGGTACTGCCCCGCGGAAGAGAGGTGGAAGTCGCCCTGTTCGGGGGCATCGGCGACGTTGGTGAGAAGGCGCCGGGCGGCGGCGGCAGTTCGGATGTACTGGTTGAGAACCGGATTGTCGGTGGCGACGAACACGATGTCGGCGCCCGCCAGGTCGTCGTCGTCGTAGGGTCGAACCTGCAGCTGCACGCCCGGGTGCTGGTCGGCCAGCGTTTGTAGCTCGGGCACCATGCGCGGCGCCACCACCGTTACGGCGATAGCCGGGCTGTTGCGCAGAATGGCCGTGAGCGTCGTCAGGCCCGCGCTGCCGCCGCCCACCAGCAACACCCGAAACTGCTCCAGCTTCAGAAAAATCGGGAACAAGGCCTCAGGGGCGGGCGGTAAGCCGGGCAGCGGCCCGGAATCGACCGGGTCGGAATCGGAAAAGGCAATGGGGTCTACGGCCATGAAATTTCACAAATCAGGCGTGGAAGTTTTGACCGTGGGTGGCGGCGGCCACGCAGCGCTGGTGCACCCCCACCTTGCCGAAGCCTTCCTGCGGCTTGCGCTCAGCAGCGTGAGCGGAAAGCAGGACTTGGCGCTGGGAAATTTGCACTATTAAATGAAAAAAACGGCAACGGCAGGTGCGGGGCTGGCAAAAAATTCGGGGTCGGTTTCGGTAACCAGCCCGGCGGCCAGGGTTTCGCCGGTTTGCTCGTCGATGAGAATCAGGGCCCCGGTGACGCGGTTCTGCTGGTAGCAGTCCACTACCAGCGGCAGCGCCGTGCGCAGCTGCACCCGCACAATGTCGTTAAGCTGGGCAGCATCGGCGCCGTGGTGCTCGAAGGTGGCCACGTTGGTTTTGTACACGATGGCCGTCACGGAGGCCTTTACAACGGCGCTGTGGTGCTGCACTAGGAGCTTGCGGCCCGCTTTGAGGGGCCGTTCGTGCATCCAGCACAGGATGGCTTCCAGGGCGCGCGTCACGGCCGGATGGGCTGTTGTGGGCACGATGGTGTCGCCGCGGCTCACGTCCACGTCGTCGCGCAGGCGCAGCACCACGGCCTGCGGGGCGGTGGCCGTCGCTACTTCCTGCTGGTTCACTTCAATGGCTTCAATCACCGTTTCAAGGCCTGAGGGCCAGATGCGCACCTGGTCGCCGGCGTGGTAGGTGCCACTCTGAATGCGGCCGGCGTAGCCCCGGTAGTCGGGCAGCTGCTCGGTCTGGGGCCGAATGACGTACTGCACCTGGAACCGGGGTTCGTTGGGGTTAGCATCGGCTGGTACGGGCACGCTTTCCAGGTGTTGCAGCAAGCTGGGCCCCTCGTACCACGCCAACTGCCGCGAGTGCCGCACCACGTTGTCGCCGTTCAGGGCACTCATCGGAATGGCCACTACCTGGGCCAGCCGGAGCTGCTGGGCTACCCGCTGGTAGTCGCTCACAATCCGGTCGAACACGGCCTGATCGTAGTCTACCAGGTCCATCTTATTCACGGCCAGCACAAAGTGCCGAATGCCCAGCAGCGCGGCAATGAGGGTGTGGCGGCGGGTCTGCTCGATCACGCCGTGGCGGGCATCGACCAGCACAATGGCCAGGTAGGCATTCGAGGCGCCCGTTACCATGTTGCGGGTGTACTGCACGTGGCCCGGCGCGTCGGTAATGATAAATTTGCGGCGGGGCGTGGTGAAGTACTTGTGGGCCACGTCGATGGTGATGCCCTGTTCCCGCTCGGCCTTCAGGCCATCGGTGAGCAGGGCCAGGTCTACGGCGCCGCTGGCGTGGCGGCGCTTTTCCAGCGTCGCCAGCACGTCCAGCGACACGGCGTCGCTGTCGTAGAGCAGGCGGCCAATGAGCGTGCTTTTGCCATCGTCGACGCTGCCGCAGGTGATGAATCGGAGAAGGTCCATTTTTGTTCTTAGTTGTTAGTGCCTGGTGATTGGTTTGTTTGCATTAGAGGCTTTTGCTCGATGAAAACCAAGCACTAAGCCCCAATAGCCAAGCATCATTTTTTAGAAATAGCCGTTGCGTTTGCGGTCTTCCATCCCCGTTTCGGAGAGGTTGTCATCGAGGCGGGTGGCCCCCCGCTCGCTCACTTTGGCCTGTAGCAGGTCCTGAATGATGTCGTCGACGGAGGCGGCGTCGCTTTCCACGGCCGCTGTGCACGTGGAGTCGCCCACGGTGCGGAAACGCACGCGGCGGCGCACGATTTCGTCGGTTTCGTCGAGGTGCAGGTGCTCGCTCAGGCCCAGCAGCTGGCCGCTGGGCAGCACCACGCACTGGCGCTCGTGGGCGAAGTAGATATCGGGCAGCGCAATGTTCTCGCGCTGGATGTAATTCCACACGTCCAGCTCGGTCCAGTTGGAAATGGGAAACACGCGCACGTTCTCGCCCTTCTGAATGCGGCCGTTGTAAATGTTCCACAGCTCGGGGCGTTGGCGGCGCGGGTCCCACTGGCCGAACTCGTTGCGCACCGAAAAAATCCGCTCCTTGGCGCGGGCCTTCTCCTCATCGCGCCGGGCCCCGCCGATGCAGGCATCGAACTCAAATTCCTCAATCACATCGAGCAGCGTGTAGGTTTGTAGGGGGTTGCGGCTAGGGTACTTGCCGCCCGGCTCGCGCAGGCCCCGCTCCCGGATGGTGTCTTCCACCTTTCGCACAATTAGCTTCTCGCCCAACGAAGCGGCCAGGGAGTCGCGAAAAGCAATGATTTCCTGGAAGTTGTGGCCCGTATCGATGTGCACCAGCGGGAACGGAAACCGGCCGGGCCGGAAGGCCTTCTCGGCCAAGCGCGTGAGGGCAATGGAGTCCTTGCCGCCCGAAAACAGCAGCGCGGGCCGTTCGAACTGCCCGGCTACTTCCCGCAGAATGTGAATGGCCTCGGCTTCTAGCCGGTCGAGGTAGTCTAGTGCTTTTTTAGTCATTGCGATGTACGTCTGCCGGGCTCTTAGAAGCCCGGCATATGGTGATAATTGCGGAAAGGGGCTAGTCTGAGCGTTTGCCGGCTCCTGCTACCGGGTCGAGGCCCTGGGACGGGGCGGTGGCATGCAGGCCGCACTCCTTGGCGACCTGGTCTTCCCACCACCACCGGCCGGCCCGGAAGTCCTCGCCCGGCCGGATGGCGCGGGTGCACGGCGCGCAGCCGATGCTCACGAAACCCTGTTGGTGCAGCGGATTGACCGGAATTCCGTGTTGCTGGGCGACGTCATGGCACTGCTCCCAGGTCCAGTCGAACACCGGATGCACTTTGATGAGCTGGTGCGCGGCATCCCACTCGGCGGGGTACATGATTTGGCGGTTGGCCGACTGCTCGGCGCGGATGCCGGTGACCCAGATTTTCTGGCCCGCCAGCGCCCGTCCCAGCGGCTCCAGCTTCCGGATGTGACAGCACTGCTTGCGGTTTTCGATGCTCTCGTAAAAGCTATTGGGGCCCTTGGCCAGCAGCAGTTGCTCCACGCTGGCGGCCTGCGGCGCAAACACCTCGATGGGCTTGGCGTAGCGCAGCAGGGTCTTGTTCCAGGTTGCGTAGGTTTCCTGAAAATTGCGGCCCGTATCGAGCGTGAACACCCGGATAGGCAGGTCGTTCTCGAAAATGAAGTGGGTGATAATCTGGTCTTCGAGGCCAAAGGAGGTTGAAAACGAGGCCGTGCCGGGGAAGTGTTCGGCCAGCAAAGTCAGGGTCTCGGAAACGGATTGGCCCACCAAGTAGCGGCGTAGGTCATCGACCAGCGCCTCAGTTGCGAGGTGCATGCGTACAAGCTGAATGCGGCTTTCCCGGGTGGGAGTTGGCGAAAGCCCGGTTTGGAAAGGGGAGCCCCAGGCACGAAAACAAGGCGTGCTGGCTTAGGCAGACTACGCCGGGAGTAGTCAGAGTATAACCTAATCCAGCCGCTTGTTTATCAGCGCGTTTGGATTTTTAGACCGGCCAGGTGGAAATGAAACTAGGCACAACAACCCACAGCCGCTGTCAGACAGACGGACGTGCACGCCATGCAACAACACATTTGCACTGAAGCAAAGGCGGCGGTGCTGTGCAGGCGAGAGTTGTTGAAAGTTTTCACGGCAACTTGTTTTTGTATGTCCAGGAGTTGGCCCCGTTCTGCCTTGGCAGGGGACTGCCGGCGTTTCATCGAGCCGGTCTCTCCGCACCTCTCTGTAAAACCATTCTTCTACGGGGAGGAATTAAGCACGCAAGAAAGGTCCTTATTCCTGCAAAAGCAAAACCGCTGGTGTTCGAAGATGTCCAACCACCAGAAAAACGCTTAATACTTAATAGATGAACTATTAGCTGGCTGCTCATGAGCTAAACTGTCTTGTTTAATTGAATCATACCCCCATTGCTGTGTCAAAACGCAGTCATGTGGAGCTTGCCAACATGGAAAAGCGCTTCTTCAAGCTTGCTAGAGCCTGTTGTGGACTAGATGGCTGAAAAACGCCTTTGGCTAGTAACAAGCCGACGAAGACCAGGAAGTGGAATTGCTGCATGGTCAGCGCCAAGCGCTCGTAGTCGCGGGCCAGGCGGCGGAAGCGAGCAGCCCAGCCAAAGCTGCGCTCCACGACCCAGCGGCGTGGCAGCAGCACGAATCCGGTCTGGCCCGCTGGCTTGGCAATGGCTTGTAGATCAATGTCGTGCACCGCTGCCGCGTACTCGGTGTCTTCGCCCGTGTAGCCCTGGTCGACATAGGCCACCTCGACTTTCTGCCCCGTGACCTGCTGGACCCGCTCGCAGAGGGCCGCCACCTGCCCGCGGTCCGGTTCGTTGGCCGGCGTGACGACGGCCGCCAGCAGATGGCCCAGTGTATCGACAGCGACATGGACCTTGCTGCCCTTGCGCCGTTTGGCCCCGTCGTAGCCCGCGCGGGCCCCGCTTTCGGGGGGGCTCTGCAGCGTGCGCGAGTCCAGAATCACGGCCGTGGGCTCAGCCTGGCGGCCGGCTAGCAGCCGCGCCAGTTCGCGCAAATCAGCCAGCAGGTGCTCGAAACATCGGTTATCGCGCCAGCGAGCCCACTGCTGGTACACGGCCGGCCAGGGCGGTAAATCGTGGGGCAAGTAGGGTGTTGCTAAACAAATAGGGAAAACCTCCGACTCGGGCGCCCAGCTGCCCGATTTTTATGATTAGCGCCCTATTTAACAAGGGGCTTAGGAAGCAAAGGCGTTCAAAACCTTTGTAACTTCCTTTCATGCAGCAAGTTAACCGCTACTGCAAATCTGCAAAAATATCGGAGGTCAAATTCCGCTATTTGTTGCGCCTGTTTGCCCTGGATTTGACGGCCTCTGACACGGCGCGGCTGACGGGGCTAAACACTCGCTCCGTCAACACGATTTACCTGCGGCTGCGCCGCCGCATGCAGGCCGAATGCCGCGTGCCGGTCGAACTGGCCGGCGCGGTCGAGTTGGATGAATGTTACTTCGGTCCGCGCCGGGTGCGGGGCAAGCGGGGCCGGGGAGCAGGGGGCAAAACGGTGGTCTTTGGCTTGTTCAAAAGGGGCGGGCAGGTGTACACAGAAATTGTCCCAAACTGTCAGAAAAAGACCTTACAAGCCATTATCCGGGGCAAAGTGGACGTCTCGGCCATGGTCAATACCGATGGCTGGCGCGGCTATGACGGGCTAGTGGATGTGGGCTATGACCGCCACTTTCGAGTGCATCACGGCCAGGATGAGTTCGTTCAGGGTGCAGCCCACATCAACGGCATCGAGTCGTTTTGGGGCTTCGCGAAAGCCCGGCTCCAGCAGTTTCGTGGCCTGCGCCAAGAGTTGTTTTTGCTGCATCTGAAAGAGTGTGAATTTCGCTTTAATCACCGCCAGCAGGACCTCTACAAATCCTTGCTGAAATTGCTCCGACAGCAACCCCTATAAGTCGGTTTGCTTCCTAAGCCCCTTGTTTAACAACACCCCATTAACGACGGCCAGGCCAACAATTTCGACTTGTTCGCTCAGCACACCCGCGCCCTTGCTCTCGAACCCGGCACCATGAAAAAGCAGAAGCTGTTTGAGCAAAAAAGCACTTTTACCGTGGAAGTCCAGTAGGCCAAGGGCCCTTCTTCTAACCTAAAATTGAACGCTAGCAACGGGCCGGCTTCCTTCTTCCGCCAAGATGGTATCTTTAGGGGATTACTACTATCGCCTTTGAATATGAACCGGGGTTTATTTCTCTTGCTAGTAATTTCCTTCGCTGGCGCTTGTAGGGCCCAGCAGCCCTTGGAGAAGCGTGCCGTGGATAATGAACGGGTTCCGGAACAGGGTCATTTTGCAACGGCGGGTGAGCAAGACGAGTATTGGGCCAGAAAGTTGTTTCAAGAAAAGTACCTCTACCACGAATACGCTAGGTTTAAGGGCCCGATTCTCGTCAGTTCGGGCGAAGGCAAGTACCGGCTTAGCTATGCCCGCGATACGCTTATGGCGGAGCTAAATCCGGCGTTCCGCCCCTTGTTGACCGAAGGCATCCTGTATCCACATGTGGCGGGCTTTTCCTTTCAGAACATATGTTGCTTTCGAGAACTTCCCCATGCGACCAACTCGCCCCAGCGGCGGCGGTTGGTGTTCTGGTCGTTTGAGCCCTTGATGCTTAATCCCACTGTCTACGTCCTTGAAGTAAAGAATAGCCAAGCAACGGAGAACACGGACTTAGAAACGTTCCTCAAAGGCGCAGTTCTGACGTTCATCCAAGAAGGGTGGATCATAATCTAAACGACCGACACCCCCGTGTGGTGATCCTCCAGAACATCTAGAGCCTCTTCGATAAGGTCCGATAAGAGAGGTTCTACATACCTCTTCCACCGCCGCAGCTGTGCTGCTGCCCGGCCTGGTGGATACGCTGCTGGGCCACCTGGCGCTGCGCCTCCTGCTCCAGCTGCGGGTTGAGCTCCTTCACCAGCCCCTAGAAGCGCTTTACCTCTTGGTGCTGGACCTGGCTACGCTCTATCCCGCGTTTCACCCAGATACACACTGAGGAGTTTACGAAACTCATCTCCTTAGTGCATTTCGTAAACGTTGATTCGTAGACGAGTTTCGTAAACTCGCCCGGCCCTATTGGGGCCAGTTGGCCACCTGGTGCCGAGCAGCTGCCAAGCGTTTGCCAAAA
>NZ_JABKAU010000027.1 GCF_013377885.1 Hymenobacter lapidiphilus
CAAAAACGGTCCGAAGCTAAACGCGCTCTATTCAGTTGCAGGAGCGTTATGTCCTCATTTGCTAGGGTAGTACGCCACTAGTTGCCACTTGCCTGCTCGGTACTCGATGCGGAATCCTGAGGGGTAGTAACCGGCCTCTAGGTCTAGTCGGCCCACTTCCAGCGCGGCTTCGGTCGGGCTCAGGAGCCGGACTCTCAGCGGCTCCTGTTGATACAACACGGCGAAGCGGCGCAGCGCTTCGCCGTACGCCGTTGGCTTGACTCCCTGCATCAGCGAGGCAAAGGCGGTATCGGTCATGAGTTCCTTGCTCGCAGCAAGTGAGCCGGTTTCCAGTTGCTTGAGCAGCCGGTGCCAGGCCTGTGCGACTTCCGTCTCTTGGGGGCTTGGCGCTTGCCCAAAAGAGGGGAAGGCGTGTCCAAGAAGAACGAGCATCACTACACAAGCGCATTTGGTCATCATCGTACGCGAAGGCAGCTGACAGTGAGGAGGGGCAACTTACAACAGTTCACATAAATGGTCCAAATAGCCAAAGGAGGATAAGTCTGTCCTCTATACCTTGCATTTTCGATATTTGTCTAGGACCGAGGCAACTGGGAAGGGCGCCGCCCCGCCGCGCTAACCCACCTTGGGGGGACTTCTATACTGCCCTTCGCATGCCCACTTTTTATTACAAACTGCTACTGTTCGCGGCCGTGCTGCTGCTGACCCGCTGGGGCTTGCGCGTCCTTCAGCGACGCTTGGGCGTGGCAATGCAGTATTACTTATTGGTTGGGACCACCGGCTTGCTGGCGCTGGTATTATTCAATATGCCGCTTGCCTTTTTGGACCGCATCCCCATGCTAGGATTTACCTTCAACTCCTGGCACGTAGTCCTGTGGTATGCGTCGCTCTGGTACTCCTTCGGGGCGCTGTTTCGCACCTCGTCCATCCCCCGGCTGCTCTCTCTGCCGTGCTTCTTTTGCTCGTTGCTTTTTTGCCTCATGCTGGCAGGAGCCGGTCTATTATGGGTGAGCACCGGAGGGGTAGGCCTCAGCATTTAGTTATCACAGTTCAAGAAAAGGGTCCGAAGGTAAACGTGCGCCGTTTGAAAATAGGAGCATTACTCTGTCCTCGAGAGGAACCAGCACCAAGCTACGCGTTCCTTCAATGCATCGCCTTTATCTTCGGGCTGCGATGGAAGACCTATATCTGGACGAATTGGAGGCCGTTTGGGAAATCGAAACTGGTTTTCTCGGGTGCTTGCGCGGAGGGGTCTTTGACCGTGCTCTCTACGGTGCGTTTGTGACCACCCTAATGCGGGTGCAGGTGGAGGAAGGCGCGTTGTTGCCTGCTCGTTTCGTGACGTTGCTCTGGTTTGTTCTGCCGTTTATGGAACAGCAGGCAGAACAGATAACGGCCACTTTTCCACGTGACGAGTACCAGCTCGCCCAAGCCCGCATACAGCAGCAGTTAGAGCGCATTTTGGGTTTTCCCTGAGCGTTCAAGAAAAGGGTCCGAAGGTAAACGCTGCGTTTGCTGAAAGGAGCCTTTGTTAGTTGCTGGTTCCTAAGTGAGAATATTATATATTATTTCAAGTCCATCCAAAAAGTATTACAATTGCCAAAATATTTTTTGCAACTGAAATTATTTCCAAGATCAATCGCGTTCAAATCAACTGATACGTATTTCGATGAAAAATACGCAATAGATTTGAATCCAGGATAACCTCTATTACTATTTGCGCCAATAAAAACTGTTGATAAAGGCGGAATAAAAAAAATAACTGAATCTTGGCGGTTAATATAGTCTAATTGTTTGTTAAAACTTTTAACACTGCTAAATGTTGGTTCTTTCAGGGATAGACTGTATGATAAATAATGATAACTTAATTTGGCACTAGTATTGGTTTTGGTTCTTATAAGGATGCATTTAATTTTTGTATTTGATAGGTTTCTAACATAAAAATGCATTGGTACAGTGCAACCTGCTACCATAAAGCAGCAAGAAAAAAGCAAGATTAAGGAAAAAGGCCAGTGAATAATATTAAGCCGGCCATTAGCTGATGGCTGGGTGTCGCTTACTGAATATCTGTGCTCCATTAGAACAGTGCTGCACTTGAGACTTAGCTGGCTTCCTCTCATAAAATGAGACCGATACAAAATATTAGATTTAACGGTGGCAAGGAAACGCATGCTGTTCAAACAAACGAGCGTACCGGCATATGTCAGTCGTAAAGCTGCATCATGCTCATGCCATTCTTAGCCATCAGGAACATAAATACCAATACCGCAACGCCCGTGAGTGCTTCCCTCGCGCTTCGGCCCACAACGGCTGTGTAAAGAGTCGTGCCAAGCAGCGCGAACGCAGGAATGAGATTATAAACGGTCATACCAAATAGCAGGTTAAACAGAAAGGGTTCGCTGGTTTCCGTATGGTCATCGGTGCTAAATAGGACCAGTCCCCACCAAGAAAGCAACGTGACGACCAGTACCACGACGGCCAAGGTTCGGTGAAGGGAACGAGTCAGGGAAGCCTCCATTTCGCATTTGTTGCCATTAGGCAGGTTAGTTCAAGAAAAGGGTCCGAATAGCGGAACAAGGAATAGAATCTATAGATAGGCAGCTCTCTTATCTTCTTAGTTTGTCAATCCGATCTTGAGGGCTGTAGCTAACCAAAGTTCCTCGGCGAAAATGCAGCGTCCACAGTTCATAGTTATCATTCGCAACGGGTCTTGGTGGAGGGCCCTTTTCAGGTGACCTGGTCTTAGGGATAGTCTTTTTCGCGATGTCGCTCGAGCTGATATAATAAAAGGCTTGATTTGGCTTCCCTTTAAAGATGACCGGATACCCTTTCACCGATTCCCTTCCTAGCATTTGGACTTCCTCAAGGCCAGGAAAGGCTTCCATGATGTACACGGTTGAATCATCTACTAGCTCGACCGCAACGCCATAAATTGCTGTGTGCTCTTGCTCCTTGAGCTGGATATAGGATGCGATGTAACTGTGTAGGATAGGATTTATACGTGCTTGGGGGGCGTCTCCTTGACAGGAGGAAAAACTTAGCAACAGAGCTCCGAAGAACAAGGAGAACAGTGGAAAGTGACGCATACAGGACAGATACTGAGGCAACCGGTTTTACACAAGGGGGGGCGGTGAGATTACTGTGTCCCGTTCAAGATAACGGTCGAAACATCACTAGATGGTGGTACTGAGCAAGTGGCTGCGGTCGCGGTCGGAGCCGTCGGCGGTGCCCCCTTGCACGTGCACATAGTATTCGACGAAGGTGCCCGGGGCGAAAACGTCTTCGTCCACGAACGGGCAGCGGGCGTGGACGGCCACCCGGTGCCAGGGGCCGGCGGCGCCGCCTACGCGGCGGAAGACGTGGGCGCGTTCGCCGGACTGCGCGGCAAAAGTCAACCGACGGCCCGTGGCCACCGGCGCGAGTTCGGGAATGGGCATGCCGTATATACGAACAAAAGGGTCCGTCGGAATCACCAAGCTACAAGTTTAGCGAAAGGGTCGAGGTCCAAACTCAATTTTTAACAAAGGAGGGGTTAGCCAAATGGCACTGGCGCAAGCGCCATTCAAGAAATGAAATGTTTGCAAATTACCAGTACCTTACAGCGGTTCTATGCTTGCTCTCTGGTTCTATGCTTGCTCTCTTTTGGGCATTCTTGCTGGGTGAACCTCGCACCACCACAGGCGCAAGCGCGCGGCCTTTCGTCAACGTTAACGTACCCCACATGCTTACCTCTTTGCGCGCCAAAATCCTACTCATCCTAATGGTCGTTGGGCTTTTCGTCGCCGGCGCGGGGATCGGGGCCAATGTCCGCCGTGACGGCGCCACGCCCGCAGGGGCCACCCAAGGGAGCGGACTGCATTTGGCTCCCGTCGCGGGATTCCTGACCTGGGGCGGGTTGGGCCTGGTTTTTGGCTGCTTTATGCTGCTTACAATCGAGCGCAAACGACAAGAAAAAACCAAGTAAGGTTCTTGATGATAACTTGTTAGTTCTGTTCAGCCAAACGGTCGGAAAGCTGAACAAGGAATAGACTCTCTGGATAGGCTACTCTCTTACCTTCTTATTTTGTCAATCCGATCTTGAGGGCCGTAGCTCACCAAAGTTCCTCGGCGGAAATGCAGCGCCCATAGCTCATAGTTGTTATTATCAACGGGCCTTGGTGGAGGCCCCTGTCTAGGAGTCCTTAGCTTTTGAGCCTTCCTTTTCGGGAGTTCGTGTGTGCTGCTATAATACAGATCTGGATTTGGCTTCCCATTAAAGACAACCGGGTACCCTGCTACGGATTCCCTCCCGAGCAGTTCGACTTGGACACCCCCAAGGCTAGGATCGTCTTCCTCAAGGGGAGGAAAGGCTTCCATGATGTACACAGTTGAATCGTCTACTAGCTCGACCGCAACGCCATAAATTGCTGTGTGTTCCTGCTCCTTGAGCTGGATATACGAGGCAATGTAGCTGCGTAGGGCAGGATTCATACGTGCATGGGAGGCATCTCCTTGACAAGCGTAAAGACTTAGCAACAGAACTCCGGAGAACAGCAGAAGGGGACGCATACGAGACAGATGCTGAAGTAACCGGTTTAGTAAAAGAAGGGGTGGTGAGTTTACCATATCCCGTTCAGGCAAACGGTCCGAAGGTAAACGCGCTTTGTTCAAATTTAGGAGCGTTTGCTTGAGTATGGAGGCAGCGTTCAGGGGCTGTCCTGCACTCGCGTTATTATCTTCCGGCCATGCGCCACCCCCTTCTGCTCTGTCTAACGATGTGCGGGCTGTTGTTTTCCTCCGCCTGTTCCACTCCCAATGACCCCGCCACGCGGGCCTTGCCGCGGTCCTTCGACTACGTCGGGCAGTTTGAGCCCTCTTTCCTGGAACACGCCACGTTTGCGGTGCGCTCCCAGCAGGGCACCGGGCAATTGCGTTTCACCCGCTACCACCGGCCCACGCCCGAGGACACCCTGCGCTACGCGGTGTTTGCCGATAGCGTCGCCCTCACCCTCCACGAGCTGCGGGAATTCTTCGCCGCCCTGGACAGCGTGCCGCTGCTGCGGATGAAAACCGGGGAACTGTGGGCGACCGACGGCATTTGGGTCCAGAATGAGGTCGAGCAGGACGGGGCGCGCAATGCGTTTGGGTTTCAATCGCCCCGAAAAGCACGCGAGCCGGCCGAGCACCGCTTGGTGGAAGCAGTCTTGGGCTTGGCCCGCCGAAAATTCAGGACCGTGCCGCAACGGGACTACTTCGAGCGGTTGGCGGAGTATTTCGATTTCGGGTTGCCCTGCGCCATCACCGCCACGCACCCGTTTGAGGTGCGGGTGCACGGCGTGGTGTACGACAAGTACGTAGCCGATGGCTCTTTGCCTGCCTTTTTGCAGCAATTGCCCACCGGGCAACCCGTCCTGATGGACTTGACCAACTCCCCGGGCATGGCCTACGGCTGCTTCCCGGCGCTGCGGCGGTTCCTCCGCGCCAACCCCCGCGTGTTTTGGGTGCCTTCGGCCGCCGCCGCCGAGGACTTGCAGGCAATGGGGGTTGAGCCGGGGCACCTTGCTGCGACCCTGGCGCAGGGGCGCGCGTTGTGCAAGGCCGCCCGTTAACTTGTTCCGGACTCCAATATCCGTTTAGTCAAACGGTGGCAAGGTAAACGAGCGCTGTCCAGTTGAAGAAGGATTACCCTAACCTTTCACTTCTACCTGCCACTCGCGGTGCGGGTAGCGGGCCGTCACCTTCACGGTTTGGTTGTCTACCCAGCTCACGGTGTGGAACTGCACGGGGTCATAGGCCGCGTTTTCCAGCAGGGGCGTTACGTGGGCGCCTCCGGTCGCTTTGGCCATCACCACCAAATCAACGCGGAACGAGTGCAGGGTCCACAGGCAGACCAAGCACGCCTTCGAGCGGCGGTCCGGGGAATACACAAACCGCTTCTTGCCCACCTGTATCACCCACGCATTGGCTAGATTGGCCCGTTGGCACTGCGCGTACGCCGCGTGAAACGGCTGGGGGTCCCATTGCTGGGCCGTGCCGACGGCCAGGCAGGCGGCGTGTAGCACCTCGAGTTGCAGCAGTGCCCGGGCCGGGTCGGGCAAGGTCGCGTACCACGACAAATCCAAGGACAGGCCCACCACAACTACGTTCAGCAACCGCAGCACGGGACCTATGGCTAGCGAGGCCACGTCTCTGGCCCCGGCGGTGTCCACGACCCCGATGTTCACTTTGACAATGCCAGCAGAATCAAAGGCCGGTAAAAAGGTGACGTACAACTGCGCCAGGGCCCACGTAGAGGAATTAAAGTCCCGATGGTGCGGCTCTTGCGCCGTTCCCAGCGAAATGTCCCGGATGGCCATGGCGTGTAAGAGACGCGACCCCGTGAGCCAGCGCGTGGAATAGGTGTAAACGAAGCGGTCCGTAAAATTACTCTTTCAAGGGCCGCACATCACCAATGGGGTAACGTCGGTAGCTACAGTTTACAAAAACGGTGGCAAGGTAAACGCGCTTCGTTCAATTGAAAGAGGATTATGTCAGCCGACTGGTCGCGATAAGGTTACCTTCGCGCTGGCCCTCTACGGGGAGGCTAACAAGCTCTTTGCTGGTAATAAACGGGCCCTAGCGCCTCATTTTGGGGAGTTTATGAAAATAAACACCCGTCAAAAATCCGCTACGGCCCGGCAGGTGCAGCGGCTTTTTGGGGGAGGCAATCCCTGGGGCTTACCCGGCGTCGCCGGACCCGGAAACGGTGGGCGCCGGGGCTTGGCGGGCCCGGGCCGAAGCCCGCAGCCGGCAAGCGTCGCGGTGCAACGCCGTGGCCGCGCGGGCCACCTGCTCGTTCAGTTCCACGCCCGGCAGGGCCCCACCCAGCACGCTGATGACCGCGAGGCAGGCCAGGGCGAGCCCCGCCGCGAGCAGCGCGGCCGTCCGGAACAACAGATGAGCATAGAACTGGAGCAGGGGCATAAGGCGGGGCAGCAAAAGCAGGAAGGGGAGTCCTTCCGGCGGGCTAATATATAGAAGAAAAATAGGCCAGTACCCGGGTGCTGGTGGCCTTATCCACCTGGCTGGTTGGCCAAGCAGAAATTGCGTTCAGCGAAAGGGTCCGAATAGAATAACGAGCATTTGTCAAGGACAGAGCTGCTCGGTTTAGGCATAGAGGTCAAATAAGAAGAGCGCTACACTCGCGGCGGTCCAGCTCCCGAGCCGTTGAGCAGTCAGTGAAAATCCATAATACGCGGCCGCGTTTTTGTGGACGAGCCAATAGGCAACGCCGACATAGAAGACCAGCAGCCCGGCAGTATACCCCGCTTCTGGGGTTCGGTTAACCAAGAGGGTGGTGTCCACCCACAGAAGGTTGTGGAGCACGTTGAGCGTCGAAACAATCAACGCGATGGCCAGCGCATGGCCTCCCCACCAGCGTTTGGCGAACGTGCCGGCCATGGCCACTAAACACACGAGTGAGAGTCCAACTTGGTGGGCCAGCCACATTGCGCCAGCCGGCGTGGGCAGTGCGTAGGGCCCCACCAACTCTTGATGCCCGAGATAGAAATTTCGGACTATCAGGGCAATGCCCACCGCAAACACGAGGGACAGCAGGCCCGCGGCGCTTTTAATTAAGAGATTCATGGAAGCGCAAGCATAAGGCGGCGGTTAAAAAGCACAATATTATACTGGCCCTGCTTATGCCACTGGTTCAGGAAAAGGGTCCGAATAGAAAAACGAGCGTATGTTTTACGTAGCTGACCACCGGGTCCGCACCCGGTGTTGTCATCCCACCAGTCCAGCCGCGGCGAAGAAAACCGTTAGTTCTGGATCACCCACGTTTGGCGGCGGCCATCGCGGCCCATGGCCAAGACCGTAAAGCTTCCCTTGGGCAGCGCGAAGCACTTCTTGTCTCCTGGGCCTTGCACTTCCACTACGTCCAGCGGGATGGCATGGGCTAGGTCTTCAGCGGCAGCATAGGCCAGCAGCAAGCAAGGATAGCCCACTGTGATTGGTTCGACAATGGCCACGGGCTCATAACCCGCGTGGAATACCCACGCGGGCCGACCGGCCTGGTACTTCGTGCGGGGGTGATAGACGTTTACGTCGACGGACATCGCCGGATCGGCGTGCGCATACGGCGCTTTGCCGGGCACGGGCAAGAACACCGCACTGCGCGTCGCGGTCGCCAGCCGGTAGCACGCCGCTTCCCCGGCCGGCGTTCCCGCTTCCGTGAGGGCGGTTTGGTCGATCGTGAAGGGGTCGATGCCGGTCAACTCCCGCAGCCGGGCCGCCATCGCGGGCAGCCCCCCCAGCCCATCGGGGCCCTCGTTGGCGTGGCTGAAGCCGCAGTGCACCAGAATTTTGGCCTGCGGATCGGTTTGCAAGAGGCGCGCAATGTTGCGCGCCTGCGCCGGCTCCCGGGCGGCGATGCTCGCGTGCATGTCGGGGCTCGGCTCCGCGCCGTAGTCGTAGGCCACCAGCTGGTACCCGCGCGCGTGGGCAATGCGCAGCAAGCGCCCAAACTGGGGCTCTTTGGTGTAGAACCCGGTTTCGCGGACCGGATACCCGCGGTGATTCAGCCGGGCGTCCTGCTGCTCGGCAATCGCCTCCACCGCTAAATACCGAAAGCCCAGCCGGGCCAGTCCCGGCAGCAAAGAAGAGGCGAAGACCCGGTGCCGCGGGTTGTGGTGCGCTTCGTTCAGGATGATAATCCGCTCGGTGCGCGCCCGGGCCAAGATGTAGCCCGCGGCCTCCACCGCGTGGAGGCCCACGAAGGCCAGGCTATCGGCCGCGGCCAACCGGCGGGGCGGCCCCGGCTGCTCGTCCCAGGCCCGGAGCGCGGCGGGGTAGTCCCCAATAAAGGAGTAGTCCCACGCGGCAACTTGGTTCGCGCCGGGGGTGTTCTTTGCGCATTCCTCCTTGATGACGGCCGAGAACTTATAAGGGAGGGGGGAATCGGGCCGCCGTACAGGCAGCGCACTTTCCGTCTGCAGGACCAAAAAAGCGACCAGGCTCCCAGCAAGCACCGGCCCCGCGAGGAGGAGTAAAGACTTTTTCATGGGGTCCAGCGGAGCGGTCGCCGGGCGGCGGTAAACGGGGTGGTAGACGGGAACGGGGGAAAAGCGAGCAGGACGGGCCCGCGGAATCCGTTGGGCAAAGTAAAGGTCTAAGCCGGCAACCACCTCCTCGTTTAGCAAAAGGGTCCGAAGCTAAACGCTCTCTGTTTGAAAAAACGAGGGTATGTTTAGGAAAATAACGATACTCGTAGCGTGACCAAGGAGCAAGCCATTGCCATCGCGACAGGTTTTGTCGCCCAGCAAAACCAGGATTCGTCTTTGCCCGCCGCTTACCACTGGGTGGTCGGCAAGCCGGTTGAACACGAAGAAGGATGGTACTTTGACCACGTCTTTGGCCTTCGTCCTGGTCAGTTGGCAGTCGAACCCCTCCTGCTCGGGGGCGCACCTGGTTTTCTGGTCTGCAAGAGCACGCAACGGATACGCACTATCTCCTGGAAGGAACTCCCCGAACTTCCCCTTCAAGATGCTCTGCGCAAGCAGGCAGTACAGCAAGCGGAGAACCTCTTGGCTGCGGGACTCACGTTGGCGAACCTGCGGTCCCACCTCCCGTTGCCGTTGTCGGAACTACAAGCCTTTAAGGCCCGGCTGACCGAAAGTAACGAGGCGGAACAACGTGCTATGTTAACCGCGCAACTGTACCAACACGCCTGGAAAGCACACGAACCAGACTTAAACCACAGCAACGGCTAGTTCACGCAAACGGTCCATATTCTTCACTACATTGCTTTTCTATGAGCAAGATATTATACAGCGCATGCTTGCTACAAGTGCTGGCGCATGCTACTTACGCGCAAACGGGGGCCGATATGCTCCGGAAGTACCAGGCCGCTATTGGCTCCTTCCGCACGGCCGATTACGTGGTACAGCGGATTGACACGTTTGGCAACGGCCAGGTATGGAATAATACGGGGCGCGTCGTTCTGCAACGCAACCCGACAAGCAAGTTGCTTGGGGCCGCCTTTTTAGCTTCCCGCCCCGACTTGGCCCAGTCCTACTTTTACGATGGTACTACCGGGTTTGAACTCGATGACAAAGCCAAGACCTTCATCCTGGTAAAGGAGCCGTACGAGCCAAGTGTGCTCGGCAGCCCGGCGGGTCAAATGCTGGTGGAAGAGTGAGGTGGTCTAGTTAAGCAGGAGAGAATTAGGCGATACTGTTAAGTTGTTGTTGGTGAAACAAATACGGCTTGCTGTAGCCAATGCTGGAGTGCCGACGCTCGTGGTTGTAGTAGTCAAAATAGTCCGTCACACTGGCCTGCGCGTCGGCCAGGTCGGCAAAGACAGGCCACTCACGGGCTTCGAGCTCCTCCGTTTTGAGGCGCGACCACAGACTCTCCGCTTGGGCATTGTCGTAGCACTCGCCGCGTCGGCTGTGCGAGAGCTGAGCCTGGGCCTCGCGCAGTAAGGCTTTGTAGGCGTTACTCACGTATTGTCCGCCGCGGTCGGAGTGCACGATTAGGCCGGGAGCGGGCCGTTGGGCCAGCAGTGCCCGCTGTAAGGCACTGGTGACCAAGGCTTCGGGCATATCGGCCCGCACCTGCCAGCCCACCACCTGCTTGCTGGCCACATCCTGGAAGGCGCACAGGTACGCCCAGCGGCCATTGGCTAGGGGCAGATACGTAATGTCGGACACCCACACCCGATTGGCCTGGGTAGGCCGCGGCTGGTCGAGCAGCAAATTGGGGGCGCACCGCCGGCCATGGGTCGAATCGGTGGTGCGCGGGGCGAAAGCCTTGGGCTGCAGCGCCCTTCGCCCGTGGCGGCGCAGGCTCGTACGCAGGGCCTGTCGGCCCACGCGGTGGCCCTTGTCCCGCAATTCAACCTGCAGGCGCCGGGTGCCATAGCGCCGTTTGTGGTGGTCAAAGACGGCTAGCATTTCCGTCTCCCAGGCCGGCGCTTGCGGGCGCACGGCCCCGCTGACTAGACGATGTCGCCAAGCGTAATAGGTGCTGGGCACCACGCTCAGTAGCCGGCATAGCTGCCCGACAGAATAATGAACGCGTTGCTGGTCAATAAATTGCAGCGCACTCATGGGGTCGGGGGATGTGAGAAGATGGCAATGGCTTTTTTTAAAATCTCCAGCTCCTGCGCCAGCCGCTTGTTGGCCAAGCGCAGGGCACGTACTTCGGCGGCCTCCGCCGGGTCTGAGGGCAAGGGTTGTTGCGCAGCTTTCTGCCACTGGTAGAGCAATTTGGCGTTGATATTGAGCGCGCGAGCAGCGGCCAGCGTCGAGCGGCTTTCGCTGGCCAAGCGCAGGGCTTCGGCGCGGAAGGCGGCATCGTAGCGCGGCCGTTTGGAGGGGGAGGCTTTTTCCATAGCTTCGGGAAGGTAGCACCCAATTCTCTCCTGTTTCACCCGACCACCTCACGCCTACCTCCCCTCCTCCCCACTGCCTCTTTTCAGCTTCCATACCTGTATTCGTTTAGAGGTAATTCCGGCATTAATCCTCTCACCATCAGATTTTAAATCTGTCTTACCACGTACTCACTGGTGCATACAGTAAACATGATATGCAGCTTATGCATACCATGTTTACTGTATGCACTATACATCACGTACAGACAATACGCATAATTATTATGAAGAATACCGTATGTATCATATTTTCTTTGTTGCACATGCAGATATTATGTCTCATATTTACCATATGCCCCAACCATAAAAGCCATGTAATGCAGATTCTCACATTTACAAACCAAAAAGGCGGAACCGGTAAGAGTAGCTCCGCTTGGGCTGTGGCGCATTGCTTAGCCAATCGAGGCAAACATGTTGTATTAGTTGACGCTGATCCACAGCGTAATCTAACGCAGAGCTTACTAGCGTTAGATGCCCAACAAAGCCTAACCTTAACTGATGTAATTGAAGGTACATATACGTTAGGGCAAGCAATGACTTCTGTGGCCAACAACCTCTGGTTGGTACCAGCGGCCAAGTCATTAGCGGCGGCCGAGAAAATCCTGGGGACTGACGCCATGTACGCGCTAATCTTCCGCAATGCTTTGCGGGATATGGATAGCCATATTGATTACGTGATCTTCGATACCAGCCCCAGCCCCAACTCGCCGCTAGCAATGGCTGCCATCACGGCCTCCGACTTGATATTCATTCCCACATCGCCGGAGTACTTCGCCTATAACGGCTTGGAAAATCTGCTGGACTTAGTTAAGCGCATCCAAAAAAACCTGACGCCGACGTTGCGAATAGGAGGGATCTTCTTTACCAAGTACTCGCCGACATATCGTCGTAGTCTGCACCACAGTTTCGTAAACATGATGAAAGAGCATCCGGAACTAGGGGCGCTAGTTCTTCAGACTAGTATTCGTGAAAACGTGGCCGTAGCTGAGGCTCAGGTTAACCAGCAGTCATTGTATCAGTGGGCTCCTGGTGCGACCGCGCTCCAAGATTACGAAGCCCTTACCGACGAAATTCTGACCCGATAATAATGGCCAAGAAACAGCACAATCTCAATCACCTCACTAGCCGGCCGGCCGCTGCTAAATTAGATGAGCTGTTGTTGGGCTCAACGCCCGACACACCGACTGTGACTGCCACAATTGAGAAGGTAGTAGAAAAGACACGCTTTACTAATGTGCTGCCTACCGATACTTTTCGTCGGCTACATCAGCTTTCATTCTGGTCGCGGCAAGACATGAGCGACATTCTGGACTCGGCTTTGGTTGCCTACTTTGCCAACCAACCTGATGCTGATAAGGCTCTACCGGAAAAGGAGCGACTTAAGCGTAAGATGCCGTAAGTGGGACGTCGCCTCCTTGGCAGCAGTTGCGCGATCAATCTATCTATTCGGGGTGGGGAGAGACGCACATATGCTTCTAATCCTGGATCTTTTTGACCCTTGATAAAAAATTGATTACTCAGGAGTACAAGGCCACAACCAGCGGAAACGACTTAGCCGATTGCATCAGTCCCTGTCAAGTTGGTCGAGGAGACATCCGGTTTGAGCAGGCGTAGCACGGTGGTTTTGTGGAAGCTTTTCCCGCGCCGCGTGCAGTAACCGTGAGCATTCAACTCGTCGGCAATAGCTAGCAACGTCAAGCCATCCCGTCGGAGCAGGGAGGCGAGGCGCCGGGCCTGTTTGTTGGGTATTGCTTCTTGGGCATTGCGCTGTACTGTTGCCCGGCCCAGGGCCCGGGAGTCGGCCGTGAAGTTGTTCGGGTTGCCCAGGGTGAAGCCGCGGGCCTTCTTGGCCAGCAGCCCCCGCTTCGTAGAATCGGAGATGTCCTTGGCTCCCTTCTGCGCGACGGCCGCCAGAATATTGATGGTAAACTCGTCGGCATTGGGAATGTCGCACGCCTTGAAGCGCACGCGCTCCTCCATGAGCTTGGAGGTGAAGTAAACGCTGCGGGCCAACCGCGACATTTCCGCCACCAGTAGTGTAGCCCCAGCCTGGCGGGTCTCGACAATGGCCTTCGCCATTTCGGGGCGATTATTCTTGCGCCCGCTCTCCACCTCGATGTACTCGGAGAGAATCCGGTCGCCGGGCTGCAGGAACCGATGCGCAATTAGGCGCTGGCCTTCCAGGCCCAGGCCACTTTGGCCTTGTCGCAGTGTCGAGGCGCGCAGGTAGAGAACGTAGTCCATGGCGGGTAGTCAGGAGGAGGAGACGGGAGGCCGAAGCTACGGAGTTACATGGTAAGAACCCTCGTCTTTAAGATGTAACTTTCTGCTATACGCTATGAGAACGTCTGCCAGCCTGTCGGTTCAGACCCAAGAAGTCAAAAGGTCACCCTTACTGGGGTGGTCTTTTGACTTCTTGGGTCTGAACCGACAGGCTGGCAGGTGAACACCAGGTGAGTCTGGAGGGGGCCAGTACCGACGCTGCTCACGCACACTATTCAGGCAGTAAGGAAAAAGGTAAAAGCGGGGAAAAGGGGAAAGACAGGCGGAGCCGGTTTAATAGGTTACATCGAAGCGGCCCTGTGTTACCTTGATAAGCTCCGCGCCGCGCTGGCCCGTAAACTCGAAGGTGCCGGCTACCACCCGGCCCACGGTGTCGAAGCGCGTAATCACCAGCTGGCCCGAGGCCGGGCCGGAGCCGGTGGGGTAATTGAAAACGGGGCTGGTGGTGTAGTCGGTCAGCACCCCGTGGCGGCCCTGCGCAGACGGAAAGGGAGCCGTAACCGATTCGTTTAAGGCAAACGAGCCCGGTGCCAGCACCGAGGGCAGGTAGAACCTGATGTTGGAATCAGGCTTGGGGTAATACTTTTCGCTGCCTTCCGGGGCCTGGCGCCTCAGCGAGAGCGAAAACTCAAAGCCCCGGCCACTTTGGGGCGTGCGGTTGACGCGTACCCGGTAGGCAGGGGACCCGAACAGCACCCCCGCCAGCGGCAGCCAGGTAGCGCCGTTGACCAGGGCACCGGCTTTGTTTGCGCCGGTTTGCGTTACCGGCGGCAGCACTTCGCGGGGAACTGAGGACGAGAGTTCGCAACCCGAAAGGGTGGGGGCCAGCAGGGTAAGGGTCAGGCCGGCCAGTAAGAGCCGGCTCAGGGGGGAGGTAGGCATAGGGGAAGGGAAGAAGGTGGCTAAACTACTGCGTTGGCCCGCTATCTACGCCGGTCTCTATCACCTGCTGCACTGCTATGGGCACGGCAGACAGCAGGTCGAGGCCAGTAGCAGCTTCGATGGCGTCGACGCTGACGCGGTACTGACCCCAGTCAGTGCTGATGGTGTTCTCGTTGGGCGTGTCAATGGCAATGACACGGGTGTTGGTGGTAATGCGGGTGGCGTCGTTGTCGCCGGTGGGCAGCACGACCACGACTTTCCAGAGGCGAGCGGGTACGGTGACGCGGCCCTGGTCGAGGGTAGTTTGGAAGCCATTGGAACCGGTACCCCCCTTGCCGTAGGACCCGCAAATGATGTAGACTTCGTTGCCGGTACTAAGGAAAGTACGGGTATAGTTTTCGAGGTTAGCCCAGGTCTGCTGGTTGTTACGCGGGGCCTGGGGGACCATATTGGTCATCAGGAAGGTAGCCGAGTTGTCAGCCACGGTGCTGGTGCGGTCAGCCGAGGGGCACTGGTGGCCGCGGTCAAAACCGGAGCCCGAGTAGCTGGTGGACTGGACCTGGTACCAGTCAGCGGGCAGCGTGTTGTCGGCCCGGAAGTCGTCCTGGCGGGCAGCGGCGCCGCGCCAGCTGGCGTCGAGGTGCCAGCTGACCCAGGTGGGAATACCCCGGTCGCGGTGATAGGACAGCGCGTACTGGGGCTTGCTGAGCAGATAGTTGGTTGGCTGGCTGCTATCGGTGGTAGCCCCGCTGGGGTTGCCGAGGGTCAGGTGCTCGGGGAGCGGGGTTGCGGGAGGCTGGATCGGGGTGGGGTCTTGGGTAGTCGAGCAAGCGGCGGTAAACGCCAGCAAAGCGACGAGAGCGTAACGGGAGACATACATGGACCAAAGGTAACGGGCCTGCCTGGGAGCTGCGGCAGGCTTTAGATTCTCTTTTGCGCAGGCAGTTACCCCACCACCAGCAAGTCCTCCAAGCGGGTGGTGTAAGCGGGGCTGCGGTGTTCGGCGCGGCCGAGCCAGGGCGCAGCGGACTGGCCAGGCGCAGCCGGCGGGGCTACACTGGCGGCGGGCCGCACGGTGCCGCGGCCGAACTGGCGGTTGAGCGAATCGAGACTTTGCATGAGCTGCCGGGCGCGGGCGGCGGACTCGGCCGTGGCGGCGGGCCGGTTGGTGACAGAATCAGTCGGGGCGAACAGGCTCAGCTGCTGGCCACGCCCGGGCGGTTCGAGGCCGTCGAGCACGACCCCGGCTTTGACGTAGCGGCGACCGGGCTCATAGAGCTTCTCCAGCATCCGCCGGCCGTAAGCCAGCAGCCGAAGCGTATCGGCCGTGGGGCCGCCGGGCAGCGTCAGGGTGGTTGAGCGGGTGTAGGGCGGGGGGATCCGCGTATCGTAGCGGTCCTGGCTGAGGAAGACGGTAAGGATATGGGTCTGGTCGCCCTGGGCGCGCAGCTTCTCGGCGGCCCGGCTCATGTACGTGCTCACCGCGCCCCACAGGTCGTCGAAGGCCGTCAGGCGCTGGCCAAAGGAGCGCGAGCAGCTGATGCTCTGGCGGGCCAGGGTGCCGTCCTCTGACGGGTTCAGGTCCTGGCAGGGCTGACCGCGCAGCTCCTGCACCAGCCGCCAGCCGACCACCCCGCCCAGGTGTTTGCGGGCCCAGGCCTCAGATACCTGACTCAGGTCCCAGGCCGTGGCCAGCCCCTGGGCGTGCAGCCGGGCAGCATATTGGCGCCCGATGCCCCAGACGTCTTCCACGGGCAGGGCGCGCAGGGCCCGTTCGCGGCGGGTTTCGGTATCGAGGCGCAGGATACCCTGCAGCTCGGGGTATTTCTTGGCCAGGCGGTTGGCCACCTTAGCCAGCGTTTTGGTGGGGGCCATGCCCACGCAGGTAGGAATGCCGGTGCAGCGGAGCACGTCCTGCTGCATGCGCCGGGCCCGGGCGTCGAGCGTGCCGCAGAACGTGGTCAGGCCGTGCAGATCGAGAAAGGCCTCATCAATGCTGTAGACTTCAACGGCCGGCACCTGGTCGGCGAGGCGGGCCATGACGCGGCGGCTCATGTCGCCGTAGAGCGGGTAGTTGGAGCTGAGCACGTGGCCCTGGTGGCGCCGCAGCAACTCGAGCACCTCAAAGAAGGGGGCCCCCATAGCAATACCGAGCTGTTTGGCTTCAGCGGAGCGGCTGACGACGTTGCCGTCGTTATTGGACAGCACGACCACGGGACGGCCTTCGAGGCGGGGCTGGAAGACCCGCTCGCAGGAGACGTAGAAGTTGTTACCGTCGACGAGGCCGTACATGGGTGATGAGCTGGTAGCTGACAGCTGTTGGCTATTAACTTTCATTCTGGGGGAAGCTTGAGCTTGAGTTATCAGCTCAAGCTTGAAAAATCAGTCGCGGCTGCGGAGCAGGGCAGTGAGCTTGCCGGGAATGAGCTCGTGGACGACGTGGGTGACGACGCCCCAGATGCGCAGGTTTTCGGGTTCGGTAATCGGGTAGTCGGGGTAGGCGGGGTTTTCGGCCTGCAGCCACCAGTTGGAACCCCGGCGTACGAGGCGCTTGACGGTGCATTCACCCTCTATCACGGCCACGACGATGTGGTTGTGGTCGGCCTCGATGTGCTTGTCGACGGCCAGCAGGTCGCCGGCATGGATTTCGGCCCCCTGCATGCTCTCGCCCGATACGCGGATCAGATAAGTAGCCTCGGGGTGGCGGAAGAGCAGGCGGTTAAGATCGAAAAGCTCCTCCAGCTCATCGGAGGCCGGGGAGGGGAAGCCGCAGGGAACCAGCGAGGCATAAACCGGCAGCCAGAGCGTGGTGATGGGCGTACCCACGTCAATCAGTTCGATGGTAGTCATAGCGCGAAACTGGCTGAACCAGCTACGCAATACTACTAATTTATTTAGTAAAAAGTTAATTGACTTCTCGCTTATCTACTTTATAGCATAGCCCAAATAGAGTAATAAGACTCATGATTACATTATTATACATCAGTTTATGCTCTGTCGGCCCCCTTAGCTTTGAGCTAAAATGAATGGTAATACCCCCTAACTATCGGCTAAGTGTCCCAAACTGGCTTCACTAGGCGATGTACTACTCCCCAAAAACTGGACAGTTTAGGAGGCGTTTGTTAAGCAAATGGGTTGGGGGCTGAAGGTAGGGTTTTGAGCGAAGATTTGCGCAGGTGTTTGGCCCTTCAGGCCTTGGTGAGGCCGCTGGTAATTGTAGTAGGTGAAGTAGGCCCGGAGCTGTTCGTAGAGGTGGCCGCCATCGGTGGCCGGGTTGAGATAGACACACTCCCATTTGACGGAGCGCCAGAGCCGCTCGATGAAGGCGTTATCCGTCGCCCGACCGCGCCCGTCGCGGCTGATTTGGCAGCCCGCCGCCAGCAAGGCCTGCTCGAAGAGCTGACTGGTAAACTGGCTCCCCTGGTCGGAATTGAAGATGTAGGGGGCCGGCTGGCGGGCCAGGGCCGCGCCCAGCGCGCTCAGACAAAAGCCCACGTCGAGCGTGTTGCTCAGCTCCCAACTGAGCACGTAGCGCGAGTGCCAGTCCAGGACGGCCACCAAGTACAGGAAGCCTTTGGCCATGGGAATATAGGTGATGTCGGTGCTCCACACCTCATTGGGAGCACTCAGCACCCGTTCGCGCAACAGATACGGATAGCGCGTCACGCCTTGCCCCGGCACACTCAGGCGCGGTTTGGGGTAGACCGGCTCCTGGCCCATAAGCCGCACGAGCCGGCGCACCCGCTTTTCATTGACCTGGTGGCCCAGTAGGCGGAGATGGTCGCGTAGGCCGAGTACGCCCTTGAAATTGTGGCGCGTGAACTCCTCATCGAGCAGGCGCATGAGCGTCAGGTTCAGATCCGTTTCGCCCCGGGGCTGGTAATAGTAGCTGCTGCGCGCCAGGCCCAGGGCCTGACAGCGGGCCTGCACCGAGCCCGCCTCACTGGCCTGCACCAGGGCGCGTTGTTGGGCCACTACCATGTGGGCAGCGTTTTTTTTAGCAGCTGGTTTTCCATTTCCAGCCGTCCGATGGCGGCATACAAGGGCTCGACGTCGGGCGGGGCCGCGGGGATAGCCCCGGCGTCGGTGAACACCTGCGCCGCCTGCTGGCGCAAGTGCAGCTTCCAGCGACTAATCTGGGGCACCGACAGCCGATAGCGGGCAGCCAGTTCGGCCAGCGGCTGCCGCTCCGTCAGCGCGGCTAAGGCCACTTCTGCTTTAAACTCGGCAGTGAAGCGGCGACGGGTACGTTTTGGGTTCATGGCGTTGACTAAGATAGCCACCACAAACTGTCCAAACTTTGGGGAGTACTACACGAAGAGTTGCATTATCATAATTAGCAAGCTGGGAAATGCAAACTACGGCCCTCCGAAAATCCGTATCAGAAGCTGCGGCTGAAGTACAAGATACGGAAGATGTAAGCAGTCTATAGTAGTATAAAAAAGTGCGTTTCTGAAGCGGAAATGAACTATTTTGTACTTTTAAGATTCGGTCTTATATGATAATGCGCAAACCTTGGTACTATAAGTTAATTGGAGAAAGCACCTTAAGGCTATCTGTTTAACGATAGCACTATTTAGGCTTTCTCATATGCATCACAAGCCTTCTTGACTTGAGTGAACTCTTTCTTCAGTCTGGCCCAAAGAACGGCTGGTGGGTTATCTAATTTATCCCAATCAGCATTTACGGCAGACATTGTATCCCGGAGCTTAGTATACTTTACGTCATCAGCACCGATGGTATCTTTCATTATCATAAGCTGCCATGAAGCAAAGGACCACTTCTTTCGCAACGAGTTCAGAATTGTAGCAGCCTTATCCATAGATGGTGAATCCTTGCTCGCGGATACTACCATGTCGATGGGCGGTTTGATTTCCGGATTCAGGCCAAGGGAGAGCTGGCGAGGAACAAGGATATCAGCTTTGGGGATTTCAAAATGGATACCGGTAACCTTTCGCCCTGTCTTGATCGGATTCCACGCTACCATAAACCCAACTTCTTTGGAGGTGAACTCCTTCATTATTGGCTCCAGAACGTAACGCTTGAAATCAGCAAAAACCGGATAAATGAACTCATCATTGAATAAAATATACTTCAACGATTCCAACGTTGGCGCGTACTCATGCTTCCCATATTGGTAACTCTTCAGTAACCAGTAAAACCGCTGGGCGTTCGGCGTCTTTAAAGTCAGCAGAGTTTCAATGTCGGCGCTAGTGAAATTACCAGCCTTAGTTAACTGTAGAAGATAGGGTTTAATAAGCGGAGCGAAGTTTCCAGTAACGTAACCAGTACCAGTATCGAGAGAAATATCGGATACGATACGAGTGAGGATAAATGAGCCCTTCTTATTACTTCCTTCGACCGGCTCCAAGTTTAGCTCCTTATCGAACAGGTCACGACAAGCCTGCTTAAGATTAGCATATGCAGAACCACCACGTTCACCATGAAGAATAGCATCGATGTGAATCCGGATGGGGGGAAGTTCATCATTGGATTGATGGATGCACCTTAAAGCTTCGACAAAGACACGAGCTTCGGTCTGGCCCATTTTCATCTGAGTGCGGATAAGATGGTTGTGCTGAAACACAATAGTGTTCTCCGCCTTAGTCGGATTCATAAGCAAATGAGCTGGTTAAGTTTCGAAGATATGAATCATGGAATAACTTTCAAACCTTTCCATGATTCAACGGCATTGCCTTCCATAGTTACCGGCATTGCCTTCCATAGTTACCGGCATTGCCTTCCATAGTTTACCGGCATTGCCTTCCATAGTTACCGGCATTGCCTTCCATAGTTAGCCTCATATATATTTGCTTTTCAGACAGTTGTGAGCTTCTAAGAATAGAAGAGAAAGAAGAGAAAGAAAAAACCGAAAAAGGGTTTCGGATTTTTAATTTATTTCTTCTTTCAAAAGCATCTACAGCGGGTAAATGCCTTGAGAGGGCTGGGAATAGCCAAAATCCTTGCTCTCCAAGACTTTCGTATCATCATGGGTACCAACGGTCGTAAGGGGTTCCAATCGTTCAGCAGGGCCACTAAACACGAGGATAAGTATAAATGGCCGAATCGTGTATGTACATGTATTAAATCTGCGTACCGGCATTTCCTTCCATAGTTCAGAGCGTGTGGCACCGGCATTTCCTTCCATAGTTCATAGTAAAAGACTCTATCATAGTGTCTTAGCGTTAGTATATTGAAATGTCAGGTAGGACGCTTTGATGAATAGGGTCATCTAACTATGGAAGAAAATGCCGGTGGATATTTAAGGGTAACAAGGGAGAGTCAAAAAATGTGGGGCAGGCTTATTGGGTTACTATCAAGCGGGTTTCTCATAGTACTACCGAAAGGACCATTCACCTGCTAGCGGCAGGGGCTACCTTGGCTACGCCACACTTTTTGATAATCCTCAAAATTGTAAGGCAAATTTTGGGGACCATTGAAAGACGGGCTGCCTCAAAATTGGGCATCGACTTATAATTAGAGCGAAAGGAAAAAGGCGGCTCGGGTGAAAAGTGGAGAAGAGGAAAAAAATTGCCAGCGTAAAAAACGGAACGACTCGAAAATTAGGGAAGGCTGGAGTTAGGGGAGGAGCGAGGAGGCGGGCGGGTTGGTTTTAAGTGGCCGGGATAGAAGTTGGTGGCGGCTGGTTACGGTCGGAAGTGCTGGAGCAGGGAGAGAGTGAAGAACCAGATAGCGCAGATGTTGGACTTGGAAGAATTGGAGGGGGCAGTCGAAAAATGAGAAACTGTGGAAAGGGTGGACGATCTTGAAATGGAATCAGACGGAAGGTTGGGGGAGTGCTTGGCGGGGGAATTGAGGTTTTGGTGGAAGGAGGACAGAACGAATGAGAAGGAGCTGTCCAAGGAGCGCACAACCGAGGAACAAGTGCAGTCGGTGGAGGTCGAGGAAAGGCGGGCTGACGCAATTTTGTAGAGAGTGGAGAGACAACCAGCTTGGAAGCAGTAAAATTATCGGCTGCGAATTTTGAGAAGATGGCTGAAAATCGGGCGATGTGAAAACAGGGCCAGCGTCAAATACTCAGGGTAGTTCGAAAAAGCAGGCAATCGAAAAAGAGCCAGTCGTAAGGAAGCAGACCAAGTAGAGAAGTGGCGGAATTGTGTGGGAGTAGCCAGGAGTAGCGAGAGGAAAAGCAACCGCAATGGAGAGAAATTACACCAGCCAAAACAGGAGCGACGGGAGGAAGGGCCAGCGTAAAAAAACGAAACCACTCCACAGGAAAAGAGCGGTGACGGGTATAGAGTGAGCGATGGTGGCAAAGAGCAGCTGGACATATTTTGGGGCGAATGCAAAAAACAGGAGAAGCGGATTTTGGTGAGGCGCTGATAAACGGACAAGGCAAACTTTGAGGGCTATCGAAAAAAAGGATGAAGCCGAAAGAGGGGCGGAGTAGAAAAATGGGTGGCGGCTTAAAATGGAGTTGGTCAAAAAGTTGGGCCAGTGGAAAAACTGACAGGAGCAGAAAAACGGGGGAGGTCGAAAAGCAATGTTGGTGCTGGAGGCGAGTAGTTCGAGAAAGTGCTGAGGTAGTTTCAGGTCGATGCTGGCGGGGGGAGGCGAGGAGTAAGTCCGGGTAAGGGGCGCGAGTAGTGGGTCGGCTGGAGGAGAGGCAACGCGCTATTTCGGGGAAGGTGAGTTGGTGGAGGTAGCCCAAAAAGCAGGGGTAGGTGAAATAGCTTGTCGGCGGGAAAAGGCAGGTTCACGTTTTAGACTTGCTCGGTGGTAATAGCAGTTGGGTGCGGCAGGCAGTTCAGAAATTCCGGCAAGATGAGCGGGCGGGTTCAAAGCAGAATGGAAGGGGCCGGGCTCATTTGGGAGGTGATGGAATTTCGGAGGAGCTGAAAAAATGGGAGAGGCAGCCGAGTAGAAAAATAGAATGATGGTCGGGTGCGGATTTTGGGAAGCTGGCGGAAAACTGGGTGGGATGGAAAAAGGGCCAGCGTCAAAAAATCAGGGTAGCTCAAAATAGAGAGTGCGCAAGTTGGGCGGGTCGGGGAGGTGGCGACTGAGGAGAGAAGGGGCGGGCGTAACAAATGCAGCTGGCGAAGAAAACGGGGGGCGCATGAAAAAGTCACTGGCGGAAAATCGAGCGGTGGGCAAAGTGGCCAGTGAAAAGAAAGACCCGAAACCACTCCAAAGGAAAAGAGCGGTGACGGGTGCAAATTGGTAGAAGGGCCGGCGTCAGGAAATCGAAAAGTGGGCCGCCGGATAAAAAGGGATAAGCGCTACTGGGGCAGAGAGTGGCGTCCGGTAGTCATAAGGTAAAAGGGAAAAGCGAGCCACTGAGAAAATGAGCCCAGTCGTGAAAAGTGGCGCGAGGAGTAGTTCGGTAGTAGGGCCAGGTCGGTAGTCGGGCAGGTAGTGGCAGCAGGCGGAGTAGTTAGAATAGTATCGGCAATGGGTTGGGATAATTCGGTAGAGCAGCGATAGAGTAGCGTGAGCCCAGGTAAGCAGTTAGAGCAGAAGAAGCAATAGCAGCTACTGAGCCATAGAGGTACAATGGCTGAAATGGGAAGGACTCGGTAGGCGCAGTAGTCGGGTAGTTGGGAAGGGAGCTGGGCGGGCTCAGGTGGATAAAGGGGAGGCAGTCCGAAAAGTCCAGGTGCAGGTAAAAGCCGTCGGGATGGAGCAGGCGGTAAAGGCGCAGGTGGAGGTAGGAACGGAAAACAGCAACCGGCAAAAACCAGAGAGCAGAGGTAACGGCAGAGGTAGTGGTTACCGGAGCTGGTCGATAATTTCTTAAAAGCTAATCGTTGGGTTGGACGCTTAGGGGCCGGAGTAGCAGGATAGCCAGGGTAGGGGGAAAGCCGACGCCTGAGAGAAGCACAGGGGTCGGAAGTAGTCGGTAAAGGCAGCAAGGACTTAGCGTAGCGTAGAGAGGCTAAGAGTAGCTGGTAGTGTCTAAGCAGATACAGAAACCGGCAGTAGGAAGTAGCGCCGGGGTAGCGTAGATTGGGGACGACATAGGGTTTCTAAACAGAGCCCTAGTCAGTAGTTAGCGAGAGGAGGACCTGAAATCATCGCTACCGCGCTGATAATCAGGGACAAACATAGTTTGTCGGCGGTCGATAAATGCTACCGCATTGATAATCAGAATAGTAATAGAGTATTTTAATTGTTTTAATAGGTGTTTCTAATCCTATAATAACAGTAAGTTACGCACAAAAGCGGTCTTTTTAATCTAAGTAGCTGACAATCATTGTCAATAAGAGGTAATTATAATTCATAACTGTTCTTTCACTCATGGAACCAGTCAAGAAGAAACCAGGTCGGCCTCCGGGCCCAAAAGACCCTGAAAAGCCAGGGCCAACGCTTAAACTGAGCGGGGCAGCAGACAACCTTCTGACGGCTCATGCGAAAAAGCTCAAGCTGACAAAACGCGAATACGCCAACGCGGCTATTGCCTATTTTGCCGAGCGGGGCCTCAATCCCACAGTAGAGCAGCCGCAAGGTTTGGCCGATATCGGTAAGCGCGTGTCGCAGGAGGGGCGCGCGATTCGGGTGCAGAACGTGGACATTGGCAACCGGCTGATTTCGATACTGCGCAACTGGGAGAAGTCGCTCTACGGGTTCTTGCAGCAGCAGCAGGGCGGGACGCTCAATTACCTGGAGCAGATTGAAAGCGACATTCTCCGCCACCAGGTTTCTGTCGAAACCAACTACCTCGCCCCGATGGTGGAAATGCTGGTGAGGAACAATATCGAAGCCTACATGAACCGCGTAATTGGCGAACAGACCAACCTGCACGTAAAGGGCAAAGATGATTCGGAGTGGGTCCCAACTAACAAAGCGCTCAACGACGACCGCGACCAGAAGGTGGTAGTGCAGATGCGCGAGTTCATCAAAACCAACAACGTGCCCGCACCAAGTCTGGCGGCCAAACCCCAGGTGCCGGTGCTGCCGCCCAAAGCGCCGGCCACCCAAAAAGCAGCAACTCCGGGTGCCGCCGTCCCCCCCCAATAGGGCGGCCCGCCCCAGCGGCCCAGCGCCCGGTTGCAGCGGCCTGCGCTCCCACCCGGCCGGAGCGCCCCGCCCGTTTTGCCGCTGCAACCGACGCTACAACCCGGGAGGCAACGGCAACTTTTTGGCCTTGCAACCGGGAAGGCAACCGGGCTTTTTTCTTGCACTTTCATTTCCCACCTGCCGATGTATGCCAAGGTAATCAACCCCAAAACCAACGGGCAAAAAGTCTATAACAACGCCGGCAGCTCCCAGCGGTGCGCCAACTATTTGGTGAAGGAAGCGAAGGAGGCCGGCGGCGAAGCCACCTTCTTTGGGGCCCCCGGCACCGAGGCCAAAACCGCCGCCGAGGTCGTGGCCATGCTCGACGGCAATGTGAAGGGCCTGGGAAAAGACGACCCCAAGTTTCACTCACTCGTGCTGAGTCCGAGTTCCGACGAGCTGCTGCTAATTGGCAATAATCCGAAAGCGCTGGAGGAGTACACCCGCAACGTGATGGACCTTTACGCCAAAAACTTCCAGCTGAAAAACGGGCGGGAGTTGGGCGAAGCCAACCTGGTGTGGGCGGCTACCATCCACCAGGAGCGGAAAAACCGGGGCACCGACGAAGGGGTGCAGGGCGAGAAAAAGGACGGGCTGCAAACCCACGTTCACATCATGGTTTCGGCCCGCGACGCTGACCAGAAAATCACGCTTAACCCGCTGGGCAAGGCCGACCGTTTCAACCGGGTGCAGTTCCAAGCCGAAGCCGTCACCCAGATGCAAGTGCAGTTTGGGCGGGTGGTGCCGCTGGGTATTGCGGCCAAGGAGCCGACGCGCCGGCAGCTGGTAGCCGAAAAAGTGGCGGAGATAACGAGCAAAGCGGCGGCCAACCGGAAAGAGAAAAAGTCGCTGACCCCGGAGCAGATGGCCGCCAAGGATGCCCGGCTCGACGTGCAGGTGGCGCGGGTAAACTCCAAGCTCATGGCCCACGAGCAGCTCGACCCAACCCGGGTGAAAGACATTGCCAAGGAGCGCAAGTACGACAACGTATTCTACGCCACGCTGGGGCAAATCGAGCGCAACGCCGAGAAGGGAAAGGACACGCCCGACCCGTATGCCTATCTCACCACCGGGCGGGTAACCCGCGAACCGCAGCTACGCACCGACCGGAACCGGGAGCCAAACGCGGCGTTTGCCACCCGCCTGCCCAAGCGCCAGCAGGAGCCGGCCGAGTTGCCCGGCATTGCGGCGTTGCAGCGCTCGGTCAGCAAGCTGGGCGTGGCCCTGGCTGCCAAAGGCCGGAGCCAGGACGTGCGCAGCGACGCAGAAAAAGAGCAGGAAAGGGGTACGGTGCAGGAGCGAGAAATGGAGTGGTAGAAGAAACGGATCCGATCTTCCTGCTTTAAAAAGGGATAGCGAGTGAGTGGTGGGCCGGAGTCGGCGGGGTAGTATATCGGTTGACCTGCTGCGACGATTGCGCATCCGTTCGCGTGGCGCGCTCATGCGCCGCCAAACGTTACAGGGCGGTTGTCGGGGCGGCCGGGCATGGGGGCGCCGTGTTTGTGTTGGTTGGGTTTACGGTCAGCAGTGGCGGCCGTTCATCGGACGAGTCCCCTAAGCGTGACAGATGGTCTTGGTTGGTTGAATCACCTCTGGCTGGACGGTTCGACCTCAACCGGGTCGGTGGTCACTCGCCACCGCTTTGGACCGGATTTCCAGCAAGACACGCTTCACGACGCTATTGCCAACCGCCAGTCTTTCGCTTAACGACACGAGCCGACGGCTTGGAATTTGGGCACCATCTGTCAGTTCGGTGAGTAAGCCAGCGCCCGCCCGGTAATAGTCGTCTAAGACGTGGGCCAGGTAGTACGCAGCAGCGCAGCAGAGCGGTGGGGCGAGGTCCGCGTAGTCGAGCCAGAGGCCGTTGCAGTCTTCCCACAAATCGGGCTCAAACGAGTGGAAAGCCTGCGCAAACGCTGCCACGGGCAAGGTGGGGGAAATGGTCGTGGAGCTGCTGCGACGCCCAGCGCACGGCCGGCGCGTGCTGGCGGGGGTGGCCCGGCGGCAGGGGACGGTGCGGCTTGCATAGCACGTGGAGGTTACTGCGCGCGTTGGTGCCCCCGAGAGCCCGGGCCAGCCTATGGTCCACCGTCAGCTTGTCCATCGTGTGGCAATACGCGCAGCGCTGGCCCTGCTGCACAATAAGCTGGCGCCGCTCATGGCTCGGAATGGTGTGGCGGGTGTTTACGATCACTCCGGGTTCGCCGTGTAATCAGTTTTGGGCTGCCGGCAGTTGAGGCATGTAGCGGTACATAGCGTATGCCTGGGTGTATGCATGCCCACTCCCGTAACTCTGGCTGACCCTGCTGCCGGGGGGCGTCACGTCGGGACTTGCCGTGGCGGGTCAGCCAAACCACTACGGCGCGGCGAGATGGTTTGGCTCGCCCTGTGCTGCCCCTAGCTGCTATCTTTTGCCCGGTTCCATATCGGCGTACTGCCGGTTGGCATCGAAGAAGCGCTGGAGGGCCTGGTTCACTACGTCGGTCGTGTGGGCGCCGCCGGGCTTGTTGGCCTGGTAGTTTGCAAGCCGCTGGTAGTTCTGCTCCGTGATTGACGTGCTGAAGGAACGCTTTTTTGCCTGCTCGGGGGCCGGTTTGGCTGGCGCGGTTTTTTTTGAACTCATGTAAAGGGACTTTATGGGGTGTTCTATGCTGCGGGCTGCACGGACGCGTGTAAAAGTGTGTCTATCCGGGACCGGCAGGCCTTGTATTGGTCGTGGGTGGGCACCTGCTCGAGGACCGGATTAAGGGCCAGGTAGGGAACATGCTCGCCGCACCGGGCAAGGCAAATCGCCCGCCTAAAAATTGTGGTAGGAGACGGTGAACAACGCCACGGCGTGTCCCCGGTTCCAGCCATCATTGGGTGCTCTGCTTTCTGAGCTGTGCAGCCCGTGCCTGCGCCTGCTGGCGTGCGAAGGCCTTGCTCCACACCATCAGCGTGTTAACAGGGCTTGAATTCTGAGTATCTGACGCCGTCCAAGCCTCCGTCCGGCTGCCTGCCCAGCGGGAGCCATCGTTTGTCGGAGTACCAGGGCCGTACAGGTATTCGGCCTGCTGCTGCAAGGCTTGGCTCATTTCGCCTCTGCCACTGGCCAGAAAGGAGACGAATTTGCCTCCTGAGAACGTGTAGCGGGTGTAAAAGTCGTTGGAATGCTCTTTGGTGCACTTGCCGAACCAACCAGTCTCTCCCTGCTGGACATAGTAGTAGGACTGGGCCCCAAATTCCTTCCCGCTTATCGGCACGAGGCCGGGAAAGGAGCTTAGGGGCTCGCCGAAGTGGTGACCAGGGATGCCGTTGAGCGAGTCCACCCGAGTGGCCCAGGTAGTTGTCGTTGCTTCGGCTGGTGCTGATTGATCCCTGCCCGCCTTTTGGACTGGGGAGCCGGAATCGGTACAACTGCCCAGCAATACCCCGATGAAGATAAACACGATGAGCTGAGGGGAGACAGTAGCCATTAAGAACTGATTATGCGTCAGAACACCACTTCAACTTTCCCCGAAAACGCCCTTTCCAAGCTACTCGCTAAGGTGGTGCATAACATCAGCTAAGAAGAAAGCAGCTATTAAAATGAGACGGTAGGAGCAGCCCGATTAACCGCTGCACCAAATTGTTACTCAAAGCCAGGAATATACCCGGGACAGGGATATTACAGACCAGCCAAAGATAAGCCACACAAAAATAATAATGACAAATATGTCATTGTAACCTGATGGGATGGGCCGGACTTTGGCGATGCATGTTGCCCCCCCTCTCAGATACCCTTCCGCTGGAAATAGTGCACCGGTTGCAGCGCCTGCGCCGGGCTCGGGGGCACACGTTGCAAGAGGTGTATGATGCCACGGGCATTCATGTCGCTCGACTGGAAGCCAGCAAGGCCAATATGCGGGTAGCGACGCTCGCGGTGCTGTGCCAGTACTACGAAATTTCCCTGGCTGAATTTTTTCAGGGCCTGTAGAAATCAGGACGGGGTCGAATTGAGGTGGTCTAGCTAGCAAAGCGACTAGAAAGCAGAACGCTGGCGGTTGAAGACAGCGGCCGGAGCTTGCCCTTACAAGCGGTTTTTATCAGGGTTGCAACGGCCACTTATTCTTTGAAGAAAGGACAGTTGCAGGGCAATCACCGGATCTGAAAGTTGCTCCGCTTGTTGGTGCCCTCGTAGACGCGGGGGATGATGTGGTCGAGGGTGATGGCCTCCGTAGCTCCGCAACGCACGCACACTTGCGGCAGCGTAGGGTGTTGTTAAAAAAATAGGGTAAAACCTCCGACCTAGGAGTGCAGAAGCCCACTTTGCAAGTGTAAAGTGCTGTAAATCAAATAAAAGCCGATATAACCGCGTGAGTGATAGTGCAAACGTTCATTTTCGACATCATCTTCGATTGCGTTAAGCAACATGTAAGGCTATTTGTCTTCCGATACCCTTACGTCGCGTTCACACTTTATCACGAGCATCCCAGCCAGTTGACCACGGACTCGGAAACTTTATCTATTTGTTTAACAATACCCAATAATCGCTAACCGAATCTAAAAATGCGGGTTAGCTTTGGGTACTCCCGTTTCAGTGAGTAGAAGTCAGGGTGTACCAGCACCCGCTTCAGGCCCCCCGGTTGTTCCACCAGCCGGGGGGTTCTTTATACGGTTGATTATATACATCACCCGCCTGCCTCTGAACCATCGCACCTCGGGCAACTTACGCCATGAAAAAGTCAACCAAAAAGCGTCTTCGGGTCGTTGGTATGGAAAGGAAACAGGCTCCTGACTCGGGTTCGCCGGCTGGTTCTTCTCCCCCTTTTCAGCACCCGATATTCGCCTCAGAAGCCGAGTATGACCAATCGGTTGAAAGCGTCGTGGCGCGCATCCGAAGCGGGCAGGTGAAGGCCCGCCTCCCCGACAGATAGCGGCTCGGCCCGTCCTCGTGGACCGATTCAACGCTGGGCGTACTCAGCAGCTGAGTAGCAGGCGGGCTTCGGCCAAACTATGACTCTTCTTCTCGGGACTGTTGGTGCTTGGGGGATAGCGGCAATGCGTTGCGCGGGCCCGCATTCCGTTGCTTGCTCCGGGCAATGAAACGCGAAATTTCCTGCAACTCCTTCGCCGTTGGCGGCTTGGATTGAATCAGGCCGGCGTCTGCTGGCTCTTCGTCGGGAAGCTGGGTCATCTAAGTAGCCTGTCTTAAAAGGGTTGCTTAACGTAATCTGGCTTGTCGGACAACTCACGGAATTGTAGTGGCTTTGGCCTTACAGAGCGGGGCGCTACTGGCATGGTACCTTGGCGGGGGCCAAGCGCCTCTTGAAATGGCAATGTTGGCAGCTCAACGCTAGGGAAAGCCCTCAAGTAGGGGTATACATCATCGTTTACACCCATTCCCATGTCCACAAGCCAGGGTTTCTCCATCATTACGCCGCTCCATATCCAGCGGGCGAAAGCGGCCTTGCGCGAGGCAGGCATTCCCGTGGCCGTGGGCTGTCAGGCCCTGGACCTGGCCACCGCTTACTACCACCAAACCCCGCAGGTCAGCCAAACGGATGCCATGCGCCGGGAGCGCAACCGGATCCAGGACGAACTGGAAACCGTCAGCAGCCAGCTGCAAGAGGAGCGTCACAAAACGCAGCGGCTGGAACAGGAGTTAGCCGCGGCACGGCAACTGCCTAAAGTGCACCAAAACAAGGCGTACCAACTGCGCAAACGGCTGCGGGCAATACGGGCGGTGCTGGAGCATGCTCAGGCGAAAGACACGACCAAGCTCAGACGCATTGCCGAGTTGGTGGCCGCGGCGGTGGCGGGGGACGAAGAACCAGTGCGGAAAATTCTGGGGTAGAGGTCTGCAGGAATTTGCTTACCCAGGGCCTATGCAAATCACCCTTTTCGTAAACTTCAATCAGTGGTGTTTACAACAAGATGTGCTGGCGATAAAGCGACCATTATGGATTCTGGTCTCGCGCTGCATCGGGTAGTAAATCCCTGGCCCGGGTCGTTTTCACCGTCTGAAGCATGGACTCCATTTGCGTTTCTCCTTATGAGCCGATTTTTTCTCCTGCTAAGCCACTTGGTTCTCATGACTATTGGGAGCCCTTACACGGGTCGTGCGCAAGCCACTGTTTCGGTCTCCAACCTAATTCAAACGTGGCAAGCCAGTTTACAAGTAGTCGCCGAACCACTCTATTTGCCAGCTAACCAGCGGGGTATTGAGTACGTCCGGACATACATTCAGTATGCGGGGCAGCAATACCTGCTGAACCGAGTGCATTATGACCAACAAGGGCGCTTGGATACCAGCACAGCCTATCACATGGTGGTGAACGAGGAACAGCTTCAAACCAGCTTTGCGTCCCGGCTTGTTTACCACACCAGGGTAACTGGGGACTCGCTTTTGAGTCTGGTCGAATACCATTGGAGCACCGATACCAGCCGTTCTTCCTTCATGCCTTATATGCTGAAGGGTGCTGTCCCTCCGGTTGAACCGTTGCTGGGCAAAGGAATCCGAGCGCATCACATCCTATTGATGTCTCCTGGCCGACTGCGTCGGATAGAGACGGCTAAGAATTTGGACCCTGCGCAAAACCGTTCCTGGTGGGAGTGGTCCCTTGAGCCGGCTGCACATACGGGCAAGTTCTCTTTCTCCTCCTACTATTCGCCGGGTGGCTACTACGGCAAGAGCGCGGAACTAAACTCCCGAAAGCGGACCCTGTCTGCCGTTGCCGGCGGGGGAGGAAACAGAACTACGTTTACCCGTGTCTACAGGGGCAACAGCCAGGATTACGTGGAGCAATGCCACCGTTCCTCGGTCATTATGGGGACAGGAGGAGCATCTATGGAAGGCGATGCTTATACGCGCACGACGCACTGGGTCAAAGGCTTGTGCCGCACGGAGCATTTTGTCGCTCTCGATCAAATAACCGCAACCGGTGCCCATCCGGAGTTTAAGGTGATTCATCGGTACACCTTTTATAACGCCAGAAGAGCTCGGCAACTTAAAGGCTCGTTTCACCAAACAGAGCAAATTTACCTTCGGACCGATTGAGTGAACTCGGTTGGGGCGGGCGAATCGGGTGATTCTGGTAGTTTTGGCTAACCTGATGTGATAGCTTGTGTCAAGATGATAGGCCAAGCCTATCAAGAAGGAAAACTAGGCGAGCCTTCACAACTATCAGTTTTCGGTGCTATTCCACCATTCATCCAGAATTAGAAGTTATGAAAAGAGATGTAATGTTGGTTAACCTACTGTTGGTGGTAATTGGAACACTAATTACAGGTGCTAGCGCCGACAGAGAAACATCGCAAAACACTGGGCTATTCTTACTCTCATTACTGCCAATGCAGGGTTTTTTGGTAGTCGCGAACCTAACTATGCTCTTGGTTTCCCTATTCATAAAGACCGAGCGCAAAAGGGCATCTGGATACGCGTTATCAGCTTTTATACTAGTAATTGGAGCTGTGCTTACGACTGTGCTTGGTTTCCTGACAATGGGAAAAATTGGTGGTTAAGCGTCTCCTTCTGGCCGGCCTACGGTATCACTTTCTACTACTTATTTAGATGACATCCGTTCTGGCCTTCTCACTACCCGCTTCTTCAAGCCGTCGGCGCTTGCTCGATACCGGTCTTCGCCTGCTGGAAGAGCAGGGGTTTGACGCCGTATCCATGCCGGACATTGCCGCCGCCACCGGCCAGCCCCTGGCGGAGGTCTACCGGCACTTCGGCTCCAAAAATGACCTGGTAAGCGGCTTCTACCAGCGCGTACATGACGAGTTGGAAGGGCGCGTCTGCGACCTGCCCGCCGGAACGCTGGCCCTGCGCTTTCAGACCCTGGTGCGCTGGAAAATGGACTTGGTGGTGCCCCAGCATCGCTTGCTCCGTTCTCAAATGGCCCATTTGCTCGATGCCGAGGACCCGATTGGGGTGCTCAGCCCCGAGACGGAAAGCATTCGACTCCGCGGGCTGGCCCTGTTTGAACTCGTGGTGCGGGGCGCTACCGATATGCCCGCTGAAGCGCTCATTGCCTCCCTGGCCCAGACCCTGTATGCCGCGCACTGGGGCGTACTGGGCCTGCGGCTGCTCGACCGTTCAGCCGAGGGACGCGCTACCGCCGGGCTGCTGGAAATGCTAAGTGCCGGCCTGACGCTAGCCACGCCTCAGCTCTCGACCCTGTTCGGGCCCTTGTTGCTGGGGCAGGTCGCCGCGGCCGTTGGGCAATTCCTGCAGGTGGCACCGGACGTCGACTTTGAGGTGGCCCGGCGGGTGGCCAAGCTCCTTTTGCTGCACCGCAAAGTCCTGCCCACCGACCCGGCTGACGAATCCACGCAGGCCGCTGAGCAGAGCATTGCCCTGCACCTGCCCAAGCTGCACTACTACATCGGCCAGGGCCTGCCCATCCACCTGATTCTGCCGGCCTTCCCCGCCAAGTCCCCCAATCCGCACAAAGTGCTCGGCAAGCTGCCCGACCTGGGCGAGGAAATAGCGCTCACGTTTCTGCAAAGCCTCTGCGACGCTATCGGGCAGGTGTATGCGCCCGGCGCACGCATCAGCATCTGCGCAGATGGGCGCGTGTTCGCCGACCTCGTGCAGGTGAGTGATGCAGACGTATCGGCCTACAATGAGGTGCTCCAGCAGCTGATTCAGCAGCTGGGCACGCCGGCGCTGGACGTGATCAACCTGGAAGACCTGCTGGTTACTGACTCGTTCGACGCGGCCCGCACCTGGATTATGGACCAGTACGGCGAGCCGCTGGAGCAGCTTAAAGCCCGCGTGCGGGACACGGCCCACCACCGCGCCATGTTCAACGGCATTCACCGCTTCGTGTCGGAAGACGGCCTGGCACTGGCGCCCGAAAAAAGCAGGAGCCGGGTGAAGGAGGAAAGCAAGCAGGTGGCCTACGAAGTCATCCGCCGCAGCAATGCCTGGACGCGGCTGCTGGCCCAGGAGTTTCCGCACGCCGTGCGCCTGAGCATCCACCCGCAGCATGCGCAGTCCGACAAAATCGGCCTGCGCATGACCCGGGCCGTGGATGACTGGCTTACGCCCTGGCACGGCGTGGTGCTGCTGCGCGACAACGACTACGTGCTCGTCAAGCGGCACCAGGCCGAGGAAGCGGGCGCCGTTTTGGTGCAGAAGCACGGGCTGCCCAGCCACTTTGTGGCCGGCCCGAATTCGTAACCATTGCGGCAGAATACGCCACCGGAATACTCGCCGCGGCGCCCCATCTTTACCGGACGCACCCGACATTCGGATGCCTGCCTTATCCTGCTATTTCCTATGCCCGCCTACACCCTCGAACCCCAGCTGCCCTTCGGCCTGCTCGTACGCGCCGATTTCTCTGGCCAGACCATTGCCGGCATTTCCGCCGCGCAGCTCACGGAGTGGGTGCAGGCGCACCGTATCCTGATTTTTCGCGGGTTTGAACTGTTCGACAAAACGCCGTTCGCCCTCTACGCCCAGCAGCTGGGCGAGCCGCTGCAGTGGCCGTTCGGGGCCATCAACGAGCTGAAGGTGAAAGCCGATGCCAAGAACTACCTCTACACGCCCAGCGCCGTGCCCCTGCACTGGGACGGCGCCTTTATTGGCCGCATTCCCTACCTGATCTTCTTTCAGTGCGTGAAAGCGCCCCGGGCCGAAGACCGCGGCGGCACCACGTTCGCCGATACAAGCCGGGCGCTGGCCCGCGCGACGGCCGCCCAGCGCGCCCGCTGGTCAAAAGCCACGCTGCGCTACCGCACCGAGAAAATCGTGCACTACGGCGGCACGCTCACCCAGCGCCTGCAGCAGGCGCACCCGGTCACGGGCGAACCGACCCTGCGTTTTGCCGAACCCGTGCGCGACCTCAATCCTGTCAGCGTGGAGGTACTCGATGCCACGCCCGCCGAGCAGGCCGAGTTGATTGCCGAGCTGCAGGCCGCCCTGTACGCGCCGGAGGTGTTCTACATCCACAGCTGGCAGGACAACGACATCGTGCTGGCCGACAACCACGTGTTGCTGCACGGCCGCGACGCGTTTCTCAACCCCAATGAGCGGCATATCCAGCGCATCAACCTGCTGGCTCGCCCGGCCCAGGGCGGGCTGGCCCAGTTTCTCAAGAACAGCAAGACCCTGCGGCGCACGGAGTTTTTGATTGCCGAAATCCCGATTTTCCTCATTCCCATCCTGCTGAGTGCCGAGGACTTCCGCTTTCTCAAAACGCCGGTTCTCTACGTGGGCCTGGCCGGCATCTACCTGCTCTTCAACTTCGGCGACCTGGTCAATGCCTACGCCGACCGCCGGGTGGATGCCGTTTATAAAAGCCACCTGTCCAACGCTATCTTCGAGTTGGGCGGGCCCGGCGTGCGCTGGCAGATGCGGGCCTCGGTGGCGGGCACGGTGCTCATCAGTATTTGGCTGACCCAGCACACCGGGCGCTGGCAGTTCGTGCCGCTCACGCTTATCGGCTGGGCGCTGGGCTTCCAGTATTCGTGGCGGCCCATCCACTTCAAGTCGCGCGGGCTGTGGCAGCTGGCCGCGCTGTGGGCCGTCATTTTCTTTGGCCCCATGGCCTACACTGGCAGTCTGGTCACGCGCTTTCCCAAGCCGGCCGTGCTCACGCTGGCCGCCGCTTACGGCCTGCTGCAGGTGGGCGTGCTGATGCTCAACAACGCCGAAGACTACACCGAAGACCGCGCCGCCGGCTTGCACACGGCCATTGTGGCGCTGGGCCTGCACCGCAGCATGCGGGTGGCCCAGGCCCTGACGGGTGGAGCAGGCCTGCTGGTGCTGGGCAGCTTTGCGTATGTATTCCGCGCCGAAAAGCTACCCAAAGCGGCCTACGGGGCGCTGCTGCCGCTGGCCGGAGCCGTGGCCTATGTAGCCCAGGGCTACGAAACGGTGAACCGGAAAATCGCGGACCTCGACGAGGTCGCCGCTACGGCCGTGCTCAAGGAAAACGGCATGTTGGTTCCGCAGTGGCTTAAGGCTACGGCCTACACCAGCCTGCTGGCGGCGGGCGTGCTGTTTGCCGCCCGCATGCTGCGCCCTAAGCCGGCTCTGGCCTGATTGACCCGCTTGTCCAGCTCCTTTGCTCTGTCATCCCATCGCCCTACGTCATGCCAGCTCCCCCCATTACGCCACCCAGCACAGCCTCGGACACGGCCGCAGAACTCTATGACTGCGCCATTATCGGGGGAGGCGTGGCCGGCCTGACGCTGGCCGTGCAGCTGGCACGGGCGGGGCGGCGCGTGGTGCTGTTTGAGAAGCAGACCTACCCGTTTCACCGCGTGTGCGGCGAGTACATCTCCATGGAGAACTACGCCTTTCTGTGCCGTATCGGCGTGCCGCTGGACCAGATGGATCTGCCAATCATGACGCGCTTTACCGTCTCCTCGCCCACGGGCGTGGCGCTGCACCATCCGCTCGATATCGGGGGCGTCGGCATCACCCGCTACGTGCTCGACCAGTTGCTGGCCCGCCTGGCGGCCGAGCACGGGGCCACGATTCAGGAAGGCACTAAGGTAACGGACGTGGTGTTTGCCGATGAGCAGTTTACGCTCACCACCGCCGGCGGCGCCACGTACCGGGCACGCACGGCCTGCGGGGCCTGGGGCAAGCATGCCAACCTGGACAGCAAGCTCAATCGCCCGTTTCTGGAGCCTAGTCGGCAGGGCCGCCAGTTCGTGGCCGTCAAGTACCACCTGCAGGTGGAGAACTTCCCGAATGATCTGGTGGAGATGCACAATTTCCGCGATGGCTACTGCGGACTCTCGCCGGTGCCCGGGGGCCTGACCAACTGCAGCTACATCAGCGACGTGCGCAACCTGCGCGCCCACGGCAACAGCGTGGCCGAAATGGAGCGCGGGGTGCTCATGCAAAACCCGCTGCTGCGCCCCTACCTGGAGCAGGCCCAGCGCGCCGGTACCGTCCCGATTGTCATCTCCCAGATCACGTTCCGGGAGCGTTCCACCGTCGATGCCCACGTGCTGATGCTCGGCGACGCGGCCGGCACCATTGCCCCGCTGGCCGGCAACGGCATGAGCATGGGCATGAGCGCCAGCTTTCTGCTGCACGGGCTGCTGCTCGATTTTCTGGAGGGCCGCCTTTCCCGCGCCGAGCTGGAGCAGCAGTACACCCGGGCCTGGCGAAGCTTGCTGCGCTTGCGCATCCGGGCCGGCCACCTCATCCACCAGTTCTTTGGGCGCCCGGCGCTTACCACCCTGGCAATTCAGGCCCTCAAAAGCCTGCCGGGACTCACGACGCAGGTGCTGAAGCTCACGCATGGAAAAAGCTATTAGCAGGTAGTGAGGTCTGCTTCCACTGATTCAGTAGTCGAAGCCATCCTGCAAGCTCACTCCCCGAGGTTTAGGCACGATAACGGGCCCTTATCGTACCCTGTTCCAAAGGCATTCGCTTCGTTTTTTATTGCAATTCACTTAAACAGGCGTATAAGGCCACCGGCATACGATTACCGACTAGCCGCCGTTTGCTTTCGCAGCACTTATCCTATGCTATGAGAGTCCTATTCAAGCCCCCTGCTCTATCGGCTTTTGCCGGCTTATCTTTCCTTTTAGCCAGCTACATCGACCAAATCAGCGTTGACTTGCCGGCTCCGCCGAAGGTGTTGGTTATGAACGCCATTCTCACGCCCGATAGCGTATTCCGGGTGCAGGTGAGTCGCGTCAGCAGCACCATAGATTCCTCTTCGCGGCTACTAACTACGGCCAACGTACATCTGCTCGTTGCGGGTCGGGCCGAGGAGTTGTTGCGCCATCAGGGCCGGGGGCTATATACCAGTCCGAATAAACCCCTGGCTGGCACACCCTATACCCTGCGGACGCAGGTTGCTGGCTACCCAACCGCTAGTGCCACGGATACGGTGCCGGCCGTGGTGCCGATCCGAGAGGGGTGGTACTCCTACCCCACTGGAACCGACCGCAATAACGAACTGCTGGGTACCATTGTCGTGCGTTTCGATGACCCCGGGCAGACGGCTAATTTTTATGAAATAGTGGCCTTCCAATTTGAACCCCTGGGGCCGAGGCGGAATTCGAATCAAAGTCAGGATTTTGAATTGGATGCCCGGGGAAATGCCGCGCTGGCTGCGGAAGGCGACGCGGCGTTTGAACCGGCTTCGCTGGTCTTTTCCGATAAGCTCTTCAATGGGCAGTCGTTTGAGTTGCGCGCCTCCTTTTCGCCGTTTGGTCGAATCGCAGGAGGTATCAGCAATGGGCAGCCGGTAGGCCCCCGGGTATCGGGCGAAGTGTACGTGGTGTTGCGCTCCGTCAGCCGGGCCTACTACCAGTACCGCAAAAGCTGGACCCGGCACTTCTACAACCAGGGCACCAAGGGGTTGGGCGGCGGGCTGAATCAACTCCTGTTCCTCGGCGACCCGACCCGGATGTACTCGAATGTGGGGCAGGGGTACGGCGTGGTGGTGAGCCAGGCGCAAGAAATCAAACGACTGTCCGCCCGTTGATATGCGTCCGATTGATATGCGTCTGACTGATCGGATTACCTACCCCACCTCGTCCGGCCTGCTGGTTTGCTTGCTGCTGCTGCTGACGGGGACTTTAACGGCGCAAGGCCAACGCCTGGAAACCCGCGTCACCTTCAGCGGAACGGTGCAGGATGCCCGCACGGGCGAAAAGCTGCTGGGGGCCGCCGTGTACGTGGCCGGGAGCCAGGCCGGCACGACCACAAACGCCGCGGGCTTTTACTCGCTGACCTTGCCGGCCCAGGATTCGGTGCGCCTGACGGCCAGTTACCTGGGCTACCAGCGGGCCACCATCGCCCTGACGGGTCGGCAGACGACGGCGCACACCTTTCGCCTGGCCGCGCGCAATGAACTGGGCGAGGTGCGGGTAAGCGGGACGACGGATGCGCCGCTGGCGCGGCGGGTGGAAATGAGTACCCTCCAGATTCCGATGGCGCAGTTGCGGCAACTGCCGGCGCTGCTGGGCGAGCCCGACGTGCTGCGGGCCTTCCAGCTCATGCCCGGCGTGCAGGCCGGCCGCGAAGGCAGCGGGGCGCTGTACGTGCGCGGTGGCTCCCCCGACCAGAACCTGACGCTGCTCGACGATGTACCCATTTACTACGTCAGCCACGTCGGCGGCTTTCTTTCCGTTTTCGACGCCAATGCCATCAGCGACGTCCGCCTGCTGAAAGGGGGCTTTCCGGCCCGCTACGGGGGCCGGCTGTCCGCCGTGCTCGATGTGCGCCTGAAGGAAGGCAACCAGCAAAAGCTGAGCGGCACCGCCGGCGTGGGCGTGCTGGCCACCCATGTCTCGCTGGAAGGCCCGCTGAAAAATGGCAAGACCACCTTCCTCGTGTCGGCCCGGCGCGGCAACCTGGACTTGTTTTCCCGGCTGGCCAGCGCCCGTTCCTCCGGCGGTACCAGCGTAATCGGCTACTCTTTCTATGATGCCAGTGCCAAACTCAGTCACCAGCTCACGCCCCGCGACCAACTCTTCGCGGCCGTGTATCTGGGTGGCGACCGGCTGTTTATAAATCAAAAGCCCCAAACCATTGCCGGCCCGCAGGGGCAGCTGCGCTACCAGAACACCAGCAACCTGCGCTACGGCAACGCCCTGGCTTCGCTGCGCTGGAACCGCCAATTCACGCCCCGGCTGTTCGGCAACGCCACCCTCGCGGCCACGCGCTTTCACTACGAAAACGAGCAGGCCTTCCGGCTGGAAGACCGCTCGGCGGCCAGCCCGTTGAGCGAGAACAGCCAGGCCAGCTTTACTTCCGGCGTCCAGGACCTGTTGATTAAGGCCGATTTCGAGTACTACCCCCGGCCCGCCCACCAGCTGCGGTTCGGGGCCACCGCCATTGGGCACGCCTTCACGCCGGGCAGCAATTTCTTCTCCAGTCGCAGCAGCGCGGTGGCAACCGATACCACCTTCGGGGCAAGGCGCGTAGGCGCCCAAGAGGTAGCTGTTTACGCCGAAGATGAGATTCGACTAACGCCGCGGCTATCGGCCAACCTGGGCCTGCGGGCCGTGCGGTACTGGGTGCAGGGACAGTCATTCGGCGGCGTGCAGCCGCGGTTACTGGCCACCTACCTCCTGGGCGAACACACGGCCCTCAAAGCGTCCTACGCCAGTATGCAGCAGTATTTGCACCTGCTCTCCAACAATGGGGCGGGCCTGCCCACCGACTTGTGGGTGCCGGCGACCCGGCGCGTGGCCCCGCAGCGGGCGCGGCAGGTGGCGGTGGGCCTGGCCCATACGCTGCCCGCATGGGGGCTGGAAGTCAGTGTTGAAGCCTTCCAGAAATCGTTGCGCCAGCTGATCGAGTTTCGGGAGGGGGCCACCTTCTACAACAGTTCCCAGAACTGGGAGGATAAAGTGGTCACTGGCGGACGGGGCCAGGTACGGGGCCTGGAGTTGCTGGTGCAGCGCAAAACCGGTCGCCTGACGGGCTGGGTGGGCTACACGCTGGCCCGCAACGAGCGGCAATTCGACCAGCTTAACCAGGGCCAGTGGTACCCCTACAAGTACGACCGCCGCCACGATGGCTCAGTGGTGCTCATCTACACGCTGCGCCCCACTATTACGCTCTCGACCACCTGGACCTATGGCACGGGCAACGCCCTCACGCTGGCCCAGGGCAACTACCACGTCGTGGACCAGAGTTATGGCCGCCTCTCCGGGGATGCCGCGAACCGCTACCTCTACCCCGAGGCCGAGGTGTACGGCAACAAAAACAGCTACCGGATGCGGGCCTATCATCGCCTGGACCTGGGCGCAACCTTCACCAAAGCCGTCCGGCACGGCGAGCGGTTGTGGCGGGTGGGGGCCTACAATGCGTACAGCCGGCACAACCCGTATTATATTTACTACAGTGCGGGCGAGAATGATAGCTACTACACCAAAGGGCAGAAGCAGCTGTACCAGCTGAGCCTGTTTCCCATCCTACCGGCCATCAGCTACGAACGCCGCTTTTGAGCCTCGTGACCATTCCCTGGTATGGTGGCCGGCAGGACCTTTTGCGTCTCCTACAACCAATAGCTACCTGCCAGAGGCGTAGCGTATTTTTATTACCCGCTGCTATGAGCAGGCCATCGTCAACCAGCTTTAGGTACAATAACGGGCCCTTATCGTACCTAGTCCGAAAGACGGCGGCTGTTTAAATCACCCTTTTGCTGAACAATCGGAAGCAGATTTACAGGAGATAAATGCCGTCGTTCAGCCGCACCAGCTCGTGCTTCTGGAAGCGTCGGTACTGCCACACCGGCTGCTCAAACGTGCGATAGGTGCCGAAGCGTTTGGTACGCGTGTTCATGAGCACCACGCGCTGATGGCCCATGTCGCTGATGAAGGCGTGTTCTTCGTAGACGGCGATGTCTTCCGGGTGGTCGAACTCGCCGGGTTCCCACGCCTCGCTCCCGCCCAAGGCGAAGAACTGACGGCCCGTGGTCACGTCGTACTGCGCCACCTGGTGGTAGCAGGGGTCGGCCGTCCACAAGTGTCCCTGGACATCGAGCGCAATGCTGTAGAAGCTGCACACGGGCGCAATGGCGTCGGGCAAGGCGCGCCGCAGCGTGCCGTCCGGGGTGAACAAGCGGACGACCGATTCTTGGTAAAAGCAGCGCAGAGTGTTGCCACCGGGCAGGTAAACCACTTCTTCTCCATCCTGGTACGGCCCGGCCGCCCCGCAGTATTTGGCCTCGTTGAACTCCTGTTCCGTGACGGCAACGTTGTGGACCGTGTCGGTTTTGAAGTAGGCGTAGGGCACGTGGCGCAGGCGCGTGCGTTGCACCCGGTAGTAGAGCCAATCAGGGGTACACACCAAATCGAACGCACCGGCTTCGGTTGGAAGCTTGGTCATGAAAGGTCGGAGAAATAATCGGCCAGCGAAGCACACAAAGGTGGGGATTTCAGCGTCTTTCTCGCTTGGCTAACCGCTCTCTAGCCGGAACGCAGTAAGTTCAGGCTTGGACCGTTTGGGTAGACTGCGTATATTCAGAAACTTAAATGAAAAAGTCGGTGTGCAACCTATAGCTTGCGTGGCCGGTCATCAAGCGGAACTCATTACCTACTTCTTCATGAACTCGAAACCTACTCGCTTTGCTGTTTGGCTGTTCGGCAGTCTGTGTTCTTTGGCAACCGTGGGCTGTACCGGCGAACAAGAGGACCCGGCACCAGAGTTGGTGGGGGTACGCTACGCTCAAACTCAATGTGCCGACCGCTGGGGCCAAGCCGCAAGCACACAACAACTCCTAGCCGCAGCCCAGGGCTACCTAGCTCAACAGAACCTCACGCTGCATCAGCCACGAGCCAGCATCAAAGACGCTGGCGCTGTTTGCACCGCCTGTACTTGTCCCACAGGCCTAGTGCTGGAGGGTACGGTGCAACCAGCCGACTTACCAGCCGTGCTCGCCTTGGGCTTTACCAAGCAGTAGCCACCTTGTCTCTCACCCGTTCCTATTGCCATTCCCCGGGCAGTACCCGCATTTGCTTGTGGCTGCGAAAATGCTCGTTTGTGTTTGACTTGTAGCCGCTGTCTAATTCACGGTGGCGGTGTGGCCGAAGTGCTCTTGCAGCACCTGGTTGATTTTGTCGCGGGTGAGAGGCTTGGTAAGGTAGCCTTGGATGGGCAACCCCTGCATCTGCTCCAGGTCGTTGGGGTTGAGGGAGGTGGTGAGCATGATGATGACCACCGTGGGGTTTTCCCGTTCGGGCCGTTGGGCGTAGACCCGCAAAAACTCGAAGCCGTTCATCAGCGGCATGTTGATATCGAGCAGGATGAGGGCCGGGCAGGCGGACGAGGTGGACAGCTCGCAGTGGGCGTGCAGCAGGTCGAGGGCTTGCTGGCCGTTGACAGCCACCAGCACTTCATCGCTGATGGCCATGCGCCGGAGCAGTTTCGAGTTCAGGTAATTGGTGGTGTTGTCGTCGTCGACGAGCAGGGCACAGGAAATAGCGGCCATGGACTTATTGGGGAACGAATTCGGGAAAGGGAGCCCCGCCGGGGTTGGCGTGGGGCAGGAAAACGAAGAAGGTGGTGCCGGCCCCGAGCTGGCTGTGCACCTCGATGCGCCCGCCGGCGTTTTCGACCATGCGCTTGACCATGTACAGGCCGATGCCGGTGCCCTCGACGTGGTCGTGAAAGCGCCGGAACATGCCGAAGAGCTGGGGCAGCTGGTGGGCAGCGAGGCCGAGGCCGTTGTCGTGCACTTCGAGCACGGTGTGGCCCGGCCGCACGTGGGCCTGCAGGTCGACGCGGGGCGGGCGGTCGGGCGAGTGGTACTTGACGGCGTTGGAAAGCAGGTTGTAGACGATGCTGCGCAGGTTCTTTTCGGAAAACTCGATGGCCGGCAAGGCCGGCACGTCCACCACCAGATTGGCCCCCGTGGCGCGCAGGAGCGTCTCCAAGTCCCCGCGCACGTCCTCGATGACGGCCGCTAGGTTGACCGGGGCGGTGGCGAGGGCATGCTCTTGCTGCAGCTTCGACACCTCGGTGAGGTGGTCGATGGTGCGCTTGAAGCGTTCCACGGCATCGAACATCCGGGTCAACGTGGGGCCTATTTCCGGGTCTTGGGCAACTTCAGGGGGCAGCTCTTCCTGCAGCAGGTAGAGCAGGCCTTCGATGTTGGAGATGGGGGCTTTGAGGTCGTGCGAGGCGGTGTAGATGAAGTTGTCCAGGTCCACGTTGGTGCGCGTGAGCTGCTGGTTGGACGCGGCCAGTTCAGCGGCCAAGGTCCGCGCCTGCTGGCCGCTTTCTTCCACCACGCGCCGGGCCTGCACCTGGTCGGTCACTTCGTGGGCAAAGACGAGCACGCCGTCGATGGTGCCCTGCGCGGTGCGGCGGGCCTGGTAGGTGAAGGTCGAGTAGACGTCCTCCAGCGGGCCGCCGGCGTGGCGGGCCAGCATCAGGGGCAGCTCCTGAGCCACATAGGTTTCGCCGGTTTCATACACCCGCTGCAGGATGACCGGGATGTCGGTGCTGCCCAGCTCGGGCAAGGCCACCAACAGGGGCTTGCCGGCCAGCTCCCGCCCGGGAAAGATGCGTTGGTAGGCCGGGTTGACGAGTTGGTACACCAACTCAGGGCCGTCGAGGATGACGATGGGCGCAGGGGCTTCCATGAAAAGGTGATGCAGCTGCTGGCGCTCGGCCTCGCGCTGTTGGCGGGCCCGCACTTGCTCGGTGACGTCGTAGGCGAAAACGGAGACGCCGGCCACCGCGCCGCCCTCCCGGTAGGCTTGGTAGGTGAAGTTGAAGTAGCGGGCGCGTGACGCCTCCCCCGGGGCGGGCCGCGGCGTGAAGGGCATCTCCTGGCCGTAGTAAGTTTCCCCGGTGCGGTACACTTGCTCTATCAGGGCCACGAAGCCCTGCTCGGCCATCTCCGGCGCGGCTTCCGCCGCATCCCGACCCACCAGTTGGCGGCCGGGAAAGAGGGCCTGGTAGGCGGGGTTGACGTACTCGAAGCGGTGGCCGGGGGCCCGCAGTAGGGCCACCAGGGCTGGGGTTTGCTCGAATACCTGGTAAAGTAGGGCCCGCTGGTCGGCCTGCTGCTGGGCAGCGGCCAGCAGGTCGGCCTGCAGGGACAGGGCTTCCTGCGTGCGCTCCTGCACGCGGGCTTCGAGCTCCTGGTTGAGCTGGTGCAGTTGCTGGCGCGCCACGACTTGCTCGGTGACGTCCAAGCCCACCGTGATGAGGCCCGTGGTCCGCCCCTGGGCGTCGTGCAGGGGCTGGTAGGTGAAGTTGTAGTAGCCCAGCGCCGGTGGCTCGGCCGGGTCGCGGGCCAGCCGCGTGGGGCGTTCCCGGAAGACCAACGGCTCGCCGGTGCGCAGCGCCTGGTCCAGCAGTTCCTCCAGCCCCTGCCCGGCCAGGTCGGGCAAGGCCTCAAACAGGGGGCGGCCGAGCGCGGGCCCGACCGGGCGGCCCCACAGCGCGCCGAGCGAGGGGTTGGCCAGCTCCACGACGAACTCGGCCCCCCGCAGGATGGCGATGGATACCGGGGCCTGCTCGAAGGCGCGGCCCAGCGCGGCCCGTTGCTCTTCGGCGTCGGCGCGAGCGGCGCGTTCGGCCGCCTGGGCGTCGCGCAGCGCGTTTTCGACGGGCGTGCGGGGCTGGTCGCCGGTGTCGGTGCAGCTGACGACGAGCAGGTCCTGGTGGCGCTGGGCGGCGAGGCGGAAGTAGTTGTCGATGCCGTCGGCCTGGTAGTACAGCTCAAAGGCACCGGGCGCGTCCGACGCGTACGTGCGGCGGTAGAAGTCGAAGACGCCCGTGCTGGCCATTTCCGGGAAGCGGGCCAGGGCCGTGGTGCCCGGCTGCTCGGGCAGGCCCGTCATGCGCTGGGCGGCGGGGTTGAGGTAGTCGAGGGCGAAGTCAACAATTTCGGGTCCGTCGGGGCCGTCAGGGCCGTCGGGGCCGTACACGGGGCGCAGCAGGTTCACGGCCGAGAGCGAGACGGCCAGCAGCGTGGACAGCAGGGCGTCGGGGAAGGCGTACGCGGACACAGCCGGAGCTAGGGGAGAGCGAAAGGCCATAGATAAACGGGGGCAAACCCGTGCGACTAGACATCGGGCAATGAAGATGCGAAGTAATACAGATTACCGGTAAATAGGTATACCAGGCCTGTGGTCGGATGGCTAACGGCCCCGCCCGTGAGGGACAAACCAACAGGTGCCAACCTTGTTATTCTGCGCTCCCCACCTTTTGTCTTCTTTTGGTTTTCCCATGCCCCCACCCACTGCCCTGGCCCCTGCAACGGAACGGGTGATTTCGGCGCAGGCGCTGCTAGCCAAGTTGCTGCAGGGCAGCGAGGAGGGGGTGAATGGGACGCACGCAGGAAACGGTGCGGAGCTCCCCCGAGCTGCCAAGCCGCGCTGAGCAACGTGGCGCTGTGCTGCTGTTCGAGGCCGCAGGCTAAGGGGCCTGCCTTTGCAACGATGAATTCAACCACTCCCCCCGAAGAACACACCATGCACGCGGAAATAACCGAATTTACCGCGGTGCAGCAGCAGCAGGGGGTGCTCGGGGCCCTGGGCTACCTGAACCACCGCACGCCGCACCGCTACACGAGCGTGTTCCGTTTCGACGGGGACATGCTGCGCAGCGAGGCGCTGTTTGAACGGAATAAGCCCGACGTGCGCCTGGGGACCGACGCGCTCCTGGCCACCACGTACTACTCACTGGTGAGCCGCACCGAGGCGCCGGTGCAGGTTCTGGACACGGCCGTCGACCCGCAGGCGTTGGGCATCGACACGCCGGTGATTTCCTACTGCGGGGCACTTATCCGCGACGGGCAGGGCAAGGCCTTCGGCACGCTGTGCCACTACGACCTGCAACGCTGCCAGGAGCGCACCACCGACCAGCCCCTGCTGGAAGCGGCGGCGCAGCTGCTCTACCAGCGGATGCACCCGGACGGGGCGAAATAAGTCCGGATGAAGCGGGCGGATCGCTACCTCGGCTGTTAGCTGCGCTGTTTGGTTAAAAAAACGGCTCCTTCAATTGAACAGAGCACGTTTAGCTTTGGACCGTTTGCGTGAACTCTGGGGAGGGGATATGTTATTTCTTGCGCTCGATATGCAAAATCAATTGCCTGAGCATCCTGTACGCATGCGCTACCTTCTGCTTATTCCGCTGGCCTCGCTGCTGTTCGGCCCCTTGCTTGCCTTCGGGCAACCCTCCCCCGTGCCTGCGTCCCCCGACAATCGGGCGTGGCTCGACAGCGTGCAACGCCTCGCGCTGCAGCAACAAGTGGCGGCCGTGCGAGCGCGGGCGTGGCGCGACACGTTGCAGGCCCCGTCTCAAACGACCCTGTGCTGGACGGGTGTTTCCGCAGCTAAGCGCAACGCCACCCCGACCCTGGCCCTAACCGGCCCCTCCAAGCTCGACGGTTGCCCCCTCCTATACGTGGTGAACGGGCAGCCTTTCCACCACAACGACCCGGCCACGACAGCAGCCCTGCAACGGGCGCTCACGCGCGGCCCCATTCGACAGGTGACGCTCCTATACGGGACCGCGGCGGCCGCGCTCTACGGTTCGCGCGGGGCCACCGGGGTCGTAGTGCTCTCGGACCGGAAGGCCAAACAACGGGAGCGTGCCCAGTAGCCAATTCACTATTTCAACCCTCCTATTTCTGAACGCGCCCTGTGCCTGATCAGGCCCGTTAAGCGGCCTCTAAAATGAAGTCGGCGGGAATGCCCAGGCGCTGGTAGAGGCGCTTGGCCAGGTCCAGGTTGATGCGGCGGCCCTGCAGCACGTCGCTCAGGCGCGAGGCCGGGATGCCCAGCAGCGCGGCCAGGTTCTTCTTGTTGAGCTTGCGCCGGTACATCTCCAGCTCCAGCCGGCCCACCAGCGTCCGGGGCTCGGGCAATTCGTAGCCCTGCCCCTTTTCGTAGGCACTGATGGCGTCGCGCAGTGCCCGCATGGGCGCCAGGTCCGCGGGTTCGTGGTCCATCCAGGCCGTGAACTGGTCCAGGGCCTGTTGGTAGTCGGCTTGGGTGCGAATGTCCATGAGTAAGAAGCGTATAAAATGGGAGAGAAGCAACGGGTGCTCAACGCGGGTGCTCAAACGGTGTCGGCGTCGATGTTGTCGTATTGCTGGTGCGTGCCCACAAAGCGGATGAACACGGTGCGGGTGGCGAAGTGCAGCCGGGCCACCAGGCGGTAGCGGTTGCCCCGGATGTTGAACACGTAGCGCCCGTCGCGGGTGTAGTCGGCCGTGTTGTAGTCGCGGATCACATCCGCGTGCCGGGCCCAGTCGCTTTCCTGTACGAAGACGTACCAGGCACTCAGCGCTTCTTTCGCATCGGGGTGCTTTTCCCAAAACTCCCGCAGCGGCTTCTGGGAAATGATGACCATACCCAAAGGTACGATGCACAGTTCTGGAATTGATAATTTCCTCCTGAAATATGTAATTACACTTTCTGGAAATTAGTTCCCCACTTAGAACGTCTCCTTTTGCTCCAGCAGTATAATCAAGTGAAGATAATCACGGTTACGACAGCCCCGTGATGACGCCGTCGTCGTCGATGTCCATGCCCTCGGAGGCGGGCACGGCCGGCAGCCCGGGCATGCGCAGCAGGGAGCCGAGAAGGGGAATGACAAAGCCGGCCCCGGTGGCCAGCTCAAATTCGCGCACCGTCACGCGGAAACCCACTGGCCGGCCGATGAGCTTTTCGTTGTCGGAAAACGACTTCTGCGTTTTGGCCATGCAGATGGGCAGGTGGGCAAACCCCAGTCGGTTGATGCGGCGAATATCGGCTTCGGCTTTGGGCGAGTAATCCACCCCGGCAGCTCCGTAAATCTCCCGGGCAATGGTCTCGATTTTGGCCTTGATGGGCTGGTCCCAGGCGTACAAGGGCCGGAAGCGGTTGGCGCCGCTCGCGATGCTGGCCAGCACGGCCTCGGCCAGCCGGGTGGCGCCGGCGCCGCCCTCGGCCCAGCTGGTGCTCACTACGGCCTGGACCCCCATATTCTGGCACAGGCGCTGCACCAGGGCCACTTCCTCGGCTGTGTCGCTTACGAAGTGGTTGATGGCCACCACGGGCTGAAATCCGAACTTTTGGGCGTTTTCCAGGTGCTTTTCGAGGTTGGCAAACCCCTGCTCACACCGGGCCAGGTCGGGGGTGTTGATTTCCACGGGCGGGGCCCCGCCGTGGTGGCGCAGGGCCCGGATGGTGGCCACCATCACCAGGGCCGCCGGTGCCAGTGCTGCGTAGCCGCACTTGATGTTTAGGAATTTTTCGGCCCCCAGGTCGGCGCCGAAGCCGGCTTCCGTCACCACGTAGTCGCCCAACGAGAGGCCCATGCGAGTGGCCAGCACCGTATTAGTGCCCTGAGCAATGTTGGCAAAGGGCCCGCCATGTACCAGGGCCGGGTTGCCTTCCAGAGTTTGCACCAGATTGGGCTGCAGGGCGTCGCGCAGCAGGATGGCCATGGCTGCCTCCGCCTTCAGCTGGCGGGCGTACACGGGCTCGTTCGTGTAGGTGAACCCGACGAGGATGTTGCCGAGCTTGGCCTTCAAATCGGCCAGGCTGGTGGCCAGGCACAGGATGGCCATCACCTCCGAGGCGGCCGTGATGTTGAAGCCGTCGCTGCGCATCACCCCATTGGCTTTGCCGCCGAGGCCGATGATGATGTCGCGCAGGCTGCGGTCATTCAGGTCAATGACCCGCTTCCAGAGCACGGCGCGCGGGTCGAGGTTGAGCGGGTGGCCCGGCGTGTGGAGGGCGTTGTCGATGAGGGACGCCAGCAGGTTGTTGGCCTTTTCCACCGCGCTGAAATCACCCGTGAAGTGCAGGTTGATGTCGACCAAGGGCCCCACCTGCGCATGTCCCCCGCCCGTGGCTCCGCCCTTGGCCCCGAACACCGGCCCCACGGAGGGCTCGCGCAGCACGGCAATGGCCCTTTTGCCCAGCTTGTTCAGCCCGTCGCTCAGGCCGATGGACATCGTCGTTTTGCCTTCGCCCGCCGGGGTGGGCGTCATGGCCGTGACCAGGATGAGTTGGGCCCGCGCCATCTTTTCCGCGTCAATCAGCGCCAGCGGCAGCTTGGCTTTGTGCTTGCCGTACAGCTCCAGGTCGTCCTCGGCAATGCCCAGCCGGGCGGCTACGCTTTTGATGGGCGCGAGGGCCACGGATTGGGCAATCGAAAGGTCAGTCATGTACAAAAAAGCAGCGGTTCGAGACTAGTAACAGGGAAGCCCTCGTTATTCTTTCGGACCGGTTAACTGAACAATAGCCAGAAGCAACTTTTCGCTTGATAATCCGCTTTTTTGTAGCTGCCGGCCATGCGGCCGACTCACTGGACAAGCGTAACTTGGTCCCGATGGAAGAACGTACGCTTTCGCTGCTAGCGGAACAGATTGGGCAGCTGCACGCGCAAACGCAGCGGGCGGCTGCCCAACAGGTAAACTATTGGTTGACGGTGCGCAACTGGCTTATCGGCTGGCACATCGCCGAGTACGAACAGGACGGCAGCGACCGGGCCGAGTACGGTGAGCGACTGCTATCGGAGCTAGCGCGGCAGCTGCATGGCGTCAAAGGGCTTGCAGAACGGCGACTTTATCAGTGCCGCGAGTTTTACCGGGCCTACCCTCTGATTTTGCAGACAGTGTCTGCGGAATTGCAACAAGCGGGTCTATTGGATGCGTCCAAGCCTTTCCCAACGGCCGTGTCGGCCCTGGCCAGCGGCCCGCACGCCCTGCCGGGCCTGGCACCGGAGTTGCTGCTGAACCGGCTGAGCTTCTCACACTTTCTGGAGTTGCTGGCCCTGGACCGGCCGGTGCAGCGGGCGTTTTATGAGGTACATGCGGTGAAAAACAGCTGGTCGGTGCGGGAGCTGAAGCGCGCCATTGAGTCGGCGTTGTACGAGCGCACGGGGCTCTCGACCGATAAAGCGGCGGTGCTGGCCGGCCACGCCGGCACGCAGCCGCTGTCGGTGACCGATGTGGTGAAAAACCCCTACGTGTTGGAATTTTTAGGGCTGGAGGAACGGGCCAGCTACAGCGAGAGCGACCTGGAGGCGGCGATTATTGCGCACCTGCAGACGTTTCTGGTGGAGTTGGGGCGGGGCTTCTGTTTTGAGGCGCGGCAAAAGCGCATCACCTTCGACAACGCGCACTACTTCATTGACCTAGTCTTTTACCACCGCATTCTGAAGTGCCACGTGCTGGTAGACCTGAAGATTGGGGCATTCAGCCACGCCGACGCGGGGCAGATGAACGTGTACCTGAACTACTACCGGGAACAGGAGATGAGCGAAGGCGACAATCCGCCGGTGGGGCTCATTCTGTGCGCCCAGAAAAATGACACCCTTGTGCGCTATGCGACCACGGGCATGGCCGAGCAACTGTTTGTGAGCAAATACCAGATGAACCTGCCATCGGAAGAAGAGTTGCAGCAGTTGGTACGAGAGGAGCAAGAACGCTTAGGCAACAGCTGACGGTAGCCGGTCAGAAGTCCAACCGGGTGCCATTACGCTTCCAGTCCATCATATCCGTCGCTTCTGAGGTTCGGACCGTTTCAGTGAACCACAAGTGTATCAGCAGGCGCCCATTTTAAAAGGTCCTATTTGCTGCCTGTAGTGCCTCCATTTTCGGAATTACGCTTTTTAAACCCACCAATACATCGTGGTCCGTTTCGCATAGTAACCACTCATACTTTTTGGAAACGAGGTAGTATTCAAAGGCATAGTGCTCCCGCAGAATCAACTGAATGGCCTGTATGCGGCCCTGAAAGAGCCAAAATTTGCTGGGGTCCCGGCCGCTTTCACAGGCCACAAACCAGACCTGTTCCTGTACGTCAATCAGTTGGTCTAGACACTCGTAGGCTTGACCGTTCTCAAAGAATAGACTGAACTGTGGTCCTTTGAAACTCTCCCACCACCAATTGAAATGGGTATTGGACGAAGTTTTGACGACGAAGGACGCCTCAATCTTGTGGAGCACCGAAGGCCAAGCATGAATACCCACGGCGTCAAACGCCTCGAAGGACAGTTGCAGTTGTTTGCCTAGTTGTAGCAGTTCATCTTTAAATCCGGGCATAAGCGACCTGTCTGGGGCTTCAAAGAAGTAAGGTAGGAAGCCAATAGAATAACGCTTGTTTCAACAAAAGCATCTCGTTTACCTTCGGACCGTTTGAGTGAACTCGGTTGGGGCGGGCGAATCGGGTGATTCTGGTAGTTTTGGCTAACCTGATGCGATAGCTTATGAAACACGCGCTCTTGAGTTGCTTCTTGTTGCTGACGACCGCAGCCGCGGCACAGTCCTCCCGCCTCGACTTGGGTCACGTCGACAGCCTGCGCTCGCAGGTGCTGCATGAGAAGCGCGGCCTGTGGGTGTACGTGCCCCCGGCCGACCCCAGCGGCGTGTTTGCCCCCAAGCGCTACCCCGTGCTCTACCTACTTGACGGGGACCTACACTTTGCGTCCGTCATGGGCCTGGTACAGCAACTAAGCGCCGTCAACGGCAACGCCTTATGCCCGGAAATGATTATCGTGGGCATTCCCCACCCGTTTCCGACCCGCACCCGGGACCTGACGCCCACGCACGCCACCAAGCGGTGGGATAACCAACCGGACCGCACCCTAGCCACCTCGGGAGGGGGCGAGCCATTTCTCGCTTTTTTAGAAAAGGAAGTCGTTCCCTACATCGACACCCAGTACCCGACCGCACCCTACAGGCTGCTGGTCGGCCACTCGCTGGGCGGCTTGGCCGTACTCAACGCCTTGGCCACAAAGCCCGCGTTATTCAACGCTTATGTGGCGCTCGAACCGAGCGTATGGTGGGACCAGCGGGTCGTGCTCCCCAAACTTGAGGCCGCGTTTCAGCAGGGCCACATCAAGGACCGCAAGCTATTCCTGGCCGTGGCCCACACACTGCCCGCCGGGCGCGACACGACGGGAATTCGGCGTGACACGAGCGCCAGCACCGAGCACCTGCGAGCCGAAATGGCGGGCGTGGACCTACTGCGCCGGCAGTCACCCGCTGCGCTGGCCTGGACGTGGAAATACTACCCGGACGAAAGCCACGGCTCGGTGCCCCTGCGGGCCACGGACGACGCCCTACGCGCCTTCTTTCGGCACGATGAAGCTCCATTGTCCACGAGCGTGGCGGACCCGACGTTTTCTGCAGACGCTCTTCGGCAGCAATACCGCACGCGCTCGCAGCAGTACGGCTACCCCGTCTTACCGCCGGAGGAATTGGTCAACTTGTACGCTTGGGGGTGCCTGCAGAAACAGCAACCCGCGAAAGCCTTCGACTTGTTTCGCCTAAATCTGGCCAACTACCCCGCCAGTTTCAACGCCCACACCAGCATGGGCGCCTATTACGAACAACAAGGCAAGCTCCGGAAAGCCCTGCCGTACTACGTCCAGGCGTTGCAGCTGCGCGACGACCCCGAAACCCGGCAAAAAGTAAAGGAACTGCAAGCTTTGAAAAGCAAGTAAACGTTAAAGCTCCTAATTTTGAACGAAGCTCGTTTATCTTCGGACCCTTTGGCTAAACTCCACTTACATAGGGTCCATGAGCATGCTTATGTAGCTGCTGGTGTCGTGGAGGAGGCCTTATGGTAATCACACCACTGCCCTTGTTGGGCTACGGCAAGTAGGTGGCGCACCGGGAAGGAAAATTTTACCAATGCGCGGCGATTGAATACGGCGCGCCACAATGTTTTGAAAATATTGGCCAAATCGGCTTCGCTCATGGCGTACCGCTCGGGGTCGTATCCGCTCATGTCGACGTCAAATTCGTTCATGAAGTCCTCCATGAAGGTGTAGGCGTCCAGCCCGTCGATTTGCAGCTCGTCGAAGATCAGCGTGTCGAGCGACACCGGGCCGTCGCCGCCCGTACGTAGCTGCACGAAGGAGAGCACGGCCTGCTCAAGGGGGGAAGGCGTCATAATGGATTCAAAGATTGGCTCCTTACTTTGAACGGAGCGCGTTTACCTTCTGACCGTTTGCGTGAACGGTCCGCCACCAAGGCAGAAAGGTTAACCCTGCCGTTGGTCCGCGCGTCCAATGGCCCTTAGGCCTTCGGGGTTCATCTTTGTTGAATGAAAGACCAGTTAGTGAAGCGGCTGACGGAGTATTACAAACTGGAGCGATTCCACGTCATCTGGATTTCGCTGTTTGGGCTTTTCCTCAACGTCAAGTACGGATGGCGGCCCTCGCTACTGTTGACCTACGGCGTCGGTTTGATAGTGCTGGTGCTAGCGCAAGGCACCTATTACTGGCGCCGGAAGCTGGCCACTGTGCAAGGCGAAGGCCACTGCCCCGAACGCGTCTTGCGGCAATTCCACCGCTATCAGTGGGTAAACGTGGGCGTTATCGCGGCTTACCCGGTGCTGGTACTGCTGCTAAAGAATGAGTTTGAGGACACCTGGGTCGCGCAAACGCACACCGGCTGGGCGCTGTTCGCCTACGCTTTTGGCGTGGCAGAACACGTGAACTACTACCATGTGCAGCTGATGTATGACAACCGCAACGATTGGCGGTTTCTGCGGGTGTACCGAAGGTTGAAAGTTGCTGCCCTTCGGAAGGATTTCAAGACGAATACCTTTTAACCGCTCCTTAAACTGAATTGCCGCGTTCAAGGCACGACCCTTTTCTTAAACTTCAGGGGTGCCCCATCGAATACCCACTATGACTCACGTCTCCAATTCGTCGCAGCAACCGGTTTCCTTGGAAGTGGTCAATGAGGCCATTGTGGCCGCCTACGGGTCAGCTACGGAACCCCATTACGGGTTTTCGCTTCGAGCATTCAATCGACGGCCCTATCAAGCCATTGTAGACGAATTGAGCCGAGACTTTATCTTGGAGGACTTAACCGACCTGAATTACGAAGTCGCATTTTCCTATGAGGTACGGGGACAGGAACAGCATAATTTGCGGCTATCTCTGGTGGGGAAGTTTTGTGTGCTGTATCGGTCCTTCTCCGAGATAGAAACGTCAGCGAAGCAACTCGACACAGAGGAAGCAAAGGCCATTCTGCAACTGGTGGAACGCCACGGGCTTACGCGCTTGGACCCGGCCATGCTTCAGCAGCGCACTTGCTTGGAGCATAGACAAGGACGTACCGCAGTCCTAATGACGGTCTGGGAGGCCCTGTTTGATTATAGTGAGCTATGAGCCAAGATAATGGTACACAAACGCTCCTTCAACTGAACAGAGCTCGTTCAAGGCACGACCGTTTTCGTGAACACGCTGCTGCTGCATTTGACGCTTCATGCGATTGGGCAAGGAGCCCCCTACCTTGCGCGTCCCTGCCGGAGCCGGTTGTCGGTCGGCGTTTACTTTTCCCCTGCCCATGCGCTCTTGGTTGCTGCTGCCGCTCTTTTTCCTTACATCCGGTACGCCCCGCTCGCCCCGCATCGTGCTGCCGGGGTATTTTACCTGCCGCGGGGCCCTCATGCTGGAAAGCGGCAACGGGCTCTCATGCTACGCCAAGACCCAGGCCGCGTGCCAAAACGGCCAACTCGTCTTGGCGTTTGAACGGCGCCTTTCCCCCCGCACGGCCCGGGCTCGGTTTGAAATCGCGGACACGGTGCACCTGCGCGTGGCCGCGCCCCGGCGTCAAGTAGACATCACGTACTGCTCGGCGGCCACAGGCAAGCCCCGCCAGTACTTCGTGCTGTACAAACGGGTGCCTGCCGCTGAGAAACGTTACCTGCCCTATCCGCTGCGCGCCTGGGGAGTCAGCGCACAGGGACACTTGGTGGAGGTGCCGGTCAAATCCCTTCGCTGCCTCAACAACGATTACGGAGCGTATTAATCCCTCCTTTTTTCAAACAGAGCGCGTTTAGCTTCGGACCCTTTGCGTGAACTCTCCTTGTAAGCGGAAAGACATGCTAAGCGAACTGCTTATTTGTCTTGATACGCCACGGATTCGTAGTGGTACTCCACAAAGTTGTTCATCTGCTGTCCCTTTGGGTTGTCCCGTAACACGGCGAATACAATCGTTTTATTGACGGGATTGACAATAATCACGTCCCCATCCACCTCGTTGTCGGAGCCCTTTGCCGCGTTGCAGATGTACATGGTGATGCCCATGCCGGACAGGTCAGGCCGGGTTTGGTCAATGCGGTAGGATTTACCGTGGCCGCTTTTCAGAAAGAGCGTGGCAATCACCTTCTGCTCTTCCAAGACGGTCAAGAACGCCTCGGTCAAAGGGCTGCTGGATTCTTGTTTCCCGTCTTTTACGGTCCGTTGGTTGGTTAACGTGTAGGTCTGCGGCGACTGGGCGGAGCAAGGCCCGGCGTAAGCGCAACAGGTAACCAGCACCAATAGCCACCGGAAACGCAGGAGAAGAAGAACAGGCGACATGTCGGTGGAGAGTAGTGTCGAAAGATAGGCTCCTTATTCTGAATTGCCCTGTTTACCTTCCGACCGTTTGCCTATACTTACCTTTTTCACGCGCTGCGATGCAAATCACCCTTGAGGTCCCGGAGTATTCCCCCAAAACCGGCATTCTCTTGCACTGGGTCGGGGACTTCGAAATCACCGTCGTCCTCGAAGCTGGGGCTGTCAGCATCCGCGCCAACCAAGCCGGCTTGGTTTCCCTGGCCGGCCATTTACTGAACCTGGCCCAAGAGGCCACGACGGCCGGCTGCCACGCGCATTTGGACGAGCACAATTCGCTGCAGGAAGGGTCGCTCGAATTAATTTTAGTCCGGGAGTAAACGGCACCGTGCCGGAGCAGCGGAAACGCTCGATTCAGTGAAAGGCCGCGTTTATCTTCCGACCCTTTTGCTAAACAGAAGATTATCGCCGAGTACGTTTGCCCGGTTAAAGAAGTCCGCCGGTGCGCGGTGGACAGGCACGTGGACGGGCTGCGTTTTGGAGGATCGGATGGAAAGCACATGAGCGGACCCGCGAGTCCACGCGTGTATTGGGCCGGAGCGCTTAGCGCAGTTCCGGTTACGGGGTGGCAATTTTGCGGATGCGATGGTCTTGCCCGTCGGCGACGTAAACGCATCCTTGCGCGTCGACGGCCAAGCCGGCGGGTCGTTGAAATTGGGCCGCGGCGGCCAGCCCGTCCGCGTAGCCCCGGACGCCGCTGCCGGCCAGGGTGCTCACCGCCCCGCCGGCCGTGATTTGGCGGACGCGGGCGCTGCCATCGGTGAGGAAGACCGTGCCGTGCCCGTCCACCGCGACCGCTTCGGGCAAAGCCAACTGCGCGGCGGCGCCCACCCCGTCCGCGGTGCCGGTGGTGCCGCTGCCGGCGACGGTACTGACCGTACCCGCGGGCGCCACCTTGCGGAGGCGGTGCGTGCCGTAGTCGGCCACGTACACGGCCCCGGCCCCGTCCACGGCGACGCCGCCGGGCCAGAAGAATTGGGCGGTAGCGCCCGGTCCGTCCGCAAAGCCATTTTTTCCATTGCCGGCCAGGGTGCTGACGACGCCCCCGCTGATTTTGCGAATCCGGTGGTTTTCCGTGTCCGCCACGTAGACATTGTGCTGGGCATCGACGGCCACGCCGTAGGGGCTGGAAAAGCGCGCGGCGGCGGCGGGGCCGTCGGCGAACCCGTGGAGGCCCCCCAGCGCGGGGTGGACCGTTCCGGCCAGCGTCGTGACCACGCCGGCTTTCACTTGGCGGATGCAGTGGTTGCCGGTGTCCGCCACGTAAAGCGTTCCGTCGGCGTCCACGGCCACGCCGCGCGGGCCGTTGAATGCGGCCGTGGCCGCGGGCCCGTCCACCAGGGCCGCGCCCCCGCTGCCGGCGACGGTGGTCGCAAAGCCGTCCGGGGTGATTTTGCGGATGCGCCGATTTTCCGTGTCCGCGACGTATAGGTTGCCCTGCGCGTCAACCGCGACGCCGAGGGGGCGGTTAAATAAGGCGGTCGTCGGGGGCCCTTCGGCAAACCCGGCCTTGCTTTGACCGGCGACGGTGCTGACCACGATGCCAGGCGAAGGGGCACTGGAGTGACAGGCAGGAAGACCAAGCGATAAGCAGAGCAAATAGCGGTGTTTTTTTAGCATACGGCAGATGGTCGGGCACTTCTAAGATGGTGCACGAAGCACGGGAAGAGCGCCGAAGATAGCGCCAGAACGGCAAGAAAAGCGACCGGACCGCAGCAGCGGCTCAGCGAAAGCCCACTTTAATTTTAAGGGTGACTGACTACGGCCACTTGCTAACGCTCCTTCAACTGAATGCCCGGGTTTACCTTGCCACCGTTTTCCTGGATGCTGCGCCTGAGCTTATGCTATGAAAAAGGGATGGGGTTATGGGGTTCTCGTTATAGACGATAGGTCAGCCCCAGCCAGAATGCTTGCAAATAAGCCTCACCAACCACACCTGCCTGATTTTTCCGATAGTTGGTTAATCCGTGCGAATAGCCCAGCGCCAGCCCGATGTGCTTGTAGTACGTCGTCAAATTTACGCGAGCCCGCACATCCAGGTCGGGATGGCCATGGTTGAGGCTGGTAGAATAGGTGCTGAAGTCGGATTTCGCCTTCCCTTCTTCGTGGCTGCGAAGCAGAAAGCTTACTTCCGGACCGGCGGTCAGGTCTACCTGCGTGTTTTTGACGGCAAAACGGTGGCCAAAGAATGGATGCGTAGTAATGCCGTGGTTAACTAAAGAAGTATATCCGGTGGAGCTAGTGCCGAAATCGTGCTGGTCGAAGACATTATGAATCCGAGTTCGACTGCTGAGCACTTCGTAGCCGGTTTGCAGCCCCCATACGCTGCCTTTGGCCGTAACCCGCTGCACCTGCGCCGCCAGCCCGTAGGATAATCCCAACGTGGTGCCATACGGGTTCTCCGTATAAGGTTCTTCCCGGTCGGAAATAAGGAATTCATCAAGCGGGTCCGGCACCACAATCACGGAACCGTCCCCAGCGGCACCACTGCCCCGATAAGCCGCGAATCCCGAGGTAAGGTGAAGAGAATATTCGGTGCTCTGCCCGTAGCCAGGGCAAGCAGTTAAAAGGCTGAATACAAGAAGGGTAAAAAGCTTCATAACGTTAAAACGGGGGTTAGGTGGAGCCAGAATTCTGGCTCTACTCACTTGAGTGGTTTGGGGAGGCAATAGTTGCGTCGTTGATGAAATAGAAACATCTCCTTTCACCAAACGAAGCGCGTTTATCTTGCCACCGTTTTCCTAAACACCTTCTTTGTTCGTTAGGACAGCCTTTCCTGGTCTGATTTGAACATCAGGTCCATGCGCGACCGGTCGTAGTCCAAGAGCCAGGTGTTGAACTGTTCGTACAGCGGGCGTAATGTCTGCCGGTCCCCGGCAATAAGGTCTAACCCGCGGTCGTCGTACATGTGAAAAATAAGGGCGCGGTCTAGGTTCAGGAAATAGAGCTCGGGCGCCTGCCACAGGCCCCGCCCCGAAAAGCGTGGCGCCCGGGGCGGAAAATCGGCATGGGCAATGGCGGTCAATACCTGTTGGTGGGCGATCCGGTGCGCCGGCAGTCGAATAAACTCCTGGTTCCATACGCGGGACGGGTCGTAGAAACCGCCCGTTTTGGTGTAGGTCAGCTCGCCCTTTACTAAGCCGCGTATCTGCCGGTGGACGAAGTTGCCAAAGCGGATTTTGCGGCGCCGGTACTTGTAGTCCCGTATGAGCAGCAACACCCGGTCGTCGGGCGCAAACGCCGCTTCAAAAAGAGTAGTGGCCCGCCCGATAACGTGGCGGAAGTACTCGTCCGTGTTCGTTTCGCCCACCTGCAGGTCTACACGCAGTCCATAGGTGCCCTGGTAGAAAACGGGCTTTTGCAGCGCCAAGCCGGAGAAGTGGGCGGTCATAAACTGCCGGTATTCTTGTGGAGCGGTCATGGGAAATAGCGTGGGACAGCCAGCAGGAATAAAGGAGCGAAGTACGCTTATTTGCTCCTTTTTCGATTCGACCGTTTTCTTGAACGCTCGTTTATCCTTCGGACTATCCTCCTAATAGGGTTCTTATTTTATCGCGTTACAGCCTTACCCGCGCTCATGCTGCCTATTTCACAAGATGTCCTGCGCGGTTTAATGGCCAAGGGGGATTCTACTAATCCGGAACTACTCGCGCTCCTTCAAGAGCTAGCCCCTTCGGCTACCCAGGATTGGGTTGTGCCCCGTTACCATTTATACGAGGTCTATAAGAACCGTCTGGGACTGAATTGGGACCCCTCCCCTCAAGACATCATCGCGCTAGACATCACCGAGGAATATTACGAGGGAATGATACAAACAGTAAAAGCCATGGCGGCTAGCTCGCTGGCCAACATCCGTTTTATCGAAATCGAATGCCTGAAGGGCGAATGCGCGCTATTTGTAGAGGAAAATCTGAAGGAGGTACTTGGCATCATCTACTTCCCGCACAAGTTTGTGGAGGATAAGCATCATTAAACGCTCGTTTTGGTGAACAGGTGCTTGGCCAGGACCGCTACGCGGCTTCTAAAATGAAGTCGGCGGGAATACCCAGGCGCTTGTAGAGGCGCTTGGCCAGGTCTAGGTTGATGCGTCGGCCCTGCAATACGTCGCTCAGGCGCGAGGCTGGGATGCCCAGCAACGCGGCCAGGTTTTTCTTGTTGAGCTTGCGCCGGTACATCTCCAGTTCCAAGCGCCCCACCAGGGTCTGGGGGGCGGGCAGTTCGTAGCCCTGGCCCTTCTCGTAGGCGCTGATGGCGTCGCGCAGCGCGCGCATGGGCGTCAGGTCGGCGGGTTCGTGGTCCATCCAGGCCGTGAACTGGTCCAGGGCCTGCTGGTAATCGGCGGGGGTGCGAATGTCCATGGGAATCGGCTGCTAAAAGGTGAGCGAGTGTAGGGCTGGTTAAATGGTGTCGGCGTTGATGCGGTCGTACTGCTGGTGCGTGCCGACAAAGCGGATGAACACGGTGCGGATGGCGAAGTGCACCCGGGCCACCAAGCGGTAGCGGTTGCCCCGGATGTTGAACACGTAGCGCCCGTCGCGGGTGTAGTCGGCCGTGTTGTAGTCGCGGATCACATCCGCGTGCCGGGCCCAGTCGCTTTCCTGTACGAAGACGTACCAGGCACTCAGCGCTTCTTTCGCATCGGGGTGCTTTTCCCAAAACTCCCGCAGCGGCTTCTGGGAAATGACGACCATGCCCCAAAGATACCGCGCTGAATTCTATAATTGATAATTCTCTCCTATAATCTGTAAGTGCAAATGTGGCAACTAAGTTCACCCCTATCCACTTTTGCGGTTCCGACCGTTTTCTTGAACGAGTGGACGCTGTCTGCTAACATTGTTTCATGCCACAATCAAATGAAAAAACATCTACTCTGGTGGTTTGTGCTGCTGCTGGCTTTCCCCATGTGTCAAACACCTGGCAGCGAGGAAGTGTCGATGAATAATTATGAGAGTGGCGACATTCCGAAGCTGCGACAAGCAGCCTACGATGGCAATGTGGAGGCCTATCAACAATTGCGGATTATCGCCTTGGATTTCTCCCCCGGCACCGAATTCCTCTACGACGCGCTGATGATGGCCAACAAAAACGATTACCCGCCGGCGTACCTGGACGTGTACCAGGACCTGTACAGCGAGTGTGAAATACACGGCGCCCGCAGCTTTCACGACCTGGACAAGGAAACGCAAGCCTTGCTGCGGCATTATCTCACGAAAGCAGCCGCGAAAGGAATGCACGAAGCGGATACCATTCTGCTGGAAATAAAAAAGGGACCTCCCGTTCAACCCGCAGAGAGCGATATGTAACCGGATGTTCACATAGCTGGTCCGTCGGGAGAACATACTTCAATTCCTCGTTTTGGCGAATCCGACCGTTTGGGTAAACTTCTAGGAGTAAGTACTACCGCTTAGCCAGTACTTTGGCCATAATAAAGCTTCCTCTTTTCTTTCTCCTATTCCGTGCGCCCTCCATTCGGTTTGTTCCTTCTGCTGCTTTTTATCGGTAACTCCGATGCGCTAGCGTATGCTGGCAAGCCAGCACGCACGTGGTGGCTTTCTGCACCTGACACATTGGAGTTGTCCCCGTCTTATTGGCGTAACGCGTCGGCCTTGGTCGAACAGGCTGTTCGGGAAGAGGGCTGGCTGAATTTTAAGTACGCCGACACCGGAGGGTTTAACTCGCTGAAGCAGTACCGCCGACAGGGCAGCTGCCGCATTGTTCCGGTAGCGTACTTGTCAGCCGGACCGTTTCAACGCTATCAACCGGGCGAGGACCTAGGACAGTACTGGCGCTGGGACACGCTGCACTTCCAAGCCGTGGCCTATCAGCGCCACCGGCCCGTTGGGCTCTTGCTCTTCCAAACGTCTGCTGACACGTCTAGCGTCTACTTCTCGTGCGCCGACGTACCCGGCCCCGGTATCGCTAAGTATAAGCAGGGCCTATTTCGCTTGTACGTAACGGCCTCTTTGGGGGCGTACTGCATTCGGTCCAATGGGCGCGTGTGGGTGCTGAATCCACGAACTGGTGGGCTACAGACGGTGGACGCATGGATGCAGCAACAAGGCGGGGTGGTGGCTATCAAGCAAAAGGTGGCCTATTACTATTCAGATAACTAACCCCTCCTTCAACTGAACGGAGCCCGTTTACCTTGG
>NZ_JABKAU010000028.1 GCF_013377885.1 Hymenobacter lapidiphilus
CTACGGCAAATCCTGTACACTGACTTGAAATCTGCTCTAAGCCGGCTATTGGGCTCCCAGCTGTTCATCGGCTACGCCTACGTGGTCGTTGGCGGGCTGGCTGTTCATGAAGGAGCGGAACGACATGGCGGCTTCGCTGGCCAGCGAAGTAGCCTGTGCCCCTAGGCGACGGTCGTTGAAGGTTTTAGCGTTGTTGCGGCTGGCCCGCAACTCGGCCTGGTATTCCTCCAGCGGTACCTTCTGCGAGGGGGCCTTCGGGTCGGGCACTACCTCAAACGAGCTAACCTGGTAGCTGTAGCCGTTGTCGGTGGCCTGGAAACGGAAGGTAAACAAAACGATCAGGCTCTGGTCCTGGCCGCGGGCGTCTACCGGCTTCAGCTTGCCGGTGCCCGTAACCCGGATGACCGACTTGGTGGGGTCGGCTACCAGGGCGGTGGTAGGCGCGTAGGTGAACTTGTGCTCGGCCCAATTAAGGGCGCGGGTGTAAAGGGCACTGCGGCCGGCACCTTCCACTACCACCTGCTCGGTGTAGTTAACCGGCACGGGCGCCTGCGCGCGTACCGCATGGGGCAACGCAAGAGAGCCCGCCACCAAAAGCGAGAGTAGTACTTTTTTCATAGCTGCGAGTAGAAAAGAAAGAACAAAGGGCTCAAAAATGCGTCCTTAGCAAAGTTAGACGGTGAATCGAGTTTAGCAAGAAACAGGCCTGTTATAATTATGTTAATATGTTCGGATTCCTATAAGCCAGCTGTCTGAACGTGGTTGCTAAGCCGGGCCGCAGTAGGTGAGTGGCCAAAGGCTGCACCCGATTGCCCGGGTGCCAACGCAGTTGCGGTGGGCTCGGCCGAATTGGGGCAAAAACAGGAAATAGGTGGGGGAGCGAGGTGGATTTATGCTCCTATATAGTGTAGGACCATTAAGGAGAAATTACGCGAATAGGATTATGCCGATGTCAAGAGAATCTGAAAAATTGTGTCCGGTATCGAATAAAGAGCAAAGGTAAGATGCCGTTACTCGTTGCGAGAAATAGAATTTCGGGTTTAATTTAATTGATTTACAGACTGATAGCTGCCGCTGGTATAGCGGGTAGTAGATCGATGAAATGGCTGACTTAACAATTTGGTAACATAACGGTAACGTTTAAAAACTTGCAGAGGTAAAGCGAATTGGTACTTTTGTATCGTGCTTCAGCTACACCAACATTCCCCAATGAAGCGCGGGACCGAGCGAAACGCCGTCCTGCGAGATGACCGAAAGGTCATTTCCTCCGTTGTTTCTTTTGTTAATTCGGCTGCTTTTCTGGCTTTTCCGCCTTTCACCGCTTCGGTTTTTGAAGCGGTTTTTTTGTGCCCGGCCCATTCGGCTGATAGCAACCGGCGAAGCGCCTGACTCCGATTCATTCTTCTTTTTTCACCCATACCGGTACCCGCCAGCTTGAACGACAACACCACCTTTGCCCAGCAGATGGTAGCTGCCGCTCCTGCCGCCACCCGCAACATGAACCTGAGCACGGGCCCCAAGCGTATGGCCGTGATTAACGTATGGGACGCCATAACACGCGGCGCCCGCAAACTCGAAACCAGCTCGATGCTCGAAGGCCTCATCCATCAAGGCATGAAACTCTCCGACTTCGATTGGTATCTTGACTTCCACAAGGAGCACGATGTAAAGCCGCACTCCGGTGTCGGCGTGGGTATGGCCCGGGTGGCTCAGTTCATCCTCGGTCAGACCGATATCCGCGACTGTGTACCCTTCCTCATCAACCGCGAAAACGTAGTCTAGCCTTCCTTTCTAGCAAGCGCCCGGTCATTGGCCGGGCGTTTTGCTTTATTTATAAGGAGGTTGAAAAGAAACGTCATGCTGAGCGCAGCAGAGCGTAGTCGACGCCTCTCTACCGCAATGGTAAATCTGCTGTTTGATTACTACTGCAACGAAGCGGTGAAGATGCTTCAATAAGCTCATCATGACGGTTCTCTAACCGATAACTAACTTACAGCCATGCAACTCGGTACGCTCACTTTACAGAACCCGGTGTGTCTGGCCGCTGCTCCTTGGCAGTTGGCGGGCGACGGGTACGAACGGCTGGGAGCCATCTTCACGCGCACCGTAACGATGGAGCCACAGCCCGGCCATTACGAGGAAGGTATCTGGCAGGTAAATGACCAGACGCTGCTCAATGCCAGCAACATGCGCACTGAAAGCGCCGAGATTCTGGTGCAGGAGTTTCTGCCCGGTCTGCGCCGGTTTGGGGTACCGGTGCTGGTGAGCATTACGGCCCCCGGCGTGCCGGGCTTCCGCAAAATTGCCCGGTTTCTGGCCCGCGAAGTAGGCAGCCAGATTGCGGGTGTGGAGGTATACATCACTCAGCCCGACACCGGCAACGGGGCCGAGCTGACGGCCGGTTTCGTGCGCGAAGCCACCCGGGCCGTGCGCGACGAGCTGGGCCCCGATGCCGTGGTGGTGGTGAAGCTGCCACCTTGGCCCGAGCACATCCGCGGGCTGGCGCTGGGCGCCCAGCAGGGCGGGGCCGATGCCATTGCCGCCACCAACCTGCTCAAGGCCCTGCACCTGCCCGACGATGCCACCGCCCCACCCGTGGCCGGCGGCCTTTCGGGCGAGGCGCTGCGGCCAGTGGCCCTGCGCTGCGTGTGGGAGCTGGCCCACGATGAGCAGCTGACGCTGCCCGTGTTTGGTACCGGCGGCATTTTCACGGCCGGCCACGTGACGGATTACCTGCGCTGCGGCGCGGCTGCCGTGCAAATTGGCAGCGGCGAGTGGCTGGAACCCGGCCTCTCGGCCCGGCTGGCTGCCGAGTGCAATACCTCAGTAGCAATACCGCAGTAGCAGTAACACTAGCGAGAGGCTGCAGCTTCGCATATCGTTGCTGATGCTGAACAGCGCAAAGTCCACCGTTTAACACCCTGCGAAGCTGGAGCTTCGCGCTACATCCCACCCTGATATGGAAAAGCTTATTCAGCGTATTCAAAAGGCCAATTCGTTGCTTTGCGTGGGCCTCGACCCTGTAGGCGACGATGCTTACGTAGCCCGACGGCTGGCCGAAGTCGTGGACCAAACCAGCGAGTTTGCCGCCGCCTTCAAGCCCAACCTCGCCTTCTTTCTGAGCCGCGAAAATGGCGTGCAGCTGCTCAAGGAAACCGTACAGCGGATTCCGAAAGACATTCCGGTGATACTCGACGGCAAGTTCGGCGACATTGCCAGCACGGCCGAGCACTACGCCCGCTTTGCCTACGATGTGGTGGGGGCCGATGCCGTGACGGTGAACCCCTACATGGGCGACGACGCGGTGCGGCCGTTCGTGCGCGAGGGCAAAATGGTGTTCGTGCTGTCAAAAACCAGCAACAAGTCGCAGTACTCGATGCAGAACATGGCCCTGACCCGCGGTGGCTCGCTGGCCCACGGCGTAGCCACAGTAGCCTGCCGACTCGATGCGGAAATTGGTGGCATCGGCCTCGTGGTAGGGGCCACCTACCCCGGCGCGCTGGCCGATGTACGCGCAATCTGCCCCGAGCAGTGGTTTCTGGTGCCCGGCGTAGGTGCCCAGGGCGGCGACCTGGCTGCCACGTTGCGCGCCGGCCTGCGCCCCGACGGCGCCGGCCTGCTCATCAATACTTCCCGCGCCCTCTGGCAGGCGGAAGATGCGGCCGCCACGGCCCGCGAGCTGGTAGCACAAATCAATGAACTGCGCGCCGTAGAGGCATAATAGAATGAACAGGCCGTGTCATGCTTCGACTCCGCTCCGCTGCGCTCAGCATGACACGTTCTTTTGCTACCTAATCCAACCTGCACAACTTCCTTTCTTCCTCCCTTGACTACCTCGCAACCCAACTTAACCCCCGAGCTCCTGGAGCAGCAGTTGCTGCGGGAAGATGCGCTGCTGCGCGGGCACTTCCGGCTTTCGTCGGGGCTGCATTCGGATACCTACGTGCAGTGCGCCCGGTTTCTGCGCTGGCCCGAGTTGGCTGCGCCGGCCGCCGCCGAGCTGGCCCGCCAGATAAAAGCCGCCGGCCTGGCGCCCGATTTGGTGGTGGGGCCGGCCATGGGCGGCGTGGTGATGGGCTACGAACTGGCCCGGCAGCTGGGCGTGCCCGGCATCTTTACGGAACGCGACGAAAACGGCCAGATGAGTTTGCGTCGGGGCTTCACGATTGAGCCGGGTCAGCAAATCATCATTGCCGAGGACGTAGTGACTACGGGTAAGAGCACCAATGAAGTAGCGCGACTATTGACCGAGTTGGGCGGGAAAGTTTTGGCCGTGGCGAGTTTAATTGACCGCACCAGTGGTAATGCTGCGCTGAATTTTCCGAACTTTGCCCTGCTGCCGGTAACGGCGGCCACCTACGCACCCGACGATTGCCCGCTTTGCCGGGCAGGCGTTCCGGTGGTGAAACCCGGCAGTCGGCCGGAAAAAGCGTTTTCTTAAACCTACCGCGACGGCAAACGGCCCGGCGGCAAGGCATTTTCGGCGTACCCCTGCGTGGGGTGTGCTCCCCACGGGGGCCCTGGTGGGCCTCGGCGTGGAACCGAAAAATAGATAACACCGCTCTTTTGGAACCTACCCAGAGAACCATTCAGCTGCTGCTTCGGCCCGACCAACATGATGGGGAGGGCCAACGCATTGCCGAGGCCGCCCGCCGCCACCTGGGCCTGCACACCGGCCGCGTGCAAAGCACCGCCCTCTACACGGTGCGTTACCCCCTCACCGACCAGCAGCTGCGCGACTTCGCCACCCGCTGCCTCCAAGACCCGGTGCTGCACGAAGTTGCCTTCGACGAGTTTCGCCACGGTCCCGAATACCGCAGCTACATTCTGGTAGCCAAGCTGCCCGGCGTGACCGACGACGAGGGCATTTCGGCCCAGAACGCCCTCGGCGACCTGCTCAACGAGCCGCTCGACACCCACACCCAGCACATTTTCAGCAAGCGGCTTTACTTCCTCGAACAAGCCCTGCCCGAAGCCGACCTGCGCCGCCTGGCCCAGGAGCTGCTGGGCAACAAGCAAATCAACCGCTTCGAAACCGGCCCCCTCACCGACATCCGCGACTATACGCCGCGGCCCGGTGGCGGGGCCGAGCCCATTACGGAAACGGTGCCGCTAACCGGCCTCTCCGACGAGCAGCTGGTGCAGTTGTCAAAAGACAACCTGTACGCCCTCAACCTGGAGGAAATGCAGACCGTACGCGACCATTACGCCGGCATGCAGGCCGAGCGCACGACCGCGGGGCTGCCCACCGACCCGATGGATTGCGAGCTGGAAATTATTGCCCAGACCTGGTCGGAACACTGTAAGCACAAGGAGTTTGCGGCCCTGATTAAGTACCGCGACCTAGACACCGGTGAGGCGTTCGAGGTGGATTCGCTGTTCAAAACCTACATCAAGGACGCCACTGCCGAAGTGGACCGCCAACTGCGGGCCAACGGCAACGACTGGCTGATTAAGGTGTTTTCTGATAATGCCGGGGCCGTGCGCATCAACCCCGACTCGCTGTTCGTCTGGAAGGTGGAAACCCACAACTCGCCCTCGGCCATCGACCCCTATGGCGGGGCCATTACGGGCATTCTGGGCAACAACCGCGACCCGCTGGCCACCGGCATCGGGGGGGCGCAGCTGCTGTTCAATACCAACGTGCTGTGCTTCGGCAACCCCGAGTTCGATGGCACGCTGCTGAGCAACCAGCTGCACCCGCGCCGCATTTTTGAAGGCGTGCGCAAGGGTATCGAGGACGGCGGCAACAAGTCGGGCGTGCCGACGGTGAACGGCAGCATCGTGTTTGATGACCGCTATGCCGGCAAGCCGTTGGTGTATTGCGGCACCGGGGCCGTGCTGCCCATGCAGCTGGCCGGCCTCGATTCGTGGGAAAAGCACATCGAGCCCCAGGACCGCATCATCATGGCCGGTGGCCGGGTGGGCAAAGACGGTATCCACGGCGCTACGTTTTCATCTATTGAACTAGACGAAACCTCGCCCGCCACGGCCGTGCAGATTGGCTCGCCCATCACCCAGAAGCTGGCCATGGATTTCCTGATTCTGGCCACCCGCCGCGGCCTCATCCGCTGCAGCACCGACAACGGCGCGGGTGGCCTTTCGTCGAGCGTCGGCGAGTTGGCCACCATTAGCGGCGGGGCCGTGGTGGAACTGGCCGATGTACCGTTGAAATACCCCGGTCTGCGCCCTTGGGAAATCTTCGTTTCGGAGTCGCAAGAGCGGTTTACGCTGGCGGTGGAACCGGCCAAAATGGAGGAGCTGCTGGCCCTGGGCCGCGAGATGGAAGTGGAGCTGACCGACATCGGTTACTTCACCGCCAACGGCTACCTCGACGTGCGCTTCGCCGACAAGCCGGTGGCCTATATCAGTATGGACTTCCTGCACGACGGCGTGCCGCGCAAGGTGCTGGAGGCGGAGTGGAGCAAACCGACGCTGAGGGAGCCGACCCCTCCCCCAACCCCTCCCCAAAAGGGAGGGGAGCCAAATACCTTTTCATCAGAGGCTAGCGCAAGTCCCTCCCTTTTGGGGAGGGGTTGGGGAGGGGTCACGTACACCAGCATCCTCACCCGCCTGCTCGGCAGCCTTAATATCTGCTCCCGCGAGTCGGTAATTCGGCAGTACGACCACGAGGTGAAGGGCCGCACCATCATCAAGCCGCTGATGGGCGCGACGGGGCAGGCTCCGCAGGATGCGGCCGTAGTGCGTTTCAACTTCGAGAGCTGGGAAGGCGTGGCCGTGAGCAACGGCATTCTGCCCCGATTCGGTGATTTGGACCCGTACGCTATGTCGGCGGGCTCGTTTGACGAGGCTGTGCGCCAGATTGTGGCCGTGGGCGGCAAGCTGCCGAACCTGAGCTACGGCGACGGCAACTTCTGGTCCGTCAACGACAACTTCTGCGTGCCCGATTCGGTGTACGACCCCGTGAGCAACCCCGACGGCAAGTTCAAGTTGGCCAAGCTGGTACGTATGGCTCAGGCCCTGCGCGACGCCACGGCTGCCTACTGCATCCCGCTCACGAGCGGCAAGGACTCGATGAAAAACGACTTCAAGGCCGACGGCGTGAAGATTTCGGTGCCGCCCACGGTGCTGTATTCGATGACCGCCAAAATTGAGGACGTCCGCCGCACCATCACCTCCGATTTCAAGCAAGAAGACGACGTGGTGTACTTGCTGGGCGAAACCTACGACGAGCTGGGTGGCTCGGAGTTCTACCAGCTCTTCGGCGAGCTGGGCGCTAACGTCCCACAGGTGCGTTTCGAAGCCGCCAAGGCACTCTACATATTAATAGGAGAGGCCAACGACCAGAACCTGATTCAAAGCTGCCACGATTTGAGCGACGGCGGGCTGGCGGTGGCGCTGGCCGAGGCCACGTTCGGCTACGGTTTTGGGGCTGAAGTAGAACTACCGGTGACCCCTCCCCAACCCCTCCCCAAAAGGGAGGGGCTTACGTTAGCCTCTGATGAGAAGTCGTCTGGCTCCCCTCCCTTTTGGGGAGGGGCCGGGGGAGGGGTTCTGCCAGTACCCGTGCAGCTGTTTTCGGAGTCGCACTCGCGCTTCGTGGCTACGGTGGCCCCGGAAGATGTGGTGGCTTTCGAGCAGCACTTCGGTGGCCGCGCCACCCGCCTGGGCCGCGTAACGGCCAACGGCCAGCTGACCGTAAGCCATGCGGGCCAGCCGGTTATTGCGGCCGACTGCGCTGCCCTGCGCCACGAATGGACCAACGGCCCGGTGAACCGGATTATCGGCTTCGGCCAGCACGAAACCGCGCAGCAGTAACCATGGAAGACGACAAGCAACAGCCCAACCTGCCCGACCTCAACCTGCCCCCGCGCCCCCGGCCCGCCGACCCCGGCTACGAAATGGTAGACGGCGACGGCAACATTATGCTGCCCGGCTACAAAAGCGTCGACGGCGGCCACGAATCAAACGAGCCGCTGAAAAGCAGCACCGAGGAGACAGCGAAAAACCGGCCTGACAACCAACAACCGACAACTGACAACTCGGGAAAGGGACAGCCTGACAACTCGCAACTGACAACTGACAACTCCAAAGTCCAGGCCCTTATCCTGACCGGCTTCGGCATCAACTGCGAAGAGGAATTCGCGGCCGCTTACCAGCTGGCCGGGGCCGAGGCCACCGTGGTGCACCTCAACCAGGTGCTGCACGGCCACGTGAGCATCCACGATTACGACATCCTCAACTTCCCCGGCGGCTTCTCGTTCGGCGACGATTTGGGCTCGGGCGTGGTGCTGGCCAACAAGCTGCGCTACCGCAAAAACGACCAGGGCCGCACGCTGCTCGACGATATTAAGGAGTTTGTGGCCGGCGGCAAGCACGTGCTCGGTATCTGCAACGGCTTCCAGGTGCTGGTGAAACTGGGCCTGCTGCCCGACTTGGCCGGCACCGTAACGCCCGAAGTAACGCTGACCCACAACGCCTCGGGCCGCTACGAAGACCGTTGGGTGCGGCTGCAAGTCAACCCGAAGTCGAACACGCCTTTCCTACGTGGAATGGACACGCTGGAAGTACCCGTGCGCCACGGTGAGGGTCGCCTGATTATCGGCAGCCCCGAAACCGCCGCCGCCATCGAATCCCGGGGCCTCAACTGCCTCAGCTACCTCGACGAAGCCGGCGCGCCCACCGCTGCCTACCCGCACAACCCCAACGGCGCCGACCTGCACTGCGCCGGCCTGACTGACACCACCGGCCGCGTGTTCGGCCTGATGCCCCATCCCGAAGCCTTCCTCTCCTTATATAACCACCCCGACTGGGCCCGCCGCAAACGCGCCGACCCCGGGCTGAGCGAGGAAGGGGAGGGGCTGAAGCTGTTCCGCAATATCGTGGAGCATGCGGCTGCCCTCCCTGGCAGACCCCTCCCCCCGGCCCCCTCCCCAAAAGAGAGGGGGAGCCAAGCGATGGATGGGAATGTGGCGATTGGTAGTGACGATTCGATGGTAGCGGAACCTGTCGGGGATTTCCAGACTGCTCAGGAACATATTTTCACTACCACGCCTCAGAAATGGAAAGCGCTGGGACCTTGGGCGCGGGAGAATCGCAAGCAACCGACTGAAGCTGAGGCCAAGCTATGGGATGAGTTGCGAAGGGAGAAACTGGGTGTTCAGTTTCGGCGGCAGCACGCCATCGATTCCTATATCGTGGACTTCGTTTGCTTGTCGGCTAAGCTGGTAGTGGAAGCCGACGGAGAAATTCACGCCGATGCTGAGCAGGCCGCTTACGATAAAGATAGAACCACGGTACTCCAAGAATTAGGGTACGAGGTATTGCGCTTTAGCAACCAGGAAATCCTGCATAATCCCGCTCGGGTAATCCAGCAAATCAAAGCTCACCTAACTCAGCATCAAACTTGAGCTTCAAGAAGCTCCAACAAAACCAGTATAATTCATCAACTACTTAAACTACCCCGCACATCCTCGTCTGGCTCCCCCTCCCTTTTGGGGAGGGGGCCGGGGGGAGGGGTTACCATATGAACACGCTCAACCACTTCGACACTCCCCAGCTCGAGCTCCTGCACCGCGGCAAAGTCCGCGACTCGTACCGGGCGCCCTCGGGCGAGCGGCTCCTGGTGGTAACCGACCGGCTTTCGGCCTTCGATTCGGTGCTCGATACGCCCGTGGCCCACAAGGGGGCGGTGCTGAACGGGCTGGCCGCGTTCTGGTTTGATAAAACGAAGCACATCGTGCCCAACCACGTTATCCGCCTGCTCGACCCCAACGTGACGCTGGCCCACGAGGCCGAGCCGATTCGGGTGGAAATGGTGGTGCGTAACTACATCACTGGCTCGATGCTGCGGGGCTACCAGCAGGGCCAGCGCACCTTCTCGGGCGTAACCGTGCCCGACGGCCTGACCAAGCACCAGCAGTTCCCGGAACCCATCGTTACGCCCACTACCAAGGAGGAATCGGACCGCGAAATCACGCCCGAGAGCCTCGTGAGCGAAGGTTGGGTGTCGGCTGATTTGTACGAGCAGATGCGGGTGAAGGCGCTGGAGCTGTTCAACTTTGCCTCGGCCTGGATGGCCGAGCGCGATATCATTCTGGTTGACACCAAGTATGAATTCGGCTTGTTCGATGGTAAGCTGATGCTGATTGACGAAATCCACACGCCCGACTCGTCGCGCTTCTGGAGCGCCGACGACTACGCCCGCAACCCCGAGGCGGCGGAGCAGATGGATAAGGAGTACGTGCGCCAGTGGCTCATCGCCAACAAGCAGGACGGCCAGTATCCGCACGCCCTCCCGCCTGAAGTGGCCCAGGAAGCCAGCCGCCGCTACCTCGACATCTATGAGCGCATCACGGGCGCCCCGCTGCCCACCGGCAACGAAACCACGCCCGGCGGCGACGTACAAGCCCGCCTCGTGGCCAACCTGGTGCGCGCTGGTATCATGAAAGAAGACTAAAATTGTCGGTAGATATGCTTCCCACTGCTCTTAACCTCATGTTAGTCCGCTCCGACAACGCCGCCCAATTAGCCGTGCGCCTCCTGAACCGGCCCCGTCTGCACGAGCAGCTGAGCCGGAAAATCAGCGCTACCAAAGCTAAGTGTCACGCCGCCGACGCGGAGCTTCATGTGATATAGTTTGCTGATAATGAACAACTGGAAAGAGTATTTGCGCTTTGATCAGTTTGAAGGACTGGAAGCCCGGGTGCCCCTGAGCTTCCTGCAAACCGAGTCTCCTGTTCGCCTTTCCTTCGGAGAATACGCCGAGGGCGAGGAACTTCCACCTGAGTCTGTTGCAGCTGTAGATGCAGTGTTGAAGCGGCTGCCAGCATTGGAAAAACTAGTAGCGGATGCCGCTTTCGAACACTACAAGATGATCTGCCGGGAGTTCGGACGTATTTATGGTGAGGAATTCGTTAGCCCAAAAGCAGAAAACGAACTGGATTTGCAACGTCTTTATCAACTACGAGCTGTCTACTTCCCAGAAGAGCCGGAAATTGGTCGTTTTGGCTTAGGCTTTACTTGCGACTGGGAGGAAGAACATGGCTTTGGCTTGCAATTCCGCAGTTGGCAAATTGTAGAGGTAGGAGGTGACGCGGAGGCTTTTTCCTTCTATGACTGATCTTCTTTGACTTATCAACCACACGATAGTGAGCAACAGCCATAAAATCATAGTACTCCTCGGGGGCGGGGCCCGCGAGCACGCCCTGGCCTGGAAACTCACCCAGGATGGCGCCATCGTGCACGTGCTGCCCGGCAACGCCGGCATCCCCAACAGCCACCCCGAAATCAGCGCCCTCGACTTTCCGGCCATCAAAAGCTTCTGCGAAGAACACGGCGCCAGGCTACTGGTAGTAGGTCCCGAAGCCCCGCTGGCGGCTGGCGTGGCCGACTACTTTGTCGGCTCCGATATCCGGGTATTCGGGCCGGGGCGGGCGGGGGCCATGCTGGAAAGCTCGAAGGTGTGGAGCAAGAACTTCATGCGCCGCCACGGGGTAGCTACTGCCATGTCGTGGCAGTTTCGTAGTGATAAGCTGGCCGAAGCCCGCGCCAAAGTGGCCGAGCTGGACGGGCAGGTAGTGGTGAAGTTCGATGGGCTGGCCGCCGGCAAAGGCGTGTATGTGTGCTTTTCAGTAGACGAAGCGCACGCCGCGCTCGACGACCTGGAGGCTCACCACAGCGGCTGGTTCAGCTTCCTGCTCGAAGAAAAGCTCAGCGGCCCCGAAATCAGCATCATCGGTATCACCGACGGCAACCGTATCCGCCTGCTGGCTCCTTCCCAGGACCACAAGCAGCTGCTGGCCGACGACCAGGGCCCCAACACCGGCGGCATGGGCGCCTACTGCCCGGTACCTTTCGCCGACGACAACATCCTGGCCGCCATCCGCACCCAGATTATAGACCCCACGCTGGAGGGCATCCAGGCCGAGCAGTTCGACTTTAAGGGCTTCCTGTACTTCGGCATCATGCTCACGCCCCAGGGTCCGAAGCTGCTCGAATACAACGCCCGCCTCGGCGACCCCGAGGCCGAAGTGCTGCTGCCGGCTCTGCAAAGCAGCCTGCTGGAGCTCCTCGAAGCCACCCTCGACGGCACGCTGGCCCAGACCACCGTGCGCCAACGCCCCGGCCATTATGTGGGCGTGGTGCTGGCGTCGGGCGGCTACCCAGCCAGTGGCTTTCCGACTGGTTTTCCCATTACGGGCCTCTCGGAGCTACACCCCGGCATCCTCGCATTTCATGGGGCTACCAGCCATAATGCGGCTGGTGAGCTGGTGACCAACGGCGGTCGGGTGCTGGTGCTGGTGGGCCATGGCGCTGAGTTGGAAGATGCCGTGCAGTACGTGTACCGCGAAGCGGCCCGGGTTAACTTTCAGGACATGTACCTCCGCACTGATATCGGCCAGCGGCCGGAACCCGTCCTTGCAAACAACTGGTAACCATAGCGCCTCCAAGGCCCGGCTGGCCATCCTGCTCTCGGGCCGGGGCTCCAACATGGTGGCGCTGGTAACGGCGGCCCAGACCGGCATGCTGCGCGAGCTGGCCGAGGTGGCGTTGGTGTTCAGCAACCACCCCGACGCGCCCGGTTTGGCCACGGCCGCCGCGCTGGCCTGCCCCACGGCCAGCCTCAGCAGCCAGGGCCGTCAGCGCGCCGACTATGATGCCGAAGTGGTAGAAATCCTGCGCCAATACCAGCCCGATTACGTGGTGCTGGCCGGCTATATGCGCATCCTCTCGCCTACGTTCGTGCGCGCCTTCGCGGGCCGCATCCTCAACATTCATCCCGCCGACACCCACCAGCACCAGGGCCTGCATGCCTACGAATGGGCCTTTGATAACCAGCTGGTTGAAACCAAAATAACGGTGCATCTGGTTGATGAAGGATTAGACACCGGTCCCATTCTGGCCCAGCAAACCGTGGACCTTCGCGGAGCCGCCACCCTGGCCGAAGTCGAGCGTCGCGGGCTACTGGCCGAGCATCAGCTGTACGCAAAAGCGTTGGCCGAATTGATTGAAGAACGACACTCGGTAAACCCTTCTCTGAAGGACTCCAACAGCGTACCCCACCCCAGCGGCCTGGCAACTGGCAACTGACAACCGATAACTCAAGATGTGCGGAATTGTAGGTTTTTACGGCCCCGATGATGTTGCCCACGACATTGTGTTTGGCCTGACGGCGCTCCAGCACCGGGGGCAGGACGCGGCCGGTATGGCCACCTTCGATGGCAACTTCCACCTGTGCAAAGGCAACGGGCTGATTTCCGACGTGTTCCGGCCCAAGCAGCTGCGCAAGCTCAAGGGCAACATTGGCATCGGCCACGCCCGCTACACCACCCAGGGTTCGGGCGATGCGGAGCTGGCCCAGCCGTTTACCACCAGCTACCCGTTTGGGCTGGCGATGGTGCACAACGGTAACGTTATCAACTTCCGTTCGGCTGCCAAGCGCCTGCACGAAAAGTACCACGTGCTGCCCAAAACCAGCAACGACCTGGAGCTTATTATGTACACCTTCGCCTCCGAGCTGCGCCTGAAAAACCTCGATGCGCTGTCGGTAGTCGATATTTTTGATGCGGTGGAGACCACCCAGGAGCTGGTAAAAGGTGCCTACGCCACCGTGACCATCATTGCCGGCCACGGCATGCTGGCCTTCACCGACCCGCTGGGCATCCGGCCGCTGGTGCTGGGCCGCCGCATCACGGAGGCCGGTCCGGTGTATGCCTTCACCTCCGAAAGCACCTGCTTCGATTACCTGGGCTTCGAGTTTATCAAGAACGTGGGGCCGGGGCAGGCCATCTTTATAGACAACAACTTCGAGGTGCACTACAAGAACCCGTACAGCCTGCCCAAGGCGTTCTGCGTGTTCGAGCACATCTACTTCGCCCGCGAAGATTCCACCATTCATGGCCGGCTGGTGGCTCGCGAGCGGGTGCGGCTGGGCAAAATGCTGGCCCGCAAGGTAATTGAGTCGGGTATCCAGCCCGATATGGTGATTGATGTGCCTTCGTCGGGCTACTTTGCGGCCTCCGGGCTGGCCGAGGCCATTGGCGTGCCTTACCGCCGGGCGCTGGTGAAAAATAACCACATGGGCCGCTCGTTCATCGTCAGCAGCCAGGCCGGTCGCGAGGATATCGTGCGCAAGAAGCTCAACCCCATCCGCGAGTTTGTGGAGGGCAAGAAGATAGCCGTGGTCGACGACAGTATCGTGCGCGGCACCACCTCACGGCGCATCGTACGGATTCTGCGCGAGGCGGGCGCAGCCGAGGTATACTTCATCAGCAGCGCCCCGCCCATTATTGCGCCCTGCATTTATGGCATCGATATGGCCATGAGCACCGAGCTGATTGCGGCTAACTACACGGAGGAGGAAATCTGCCGCTACATCGAGGCCGACAAGGTTATCTACCAATCAGTAGAAGACTTGCAGGAGCTGTTTGCCGAGGACAAGGGCCACGGCGGCGGCTGCTTCGCCTGCTTCACCGGCAACTACCCCACCGGCGACATCACCAAATACTTGGGTCACATTCAGGAGGAGCGCGAAAGCCACCGCGGCGACAAGTCGAAAAAGTCTGCTGCGGATGCCGTGCCCTCAGTAAGCGCCAAATCCCCGGCTCCTACAGAACATTAATTCAGCAAACACCTGTCATCCTGAGCGAAGCGAAGGACCTTATCACACTTGAATGGCATCGTTCAGCAATAATTCAGGCGTGGTAAGGTCCTTCACTTCGCTCAGGATGACAGACTTCTTTTCGATTCTCTCCTGCCATGAGCCAGACTTCCGCCGATACCAATCTTAAAGCCACCGCCGGTTACTCCATCGAAGAAGGCAACGCCGCCTCGCGCAACGCCTACGAGTGGGCCCAGAAAACCTTTGCCACCCGCGCCGGCAAGCCCGGCGAGCCGGCCCGCGACCTGGCCGGCGGTTTTTCCAACGAAATCCGCTTTGGCAATGAGCGACTGGGCATCGGCTCCGACGGTATCGGGACCAAGATTGAAGTGGCCGAGCGCCTCGACCGCTACGACACGTTGGGCTACGACCTGATTGCCATGGTGGCCGACGACCTCATTGTGGCCGGCTTCGTGCCCACCAACCTCTCCAACATCATCGACGTGAACACGCTCGACTATACGGTGGTCGATGAGCTCATGCACGGCCTGCACGATGCGGCCCAGTTCAGCCAGATAGCCGTAACGGGCGGCGAAATTGCCGAGCTCGGCAACCGCATCGGCGGCTACCCCGGCGCCCGCATGAATTTCAACTGGTGCTCAACGGCCGTGGGCGTGCTGCACCCCAGCCTGGAACGGCCCTTAAGCGGTGCCAATGTGCGCGCCGGGCAGGCCGTGGTGGCGTTGCATTCGCCCTCGTTCCGCTCCAACGGCTACTCACTAGCCCGCCGCGCCCTCACCAAAGCCTTCGGCGAAAAGTGGCACGAAGCGCCTTACAGCGAAGAAAATGCGGCTGGTTTGAACGTTGACACCCAACACCTGACAACTGCCAACGCTAAAACCTGGGGCGAGGTCATGCTGGCGCCCTCGCTCATCTACTCGCCGGGCATAGCGGCGGTGCTCGATGCGGGCCTGCCGTTGCACGCGGCCGCCCACATCACCGGCGGCGGGCTGGCCGACAACTTCAAGCGGGTGCTTAAAAACGGCGTTGGGGCCGAGCTGAGCAACCTATTTGAGCCGCTACCCGCCATGCAGCAGCTCGCCCTGCTGGCCGGTATCACGCCTCCGGAAGCCTACCTTTACTGGAATATGGGCAACGGTATGTTGCTGGTAACCGACCACGACGAAGCCGCCGCTGTGGTAGCCAGCCTGCGCGGCAACGGTTACCGGGCCCAGGTAGCGGGCCGCATTACGGCCGAACCGGGCGTGACGCTGCAGGTAGGCGCGGGCGAGCTGCGCTACGAAGGATAGACGGAGCGCCAGTTCCGCCTCAGCGGGGCAGCCGCACCGTAACCTCGGTGCCGCCACTAGGCTGGCTGCTGATGTTAAGTGTGCCCCCGTGACCCTGCACGATAATATCGTAGCTCAGCGACAGGCCCAGGCCAGTACCCTCGCCGGGTGGTTTGGTGGTAAAAAAGGGCAGCAGCGCCTTCTGGCGGGTTTCCTCGCTCATGCCGATGCCGTTGTCCAGAATCCGGATCTGTACCTGCCGGGCCAGCAGACTGGTGTGTACTTCCAGCTTGAGGGGACTGTCCGGCAGGCCGTGGTTGCGGCGTTGTGCCAGGGCATAAAAGGCGTTGGCAAACAGGTTGAGCAGCACCCGGCCTACATCCTGAGGTACCAGCCGCACAGCCGGTAATTGGGGGCTCAGGTCGGTAACGAGGGTGGCGTTGAAGCTGGGGTTTTTCGACCGGAACAGCTGGTAGGCCATTGTCAGGTGGTCGGTAACGAGGGTGTTCAGGTTAACGGCTTCGGATACTCCGGCGCTGGCCTGCGAGTGCTGCAGCATGCCTTTCACGATGCTGTCGGCGCGGTGGCCGTGCTGGCTTATTTTGTGGAGGTTATCTGTGAGCGTGGCCAGCAGCTCGGTGGCGTAGGCTTTTTCGGCTTCTGGCAGCTGCTGCCAGGGGCCGTCCATAAACTCCTCCACCAGCTCGGTGCTCACCTCCGAGAAGTTGTTGACGAAGTTGAGCGGGTTCTGGATTTCGTGCGCAATGCCGGCTGTCAGCTCACCCAGTGAGGCCATCTTTTCGCGCTGAATCAGCTGGTTTTGGGTCGATTTGAGTCGGTCCAAGGCCTGGGTCAGGTCGGCCAGTGCTCGGGTCAAATCGTCGCGCTGGCGGGCAACCTGGGCATTTTGGGCATTCAGATTGCGGTTGATGCGCTGCTTGAGGTGCACATTGCGGCCCAGCAGCCCTACCACCAGCACCAGACCCACAAAGCCGGCCAGCAGCGCGTACAGCTGCAGGCGTTGGCGGGCACTTCTCTGGGCTTGCAGCTGCCGGGTCTGCGTGAGCAGAGCAATCTGTGTTTCCTTCTGGTCGAGTTCGTAGCCGTAGCGCAGGGCACTGGTTTTGCGCTGCGTGGCTTCGCCGGCCAGCGTATCCTGGTAAGCCGAAAACAAACGCTGTTGCTGGTAGGCCGCCGGATAATTGTTCAGCTCGGCGTAGGCCTTGGCCAGCAACTCGGTAGCTGCGGCCAGGTTGCCGTTGCTGCGGGTTTTTCGGCTCAGCTCCCGGGCGTGGCTGGCCAGCATCAGCGTGCTGTCGGGCTGGTGCAGCAGCAGGAACGCCCGCGCCAGCAGCAGTTCTACCGAGGGCTGGTTGAAATCGTCCTGGGTGCTCCTGACCAGCGCGCGGGCCAGCCGGCCGTGTAGCAGGGCCCGAACCGGCTGGCCCTGCTCAATGTATACCTCGGCCAGCCCAATTTCATTGGCCAGCTGGTTCTGCATATCACCCATCCGGTGGCACACGGCCACCGCTCGCCTGAAATAGCGAAGAGCTGCGGGCCAATTACGCAGCCGCTGGTATACGCTACCCAGGCTATTGAGCACGGCCGCCACTGCTTGGTCGTCGCCCAGGCGGTGGCCGTCGCGCAGGGCCCGGTCGAGTATGGGCAGGGCGCTGGTGTAGTCGCCCAGCTTGCCGTACGTGTCCCCGATAATGGCCCGCAGCTGTGTCTGTACTCCCAGGTCAGCGGTTTGCTCGGCCAGGCGCAACCCGCGCAGCCCCCACGTCAGGGCGGCCGTCAGGTTGGTTTGCTGCGCGTCAATCAAACTCAGTTCGAGGCAGGCGCGTGCCTCGCGGGGCCGGTCGCGGCGGCGGGCGTATAGCTGCTGGGCCAGCAGGGTATAATGTCGGGCCGAGTCGTAGTTGGGTAAGCGGCGTTGCAGAATGCTGATCCAGAGCAGGCTACGGCCAATGGAGGGCGTATCGGCGAGCTGCCGCGAGATTCGCAGGGCCTGGTGGCTCAGCTGCAGGGCCTGAGGGGCATTCACAGCTGCCAGTTCCATTACCAGCTCATGCAGGCGCTGTACCCGCAGGGTATCGAGCCGCCGGTTGGTGCGCAGCAGGTGGCGCAGGCTGTCGGCGTTGCGGCTCTGCGCGCAGCCCGGCCGCTGCTCAACCAAACCCGCTGCCAGCACCAGCCATAGCAACAGCAGCCCGCCGATACGCCGGAAAGGCAAACCGAACAAGCCGGGTGGGCCGGTGAAAGGCGGGTGGCCTTGGTTCATTTGGGTGGGTAAACCGGGTTATTGATAACGCCAATCTGGTTGCCTTCAGGGTCTAAAACAATGAACCCCCGTACCTGCGTTACTCCCTCTGTGCCGGTGCTGCCGGCAGCCGGCCGTACTTCGGATGACGAGGGACGACTGCTGTCGAGCTGACGCATCTTGCTGAAAAGGCCACCGTTGAACTTGTTGGCCCGGTTTGCGCTCAGCATCTCAAATTTGGCTACCACATCTTCCGGCGTTGGCAGGGTCCAGTAAAATACCGGCTCGCGCAGCTGCAAAAACTGGGGGTCGGTTTCCAGCCGCACCTCTGCACCGTCTACATTGAACAGGGCGTAAGGATATGGCACGCGCTGTTCGACAAGGGTGGGGGGCTTACCAAAAAAATCGGTATACCAGGCAATGGCAGCGGGTAGCCGGTCGGCGCTGCTTACCGGATACACAAGCGTTTTCTGGGTCGAAAAACCGGCCACAGGCTTGTCTTGGGCCTGGGTCAGTACGGGCCAAAGCAGCAACAGCAGTAGCGAAATCCACAGGGGCATCTTCATAAGTCGGGGGGGAAATACCTTTTGTGCTGGCAGCAGCAGCGGTATCCGACCGGTACGCCTGAGAAGCGGAACGAACGAACCGGCCGGGCCGGTAAAAGGCAGTGCGACCTCAGGTTATTTGCGGGGCTTGTAAATGGGGTTGTTGATAACGCCAACCTGGTTGTCCTCAGGGTCATACACGATGAAACCCCTGACTTCTTTTACAACCTCTTCTTTACTCGTTTTGCCATCAGTGCGCTGCTCATATTGGCGAATGCCTCCGTGGTGGCGCATGCGACTGATACGATTATTCCCTTTGAGCGCTTTGAATTTGGCGTTTACGGCTTCGGGTGTTGGCAGCACCCAATAGAACAGCGGGTCATTCAGCTTCAAATACTTCGGGTCGGTTTCCAGCCTTACCTCCGTGCCGTCCACTATAAATACGGCGTAGGGGTTAGGTACATCCTTTCGTAAGGTGTCGTATGGCATGCCAAAAAAATCAGCGTACCATTTAACGGCGTTGTCCAAGCGGCCGCTACTGCTTACCGGATACACCACTGTTCTCTGGGTTTTAAAACGTAGATCATTGCTCTCCTGGGCGCGTGCTACCAGGGGACCGAGCAACAGTAACAAAAGCAAAATAACGTTTCTCATAAACCAGAAAAGAGGAAGAGGACCAAGCCAGGAAAGCGTACCAGGAGCCGGTGTACCTGGCTTAGCTAAGACCGAAATAATTGAACAACATAGTACTAAGTTAATAAAAAATAAGGATATATATTGATTTGCAAATAATAATATTGCTTATCCTTATGAATATTGTTTGGTTTGATAATCAGTGTTTTATGCGATTTAAAGGGGTGGACTGAACTGGTGTTGTCAGTGCTGGCCACCATCAGCCACGAAGATTACGTGCTGCTGCAACTCAATAAAACCGAAAAAGCCCTGCTCAACGAGCAAGGCTTTGATTTCTGGTGTCAGTGGTGGCCGGCGTAAGCCGGCGGTTTGGCAGGTAGCTTAGCGGCTCAACGTAATTACAGGCGTGGTGCCTTCCAGCAGTGTCAGGCCCTCGGCGCTCAATTGGTAGATGAGGGTTTTGGAGCCCAGAGCCGCCAGCAGTCCAGCTTCGGGGCTATTAGGCGAGCAGGCCATGCGAGTAGTTGCCATCGGCCCGAACGTGATGCCCGTGCCGCTGGTAGCGTAGGTGCCCATCAGGCGGTTGCAGCCCGTCGAGCCCGATACCTTGTTGGTGGCAGTATCAAAGTTTAGGGTCGCTTCGGCGGCGGCTTCAGCAGGCATTGCGGCGCCGTTGAGTGTGCGAATGCGCCACTCGCCGGCCAGCGCGGCCGGATCGAGCGTGGCGGTAGAAACGGACATCTCAGGGCTGGCGGTGGTATCAGCTACCGGCTCGGTGGTTTTGGCGGTGCAGCTGACCAGGGCCAGGGCAGCCAAGGCAGCGTAAAGAGCAGGGCGGAGCATGGCTTGGGGTATACGGGGTTGAAAGGAAGACCTGTTAAAGCCGAGCGCTCAGCATCGGCTGGGCAACTCATTAAGTGCCTAGTCAACGGCCTGCAAGCGGAAAGCCTACATTTTCTGCACCGGAAACTCGTCGAGAATGTCTTTGGCGGCGCGGCTGAACTCGCTGCCCAGACGGGCGGGGTCGTTTACGGCATCCATTACAGAGCCACGCCAAACCAGATTGTTGGTGCGGGCATCAACAAAGTCCAGAATCATGGTGCCCTCCTGGTAGGTTTCGGTGCGGTACCTGGTGCGGTAGCGGGGCGAGGCATACCAGTAACCATAGTTGATGGGCAGATAACCACCGCGGTACGATACGGCATATGGGTAGGCGAAACCCATAGGCTGCGGAGTGGCAACCGTGCGTTCGGCCTCATCAATATATAGGTGGTATGTGAGGTAAAAGTCGGGCTTGGCGTTGCCGGTGGCCTGGCGGATACCTCGCTTGGCCAGCTCGGAGCTGATGGCCTGCTGAATCTGCCCGTCGTTGAGGCTGCTTTGGTAAATCGGGTTCTGTGAATCGGCCGATTTCACTTCAGTTTTGGCCCAGTCGTAAGTACGGTACTGGCTGAAATCGGTGCCGGGCTTTTTCTGCACTGCAACACCCGGCGTACAGCCGGCCAGGAGGGTCATGAGAACGAATAGTAGCGGTAGGAGCGTGTTTTTCATGGGAATTGTTCTTTTAAAAATATACGAACTTGTTTTAGGCTGAAAAGCCAACTGAACAGTATGTCTCAATGTGGCGGCCGCGTAGCCGAAGCACAAGGCTCTGATTGATTCCGGCTGCTTACTGAACAGCTTTAGTGGTATCGTACCCGTTTTACCCGTTCGTGTGCGGGTGGGTTACAACTTTTATCCGGTCCGGCTCTCCATAATATGCCACATGGGCTGTTTTTCCACGGTTGCACCCTGCCAATTGTGCCAAACAAAGAAGTCCCTGCTGCCGGTACCGGCAGCAGGGACTTGATGTAGTAGTCAGGCCGCTTAAAGGCACTTATTGCACGGAGGCCGGGGCGTACTCGCGGTGATGGAGGCCGGCTAACAGTTGCTGCCGTCGAGGCCGCACGCAGCCCCGTCGGCGCCGACAATGGCCTCGTGACGGGGCTGTGTTTCGCTCCAGGCTTTTTCCAGCACCTCGGCAAACAGCTCGGTCGGCTGGGCCCCCGATACAGCGTACTTGTCGGCAAAAACGAAGTAAGGAACGCCTCTTACCCCAATCTGGCTGGCTTCGTACTCGTCGTGGCGCACCTGCTGCTCGAACTCGCGCGAGGCCAGCATGGCCGCTACCTCAGGCCCGGGCAGCGCCAGCTCGGCACCAAGGCGGCTAAGTACGGCGTTGTCGTTGATGTCGAGGCCCTCTTCGAGGTAGGCTTTGAACAGGCGCTCCTTGGCAGTATCCTGGCGGCCGTGGCGGGTGGCCAGATGAATGAGCCGATGGGCGTTGAGCGAGTTGGCCGGTACCAAGCTGTCGAAGTCAAAGGCGAGGCCTTCTTCGGCGGCCATCTGGGTCATGTTGGCGCTCATCTGGCGGGCCCACTCCTCGGTGTTGCCGTATTTCTGGGCCAGGCGCGCATACTGGTTTTCGCCGGGCGTCGGGGCCGCGTTGGGGTCGAGCTCAAAGCTTCGCCACTCCACCTGCACATCGGCAGCATGAGCAAAGCCCGCCAGCGCCTTCTCGAGGCGGCGCTTGCCGATGTAGCAGAAGGGACAGAGAATATCGGACCAGATTTCGATTTTCATACGAACAGAAAGTTGTAGCGGGAAAGTCAGCTATAAGCCGGCTGCGCCCGAAAAGTTTAGGTGTCACTACCTAACGACCAGTGCCCGAGGGCCTACTTGAGTAGCCGGATGTTGACTACCTGGCCCGGTTGGCGGACCGCAAACTTGCAGTCGTCGAAGTCGGGTGGGGCCAGGCGGGGACGCACATTGTTGGAGAAGGCGAAGGGCTCGGTTGGGATGCCGAGCAGATTCTTATCCACCTTGTCGTTGTTGTTTAGATCCTGGGTGATGACTACGGCCCACTCGCCGGGTGGCAACTGCACCGGCAGGCGTACCTGCCGCTGGCCGTTGGGCTTCACCACCCGCATAAAGGCATAGCCCTTCGGCACAAGGAATGTCTCGCGCACATTGTAGAAGTACAGCTTTACGGCCGAACTCTCCGAAGCCAGCGCCGACACTACCACGGTTACCGCCAGCCCACTTTCCGGGAATACGGGGGCGGCCCCCAGGTTCGGCGAAGAGCTGCCCGAAGTTGGCGGGGTAGCTGCTACCGACGGTAGGGCGGTGCAAAACAGGCTCAGCAGAGGGAGCAGAATATGCATAAGTATAGCAGGGAGGATGGACGTCAGGTATACGGCTCCAACAGCCCGGCGGTCAAAAACATTCGGTCGGTGCCCGGCTTAAGGCTGCCCGGCTACCGTCAGAGCGGCCTCGGCCATGGCGGGCTGGCCCGCCAAGCTCACACCTTCAATCGAAGCGCGGAAGGTGCCGGCCTGGTCGGCCGTGTAAAAGCTGACCCGGGCGCGCCCCGAGGCTGGCACTGTCAGGCGAGGCTGCCAGTAAAGGGTGGTAGCGCGTGGGTCGGGCTTCTCGGAGCGGCGTGCGACATCGTAGCGCGGGGCATAAAACTCGCGGGTTCGGTGGTAAGCAGGCAGTTGCCGCACGGCCACGCCGGCGGCCGGTATGCCGGAGAAGTCGCCGAGGCCACTCTTAGTGTAGACGGCAATTACGCCATTGGCCCCGCGTACACCATATATAGCCGCGCTGGCCCCCTTAAGCACTTCTACCTGCTCAATGTCAATAACCGGAATACTCAACAGTCCATCGCCGTCGCTCAGCGGCATTCCGTCGAGAAGGAATAGTGGCTGGCTGCTGAGAAGAATAGACGAAATGCCCCGAATCCGGACGTTGTAGCTAGCTCCCAGGTTTAATACCTGTACACCGGCCACGCGACCCTGAATCAGCTCGAACACGTTCTGAAAGCCAATGGAGCCAGGAATGTCGCTGGGGCGCAGCACGGCGTCGGCCGCGCCTCCATGCAACGAGAAGGGCATACTTTTGGCCGTTTTCCGGGCCGTAATATCCACGTTGCGCAGCACGATACCGCTGGTTGAATCGGGCCGATACGCCCGCTCCATTTGCTGCTGCTGGCGGCTGCGCTGCCCATAGGCAACTACTTCAGCCGAAGCTAACGTAACGGGTGAGAGCGGAGCCGGCGGCCGCCAGCCTGCCGGAGCCGGACGGGGCCACCATTCATTGAGCTGTACCAGCACGTTGCTACTACCCTTGGGTGTGCGCGCCTGCACCAGCAGCTGTGTTGTGTCGAGCCCCTGAAAACCCGTAAACAGGAAGTTGCCATTGGCGTCGGCCTGGCTGAGTACGACGTCTTTCTGCTTACCCATTAGAATGGTTAACTCCCCATTGGGAACGGGCTTGTTATTGGCGCGTACCAGTCGGCCACCCACCGTGAGGTTGTTTTCGAGCGGAAACCGGTAGCCGGTTGCCACCGCGCCAGGCTCGGCCAGCACCTGCTGCCAAGTGAAGCGGCTCCAGCCCTGTGTCAATAGCAAGTCGTGCAGAGCCTGTTGAATCCCGGCAGTGCGGGGCTGGAGGTAGTAGCCTGGATTCTCCACGTAGCCGCGCAACTCCGAGGTAAGTAGCAAATGGGCCCGCACAGTGGTGGCGTCGCCGGCTTCGGCCGGTAGTCCGGGGGTGCCGGCCACCGCCAACGACAGCTCGGCGGGGGCGGGGCGGCCATCAGGCGTGTTTACTTCCACATCCAGCGTTACCAACTCGCGGGGGCCGTAAGTGGCTTTATCGGGCCGCAACCGCACCTGCAGCGGCCGGGCCTCGGGCACGAACACCAGCCGCTCGGCCTGGGCTACCTGCTGGCCATCGAACAGGCTGATGTGCAGTAATCCAGCCGGAGCGGTAGAGCGGGCAATGGTAGCCTGGAACGTTTCGCCCGGCCCGATCTGTCCCTGGCCAGCGTACACGGGCTGGCCTCGTACATGTGCCAGCAGTTGCAGGGGCGCTGGTGCAACTGCCGTGCCCGCCGGGGGCTGGTAGCGTACAAACACCCGGAAATCGTCGCCTACCTCGCGCACATTTAGCAGCCAGCCACTCTCGCGCACAGCAGGCAGTGGGTAAGTGACCGTCGAGCCATCGGGTAGCGTTACGCGGGCCTCGTATTTCTGCCCGGGCTGCGGCGTGAAGCCGAACGAACTCATGCCCAGCGCCGGCGTGCTGAAGCGCGCTACTTCCCGCTTATTGCCATCCACTAGTATACCGGCCAGCGCCAGCCCGCGGCCGCTGGCCTGGGTGGCTTTTACGCCCACCGTGGTTTGCAGGCCGGCCACGTAGTCGCCGCCTTCGGGGAAAAACTGCACATCGGGCTTAGTGGCGGCCTCCAGGGCGCGGGCCGTGCGCCGGGCCAGTTGTGCCTGACGCATGGCCGAGGGTTCGGAGCCGGTGCTGACCGGTGCCGACGCCTGCCACACCGGTACGCGGCGCGTAAAAAACAGCCCCTCGTCGGAGTTGCGCATCCAGCTGGTATAAGCCCGTAGCGTGTACACGCCCGAGCTTATCGTATCGGGCAGTACAATGTCGCCGGTGGCCAGCCCATCGGTGAGGGCCAGGGTGCGCTTGAACAGAACCTGACGGTTGGGGGCCACCACATCCACATACAGTACCTTGCTGAGCGAATCGGGCCGGTGGGTGCGGGCGTCGAGCAGGTAGGCCTTGAACCAGAGCGTTTCGCCGGCCACGTAGGCGGCCTGGTCGAGGTGCAGGTAGCTGGTTTCGGGCTTGGTAGAAGCATAGAATTCGGCCAGGCGGCGGGCTAGCAGCGTGGGGTCGGGCAGGGGGCGGAAGCCAGAAGCTACCGTCCCGGCCGCTAACGCAACCCCAAACAGTGTCGCCAGGCCCCTGATACGGCGTGAGTAGATGGTCTTCATATAGAAAATATAAAAAATGTGAAAAGGAACTATTTTGAAATAGTCGCAAAAAATCTGCCAATTCATTCGATCAATGCAACCTTTTATAATCTTATTTCATCAGGGTGGAGTATTGTTTCCGCTTTTGCTAAATGATCTATGAAAACACCCCGTCGACTATCCGTTGCCTTTTTCGCACTATTGCTACCCGCCAGCCTGCTGCTGGGCAGTTGCGCCAAGGACGATGAACCTGTGCCCGCGCCGCTCTACCTACTCGACCAATCGTGGCAGCTCATCGAAGCAGAGGGCAAACCGGTGGCGGTAACGGCTGGCGGTGCTGCCACCAGCCTAACGCTCAGCTCCATCGATAACCTTAGCGCGGGCCAGGCTTGGTGCAACCAGTATGGCGGGACGTTTATGCTGGTGCCTGGCACCTCCTACCTCACGTTCTCAGGGCAGGCCAGCACGCGCGCCACCTGCGCCGAGCAGCCGCAGGAAACCCGCTACCTCAACCTGCTGCCTCAGGTGCGCCGCTACACCATCAGCCAGCGTCAGCTCCAGCTGTTCGACTCGGAACACCCGTTGCCGCTGCTGGTATTTGAGGTGAAGTAGGTGCTCAGGAATTTGAGAAGGCGGTCATGCTCAGCATGACCGCCTTCTCAAATTCCTGAGCACGCACTATGCCCTTCCTTAAAACCCGATGTTGAGCACTAGGGGCTGCACTTCCCAAGTGCCAAAGTAGGAGTTGTACACCGTGCGCAGGCCCACTTCCAGAGGTGTGCGCAGCCGGAGCGGGTTGAAAACGGCCGATACATCGAGGCCGGCCGAGTGGTAGGAGCGGCGCAACGGGCCCGACTCGCCCCGGACGTAATCGAGGAATACGTTGGCCTTTATGCGCTGCACGTACAGCAAGCGCGTAAGTTGCCAGTGCACATCGGCCAAGGGCAGGCGGTACTCGCCGCTGAGCGAGGTGAGCCGGTCGAAGCTTAGGTAGGGCAGGCCCCGGGGGTAGAAAACGGCCGCCCCGAACCGGTACTCGCGCTGTTGCTGGTACTGGTAGCCAGCCCGCAGCCGCAGGGCGTGGTGCCGCCCGATGCCGGGCAGAAACAGGCTGCCCTGCGCTGCCAGCTGCCGGGCCTGCAACCCCTTGGTGCCGAAGGGGGTGTCGCGGCCGGTTAGCAGCAGGCTCTGGCCCCAGCGCGGCGCTACGTCGCGGTAGCTCTGGCGTAGCGTGCGGCTGAAACTGATGCTGCCCAGCAGCGCGTGCAGCGGCTGGCGGCCCACCTCGTTGATGAACCGCGCCGGCAGCTCGTAGCCCCGGGTTTGTTCCAGCTGATAAAACGCGCCCACGGCAAGCGAAGTCAGCATGCGGGAGGTAGTGAGCACCAGCGGCAGGCGGCTGCCCACGCTTAGGCGGGTGTAGCGCCACCGGTCCTCGGCCACGCCGCCGCCGTTAGGCAGCAGCAGGGCTGCCCGCCGACCGCCGTTTTCTATCCCGAAATCGAGCACCGGACCCAGGCCCTGGTAGCTGACATTGGCAAACACGCGGCCGGTGCGCTCGGTGCCGTCGAAGCCCAGCCCCGCCACGGCCTGGGTGGTGCTCAGCACATCCTGGGCGCGCAAACCGAGGCTCAGGCCATTGCCGCCCGGGCTCTGCACAAATCCCCAGCCATAGAGGTTGGGCGCGTGGGGCAGGCGGCGGTAGCGGCGCGGCGTCAACGTCGGCCCGGCCACCGAATCGAGGGGCAGTAGCAGGCCTACGGTAGCCGCGCCCGGCTCGCGGGCAGTCAGCTCGTCGGCGTATAAATCTGCAGGGGCGGCATCGGGCTTGCCAGTCGGCAGGGCTGCCGGCCAGTCGGCAGGACGTAGCGGCATCTCCGTCACCCGGCTGCCCTGCGCTCTTATTTCATGGAACGCCAGCCGCTGCCCGTCGGGGCTGATGGTGGCGTGGTAGCTGCCCACCGGCCGGCTGGTTACCGGGCGCACCGCGCCGGTGCTTACCTGCACGGCGTATACCTCATCCTGCCCGCTGCGGGGCGAGTTGAACAGCACGTAATCCTGCCAGGGCTGAGGGTGCGAAATGTTGTCGTTGGTGGCCGGCAGCACGGTCTGGGTTGTGCCCGATTCCACATCAAGCAGCTCCAGGCGCTTACCGGCCGTTTCCAGCCGCACCACGGCCGCCATGCGCCCGTCGGCCCCGAAGCGCGGGTGCAGGTAAGGCGCGTTGGCGGGGTTTTCGAAGGTGCGCAGCACGCGGCCGGTTTCGGTTTCGAGCAGGTGCAGGCGGTGCTGGTAGGCCGAGTCGGTGCTCACGGCCAGCAGTCGGCCACCGTCGGGCGAAAGCACGGCCGCCGTGTAGCGGGTGCGGCGACCGGGTCGGCTCAGCCGTCCGGTGGCCATGTCAAGCACCCGTAGCTCGGAGTACACCTGCTGCTGCCAGCGCGGATGGTAGCGAAACTCCAGCCACGCGGCTCGTCCACCGCCCACCGACAGCTGCTCGGGGTTGTGGTGCAGGCCCAGCACCAGCCGGGTGCGCTCGGGCTGGTCGCGGCTCAACTCCACCAGCCGGGGCGTGTGGCCCAACCCACTCTTAAGGGCCAGTACGGTGCTGTCGTTCAGGTACTGCGGGTACTGGTATTCGGTAAAGACTTTTTCGGAAGCTTCCACCGCAAAGTCACGGGCCGGTGTCAGCACGCGGCCGGTTTGCTGGGTCTTCCAGAGGCTGTCGAGCTCCTGGGTGGTTTGGGTGTAGAGGTCGTCGGAGCGCAGGCCGGTGAGACGGCGGAGCTTGTCGGAAAACGAGAACGGGTAAACCGGGAAATCGTAGTACTTGTCGAGCACTTGGGCCCAGGCAGTGGGGCCGGCGGTGCGCTTAAGGCGGGTACTGAGGTAGTAGCCCAGCACGTAATGGTCGGGCACGTAGTGGCGGAACGAGCCGCCCGTGGCCTCGGCATACGAGTAGCGCCGGCCGGCCAGCAAATTAGCCCGGTAGTAGGCCCCGAAGTTGGGAATCCGCCCCCGCCCACTCCGGGTAAGCGCCGTTTCGGTGCCCACGGCGTCGCCCTCGGCAAACCAGTCGGGCACGCCCAGCGTGGCGAGGCCCAGCCCGCCAAAACCGCCGAACAGGTAGCCCAGCTGCCCCACGCCCCGGTGGGCCTTATCGAACTGTACCACGTGGCGGTACTCGTGCACCGTCAGCTGGTCGAGCCAGTCGAGCGTGCCCACCAGGTAGGGGTTCTGGGGGAAGGTGGTGAAAAACTCGGAGTGGCGCGGCAGCAGCGTCACGAAGCCGTTGCCAATGGTGGTGCGGGTTTGCAGCACCACCGTAACGGGCCGGGCGGTAGCCCCAAGCGAGGTGGCGGCCGGCTCGTGTACCTGTTCCAGCCGGTGGGCCGTGCGCCGGGCCTGCTCCTCGAACCCTTCCGGGTATACCACCTGGAAATGCGGCGTGCGTACCTCGTACCAGCGCACCCGGGCAGGCACCTGCTGTTCAATAGGCAGCAGCGTTTGGGCCGCAGCGGGCACAGCCGCCAGCAACGCCAGCGCGGCAGAAAGTAGAATACGCACAGGCAAAACAGGTTAGCGGGCCCCGAAGAAACCACCCGGCCGGCCCGAATGCAAGCCCCGCCCCACGTCCGGGTAGGGGCGGGGTTGCGTAGGTAGGAGCGGCCCCACCCGGCCGGCAAACTTTCTGCCGCAACAATTTGTCTGTAAACACATGACCAACCTACTGAAAAACGGCTTTGCTGCCGTCTGCATTCTGCTGCTGACCGCCTGCTCCGAACGACCCGCCGAAGCCCAGAAAACCGCTGCCGCCCAAGGCTCCAATGCCGTCCGCTCGACAGCGGGCCCTGCACCGGCCGATATGACCGGCCTGGCTACGGCCGACTTTGCCGGGGGCTGCTTCTGGTGTACCGAGGAGGTATTTGAGGAAATAAAGGGCGTAAAAGCCGTAGTGTCGGGCTACAGCGGCGGCCCCGAGGCCAATCCTACCTATGAGCAGGTGGGCCGCGGCGAAACCGGCCACGCCGAGTCCATTCAGCTGTACTACGACCCCAAAGTAGTGAGCTACGCCACGCTGGTCGACGTGTTTTTTCGCGCCGCCCACGACCCTACCACCCTCAACCGCCAGGGTCCCGATGCGGGTCCACAGTACCGCTCGGTAGCCTTTTACCGTACGCCCGAAGAGAAGAAAATCATTGACGACGCCATTGCGCGGGTGAATGCCAGCAAGCAGTACGGCGACCCCGTTGTAACGCAGGTGGTGCCGTTCAAAAAGTTCTGGCCCGCCGAAGGCTACCACCAGGGCTACTACCGCCTGCACCCCGAATCGGGCTACGTACAGAACGTGTCGGTGCCCAAAGTGGAGAAGTTCCGCAAGAAATTCCCCGAACTGCTGAAGAACCCGCTGTAGGGTTCAGGCAGAAGCACGAACAGGACGCACGACCAAACAAAACGTCATTCTGAGCGAAGGCGGAGCCTTCGCTCAGAATGACGTTTTGTTTGTATTGCCCCGGATCAACCATCCACTTCCCACCCATGTCCACCCCCGCTTTCACTTCCAAGCTGCCCGATGTGGGCACCAGTATCTTTTCGGTGATGACCCAGCTGGCCCAGGAGCACGAGGCCATCAACCTGGCCCAGGGCTTCCCGGATTACGACCCGCCCCGGCCGCTGCTGGAGGCGCTGGCCCGCCACGTACTCACGCCTGGCCATCAGCAGTACGCGCCCATGCCCGGCCTGCCGCGGCTGCGCGAAGCCATCAGCCAGCAAACTGCCCGCCGCTACGGCTACACGCCCGATCCGGCCACCGAAATCACTGTCACCAGCGGCGCCACCGAGGGCCTGTATGCCGTAATGGCTGCCGTGGTGCGCCCCGGCGATGAGGTGCTGCTACTGGAGCCGGCCTACGATTTGTACGCCCCGGCCGTGCGCCTGCAGGGCGGCGTGCCGGTGTACGTGCCGCTGTCGGCGCCCGATTTCCGGCCCGACTGGGACCGGGTGGCGGCGGCCCTCTCGCCCCGCACCCGGCTCGTGCTCATCAACTCGCCCCACAATCCCACCGGGGCCGTGCTTTCGGCTGACGACCTCGACACGCTGGCTGGCCTGTTGCGCGACACCGACACGCTGCTGCTCAGCGACGAAGTGTACGAGCACATGGTGTTCGACGGGGCGCAGCACAACAGCGTATCGGCCCACCCCGAGCTGCGGGCGCGGGCCTTCGTGCTGTCGTCGTTTGGCAAAACCTACCACGCCACCGGCTGGAAAGTGGGCTACTGCCTGGCTCCGCCGACCCTCACGGCCGAGTTGCGGCGGGTACACCAGTTCATCACCTTCAGCGTGAGCACGCCCACCCAGCACGCGCTGGCCGATGTTGTGCCCGATGCTGCGCTGTACGAAACGCTGCCCGCATTTTATCAGCAGAAGCGCGACCTACTGCGCGAGCTGCTGGCGCCCACCGGCTTCGAGCTGCTGCCTTCCGGGGGCGGCTACTTCCAGGTGGCCGGTTTCGGGGCTCTGGCCCCGGGCCTCGACGACCGCACATTTACCCGCCGGCTCACTCAGGAAAGCGGCGTGGCCGTGGTGCCGCTGTCGGCCTTTTACCACGACGGCCACGATGCGCAGCTGGTGCGCTTCTGCTTCGCTAAAACAGAGGCAACCTTGCGCGCCGCCGCCGCACGGCTAACCGGCCTACAGGAGGCCGACTGGGTGAAGCAAGCCACCAAGTAGAAAGCGGGCTCGTTTATTTATCTTATTTTTAGGATATACCGCTGCCTCAAACTGCCTTTGCCTTGTCCAATCTTGCCGTTTCCTTCATCCAGACCAGCCTGCACTGGCACGAGCCGGAGGCCAACCGGCAGCACCTGGAGCGCCAGGCCTCTACCATTTCGGTTCCCACCGATCTGCTGGTGCTGCCCGAAATGTTCACGACCGGCTTCAGCATGACGCCCCAGGGGCTGGCCGAGCCCACCAACGGCCCCACCCTGGCCTGGATGCAGCAATTGGCCTCCACTCACGATGCCGTGGTAACCGGCAGCCTGATGGTGGAGGAAGCCGGGCAGTACTTCAACCGGTTGCTGTGGGTGCGCCCCGATGGCTCGTGGAGCCACTACGACAAGCGCCACCGCTTTACCATGGCTGGCGAGCATACCGTGTACGAGGCCGGCACGGCGCGGCTGATTGAGGAGTGGCGGGGCTGGCGCATCTGCCCGCTGGTGTGCTACGACCTGCGCTTCCCCGTCTGGAGCCGCAACAACCCGGCCGCGCTCTACGACCTGCTGCTGTACACCGCCAACTGGCCCGCTGCCCGCCGTACCGCCTGGATAGCGCTGCTCCGGGCCCGGGCCATCGAAAACGTAGCCTACACAATGGGCGTCAACCGCATCGGCCGCGACGGCAACGGCGCCGACTATGCCGGCGACTCAGCCCTCATTGATATGCGCGGCGAGTACATGGTCGAAGTCGGTAACCAGGCCACCACCATCACCCGCACCCTGCGCCGCGACGAGCTACTGGAGTTTCGGCAGCGCTTCCCGGCTTTGCAGGATGCCGACGCGTTCGAACTGAGCATCTAAGGTAGCACTCTGGTACCCAGGGTTTGCCGAAACGATGTAGGGGCGGGGCTTGTCCCCGCCCGCCGCCAGAACCGTCCGGATTTGAATCGTTGCGCGGGAGGTTAGGAGCAAGCCTCGTTATCCCTGCCCTCCCGAGCTTGAATTCAACAGCGCCTTACTTCACCTCCAACCGCTGCACACGCACGCTGCCGGCTTCGTTCTGGCAGCGGATCAGATACATGCCGGTGGCCAGGCCCGCTACCGACACCTGGTGCACACGAGCAGGCAGCGTTTGAGGGCGCACCGTGCGGCCCAGCAGGTCGAGCACCGTCAGACGAACCGGTTCGGTAGCTTCCACGGTGGCCTGGGCCGTGGCGGGGTTCGGGAACACGCGCACCTCGGGGCCGGAGCGGACAATTGGGGCAGGGGAGGAGGTGATTAGGCCGCCACGACCCACAAACGAGCTGATGCCGCCGGTTTCCTGGCCCAGAAACAGCTCCGGCACCCCATCGTCGTTCACATCGGCGGCGGCCGGCACCAGGCGCATATCAAACGAACCGCCCCAGCGGGCTGCTTCCAGCTGTTGGCTGAGGGGGTTGAAGACAATGTTGGTGCGGCCCGCAAACGCGGCGGGTTGGGTGCGCAAGTCAGCAAAGAACTGAATAGTGCCGTCGGTGGCAGCCGTGAGCAGGTCGGGGCGGCCGTCGCGGTCGAAATCAGCCACCACCGGGCTCAGAAAGCCGGGTAGCGTTCCATCGGAGTTGCGCAACTGGCCGTAGTCGTTGTTTTCGAGCTGAAAGCGCTGGCTTAGCTCGCCGGTGCCCGAGTTGCGGTAGTAGCGTAGCGGCCCGCCCGGGAAGGCCGCCGAGGCGCCCGTTACGCCGAGCAGCAAATCGGGGTGGCCATCACCATCCACATCGGCCACGGCGGGCATGGTGTAACGCTGGTTCGGCAGGTTGGGCAGCTCCACGGCGGCCGCCAGATCGAAGGCGGCCGGCTGGCCGGCGGCGGCCGTGTTCAGCACGTAGCTTACGGTACCGCCCCCGCCTTTCAGGCTGAAGGATGAATAGAGCAGGTCGGGCTGACCGTCTTCGTTAAGGTCGGCCAGCACTGGGCGCAACGCCGCCAGCTTGCGGCGGCTCAGGCCTAAGTAATCAGCATCAAGCAGCTTGAAAACCGGTTGCTGGCGGGTGCCCACATTGCGGTAGTAGCGCAGCGCCGCCCGGAAAAGCCCGCCGCCATCGGGACGGTTGAGGCCACCCACCAGCATATCTATCAACCCGTCGCCATCGAGGTCGGCGAAAGTAGGGGCGGCCTGCTCACCCACGTCCAGCATATCGGGGTGCAGAAAACCGGCCGGCTCGCGGGCCAGCTTCGGGCCGGTGGCCGCGCCGGTGTTGCGGTAGAGCTGCACCGCGTTGCGGGTGTCCACGGTGTCGTTGTTGTCGCGGTTGTCGAACAGGTTGGGGGCCAGCAGCAGGTCGGGCAGGCCATCGAAGTTCACGTCGGCCGGGTAGGCGGCCGGCAGGTTGGGCACCCGCGGGGCCTGGCCATTGAAGGGGGCGGGCGCGTTCAGGCCGGCCGCCGAAAATTGCGCCTGCTGGGCGGTGCCCACGTTACGCAGGATGGTGATTTCGGCGCAGTTGGTGCGGCCGGTCAGCAGGTCGGCGCGCCCGTCGCCGTCCACATCAAACACGGCCAGGTTGTAGCCCGTGTTGTGGGTGGGCCGCAGCGGGGCGGGCCGGCACTGGTCGGGGGCGAAGGTGAAGCCGCCGCAGCCGTGGCCGCAGATGCGTACGCCGCCCCAGTAGTCGGAGCCCAGCCCGAAGCTCAAGCCTCCGCAGGCTGCGGTGCTGGTGTTGCGGTACATATACAGGCCCGGCGTATTGGTGCCGAACTCGGTGGTTACAATGTCGAGGCGGCCGTCGCCGTCCACGTCTTCAATGGCGGGCATATTATCGCCGCCCACCGCAATATTGATGTTGCCGAACCCCTGAACTGCGTAGGTGAGGGTATTGGTGATGAGGCGGAAAGCCGGCCGGCCCTGCGCGTCGGGCTCGTTGCGGAACACGCGGATGTTGCTGCCCCGCTCATCGGCCGTAAACAGGTCGGGGCGGCCGTCGCAGTCGTAGTCGCGCAGCAGCACCCAGCTGCGCAGGCCTGCCGGAAACAGGCTGGCGTACTCGGGAGCGAACTGCCAGGCCCGGCCGGTAACCGTGGCCACGCTCAGAAAAGGCAGTACCCGGTTGCTGATGCGGTCGAACACCAGCAGGTCGGGCTGTTGGTCGGCATTGAGGTCGAGGTTGGAAAACTGGGGCGAGTTGAGGCCCCCGACCCAGGCCTGGCGTAGCGTGTCGCTGCCCTGCACTACTTTTGCCACCGGCCGGAACTCGAACCCGGCGCTCTGCTGGGCCGCGGCGGGTTGCATGCCGGCCAGCAGCAGTACGGCCGCCAGCCCGGGCAGCCAGCGTCGGCTGTTCGGCGGAAAAGAAATAGTCATAAGCGGATTTTCGTTTAGCTTCTAAATTTAGGTACAAACCGCATGGCAGACTTCGCGGCCCTCTACGCCCGCTTCCAGCAAGCATCAGCCGTCAGCACCGACACGCGCCAGCCCCAGGATGGCACGCTGTTCTTCGCCCTCAACGGCCCCAATTTCCGGGGCCGCGACTTCGCGCCGCAGGCCCTGGCCAAGGGTGCCCGCTTCGCCGTGACGGATGACGCCGACCTGGCCGCCACCGACCCGGCCCGCTACACCTATGCGCCCGATCCGCTGGCCGCTTTGCAGCAACTGGCCCTGCACCACCGCCGCCAACTGATTATGCCGGTACTGGCCATTACGGGCTCCAACGGCAAAACCACCACTAAAGAACTGGTGCAGGTCGTGCTTAGCCGCCGGTTTCGGGTGCAGTACACCAAAGGCAACCTCAACAACCACATTGGGGTTCCGCTTACGCTGCTCAGTATTCGGCCCGGCGCGCACGAGTTGGCCATTATCGAGATGGGCGCCAATCACCAGGGTGAAATTGAGGAGCTGTGCCAGCTGGCTGAACCCACGCACGGCCTCATTACCAACATCGGCAAGGCTCACCTCGAAGGCTTCGGCGGGGTAGAAGGCATTGCGAAAGGCAAGGGCGAGCTGTTCCGGTTTCTGGAGCAGGTAGGCGGCACGGCTTTCGTGAACACGCTCGATGCCCGCCTGCCGGGGCTGGCCGCGCCGGTGGCCGAGCGCGTAACCTACCCCGGACCCACCGATACCTACCCCGCCCGGCTGCTTGGCGCAGCCCCCGCGGTAGTTATGGAGCTCTACGACGGCCAAGTGGTGGAGGCAAAGATTACGGGCGGCTACAACTTCGCCAACCTTGCCGCCGCCGCCGCGGTAGGGGCCTACTTCGGGGTGCCTGCCGAGGCTATTGCCGATGCGCTGGCTGCCTACGAGCCCAGCAACAACCGCTCGCAACTGGTGCGCACCAGCCGCAACGAGCTGGTGCTTGATGCCTACAACGCCAACCCCAGCAGTATGGCTGCCGCCCTAGGCAGCTTCGCGGCCCGTCCCGGCGACCCGGCGGCCAAAGTGGTTATCCTCGGCGACATGTTCGAGCTGGGCACCGAGAGCGGGGACGAGCACCGCTCGCTGGGTCGCCTGGTGCAGGGCCTGCCATTCGGCACCGTCATCCTCATCGGCCCCGAGCTGGCGCAGGCCGCCGCCCTCGACTCCAGCATGCTGCATTTCGCCACCAAACCCGAAGCCGCTACCTGGCTCCGCGCCAACCCGCTGGCCAACCGCCAGGTGCTGGTAAAAGGCTCCCGCGGCATGGGCCTGGAAACCCTGGTAGAGCTCCTCTAAATCACAGATGTTGCAGATGAAGCCGCGGATAACGCAGATTTGTTCTGATAGCTGATTCGGTTGTGACTGGTTGAACGAATCTAACTACATCAGAACGAATCTGCGTTGTCCGCGGCTTCATCTGCAACATCTGTGATTAAAAGGGGCTGTTGAAATCAGCCAGCGTGGGCAATACCTGGTCTTTGGCCGAGATGGTCGGGTTGGAAACACCCCAGTCGATGTTCAGGGCCGGGTCGTTCCAAAGCAGGCCGCCCTCCGAGTGGGGGGCGTAGTAGTCGGTGCACTTGTATAGGAAAAGCGTGCCGTCTTCGAGGGCCGTGAATCCGTGGGCGAAGCCAACGGGCACGTAGAGCATGTTGAACCGCTCGGCATCCAGCACGACGGACAGGTGCTGGCCGTAAGTGGGCGAGTCGCGGCGGATATCCACGATAACGTCGAGGGCGCGGCCGGCGGCAACGCGCACGAGCTTGGCCTGGGCATGGGGTGGCTGCTGGAAGTGCAGGCCCCGCACCACGCCCCGGTCAGAGCGCGACTGGTTGTCCTGCACCCAGTTGCCCACGATGCCCGCCGCCGCCATCTTCTCGGCGCTGAACGACTCGAAAAACGCCCCGCGGGCATCACCAAACACCCGGGGCTGGATTTCGACAACGTCCGGAATATCAAAGTATTTAAACTCCATATAGTGCTGCTTTTGCTGGCGGTAGCCACTTTCGGGCCGCAAGTTAGGCAGATTTACCGGCGGCCGGCGCGGTTTTTTTCCACTTCGTTTACCACAGCCAGATACTTGTCGAGTACCAGCTGCTCGTCGAACTTGGTCACAGCTAACTCACGGCCGGCGCGTCCCATCTGCTCCAGCCCGGCATCGGACAGGCGTAGCACCTGCAGCATTTTGGCGGCCAGATCGGCGGCATCGCGCACCTGGCAGAGCAGGCCATTGCGGCCGTCCACCACCGTATCGCGGCAGCCGGGCACATTGGTCGTGACGATGGGCTTGCCCATGGCGGCTGCTTCGAGCAGGGTTTTGGGCGTGCCTTCGCGGTAGGAGGGTAGCACCGCGCAATCGGCCTGGGCGAGCAGCTCGGCCACGTTGTCGGAAGTACCCAGATACTCGACTTGGCCGGCGGCCAGCCATTGCTCGAATACGGCCCGCTTCACGCCCACGCCGCCGCTTTCATCAATGCCTCCCAGCAGCTGCACCCGCGTGCCGGGCACGGCCTCGCGCACCAGCCGGGCCGCCTCAAAGTATTCTTCCACACCCTTTTCGTAGAGCACCCGCGCAATCATCAGAAACACGAATGGCGTGTTGCGGCGGAACTCCGGGGCAGGTTGAAAGCGGGTAATATCCACGCCGGAACCAGGCAGCAAATCGGTTTTGGCGGCATCCACCAGCCCATTGCTGATGAAGAGCTGCCGGTCATCGTCATTCTGGAAAAACACGCGCTTCGGAAACTGAAACGCAAACTTGTACAGGCCTAAGGCCACCTTGCTCACCAGATTTTTTACGATAAATACCGTGCCCAGGCCCGACACGTTGTTCACGCTCGGAATGCCAGCCAGCCGGGCCGCCAGCGTGCCATATATGTTGGGCTTGATGGTGTAATGCAGCACCACATCGGGCTGCTCGCGCTTATACAGCTGGTAGAAGCGGCGCGTCAGGGCGGCATCTTTCAGCGGGTTGGTGCCCTTGTTCTCCATCAAAATCGGCACAAAGCGGCAGCCCAGCTCGGTTTCCAGCCGCGCCGAGTAGGCGTCGGGCGGGGCGATGGCCAGCACCTCGTGGCCGGCGGCCTGCAGGGCCTGCACCAGGCTGCGGCGGAAGTTCCAGATGTTCCAGGCGGTATTAATAACGATGGCGACGCGCATTGTGCAAAAACGATAGACTTGAGCTGCAAAGGTACGCGGCCGGGGCGCAGGGGCAGTGCCGGCCGTGGGCGCGGTTACGGCGACGCCGGCTTCCTGGTTTCGGGCCCGGCGTGCTGCCCGGCTCCGGCGTATCTTTGTATATGCTCTCAGTTTCTTCCGTAATTACCCGCCCCGCAGTGCTGTTGGTAGCCGCGCTGCTGCTGAACGCCTGCAGCCCGGCCGCCGACGCCTCCGAAACCGACGCCACCAAGTCCCTGCCCCCCATTCCGCCCACTGCGGCTGCTACCGAAACGCCGGCCGGGGCCGATGCTGCGGTGCTGGCGGCTGGGCAGGCGCTTTTTGCCCAGAACTGCGCCGTTTGCCATGGGGCCGACGGTAAGCTGGGGGTAAACGGTGCCCGCGACCTCACCAAAAGCAACCTCAACGCTGCCGGCCGCACCTACATGGTAGTAAACGGCTCCGTTTCGGGCGTAATGCCTGGTTTCAAGGACCAGCTGACCGACGAGCAGATTACGCAGGTGGTGGCCTACTCGCTCACGCTGAAGTAGGCCGGCAAGTAAGCCGAAGCGCAATTTGCGCCGTTTTGCGGCCAGATTGCGTTACATACCCTAGGGCCGCTGGCATGTAGCGCGAAGCTTCGGCTTCGCGTATCGTCGAAGAATATCGCACGTTACCTTTCAGTGCTACATCCGGCTTCGCACCTCCTTTCTCTACTTTTGATTACGCTTACCGATGGCAAATAAACCGACTTCCAAAGGCCGCAAAGACCAAAACAGTACCCGCCACCACGGCGCCGTAGATGGCGTGAAGGGCCGGGCGGGCCGCATCCTCACCAAGGCCGCCGAAAACGGTACCTACGACACGAGCGTAGACGAGGAAACGGCCGTGCTGGTAGCCGTGCCCAATAAACGCCAGGCCGAAGCCCAGACCACCGAATACCTCGACGAGCTGGCCTTCCTGGCCGAAACGGCCGGCGCTACCGTGGTGCAGCGCTTCGTGCAGCGCCTCGACAAGCCCGACACCCGCACGTTTGTAGGTGAGGGCAAACTGGCTGAAATTAAAGCCTACGTGGAGCACTCGGGGGCCAGCATGGTGATATTCGATGATGACTTGTCGCCCTCACAGCTGCGCAACCTGGAGGCCGAGCTGAAGGTGAAAATCGTGGACCGCAGCCTGCTGATTATCGACATCTTCGCCCGGCGGGCCAAATCGGCCACCGCCCAGACCCAGGTCGAGCTGGCCCAGTACCAGTACCTGCTGCCCCGCCTCACGGGCCTATGGAGCCACCTAGACAAGCAGCGCGGTGGCGGCGTTTCGCAGCGCGGACCTGGTGAAACCGAAATCGAGACTGACCGCCGGGTGGTAAACGACCGGATTGCTTTCCTGAAGGAGCGCCTCAAAGACCTCGACCGCCAGAGCCAGACCCAGCGCAAATCGCGCGGCGGCATGGTGCGCGTGGCGCTGGTGGGCTACACCAACGTGGGTAAAAGCACCCTCATGAATCTGCTGAGCCGCGCCGATGTGTTTGCCGAAAACAAGCTCTTCGCCACCGTCGATTCCACGGTGCGCAAGGTGGTGCTCGATACGGTGCCGTTCCTGCTCTCCGACACGGTAGGGTTTATCCGCAAGCTGCCCACCCGCCTCATTGAGAGTTTTAAGAGTACGCTCGATGAGATAAGGGAGGCCGATCTGCTGATCCATGTGGTCGACATTTCGCATCAGAGCTTCGAGGAGCACATGGCGGTGGTTGAGGACACGCTCAAGGATATCGGGGCCGGCGAGAAGCCGGTGCTGGTGGTCTTCAACAAGATTGATCAGTACGACACCGGCGAGGCCGCCTACCACGACGGCTTTGAGGGTATGAATGCCGACGAGAATGCTCCGGCCCCGCGGCCTACCCTCGAGCAGCTGCGTGCCACCTACATGGCTAAGCTGCACAATAAAGTTGAATTCATCTCGGCCCTCGACCGAACCAACCTCGACGAGCTGCGCGCACGCCTGGTGAAGCTGGTAGCCGCCATCCACAACGAGCGGTACCCGTCCGTACACCCCGTGCGCGACGACGAAGGCTGGCAGGAATAAACACCTGCAGTAGTCCTGTTTCCGATAAAAGGCCGCCATCGGGCGGGCCTGTTTACCGATTATGGTAAGCTGGTCCGCCCGATGGCGGCCTTTGTATGGGGGCAGAGCTGTGTGGTTTTCGGCTGCTACTGACGGGTCAACCCGCCGGGGCGTAGTGTAAGGTGAGCGGAACTAAGTCTCCGGCCCCGCAGCGCCCTCCGCAGCTTAGGTAGCTTCGATAGCTGATTGGTTTTATGGCTAAGAAATAGGACATTAATTAATGTAAATATATTTTTTACTGGATAAAATTGATAATTCAATAATTTAAGTCACTTTTAGGTATCGATTTCCCTTTTTCTCTCACTTGCTAGTGCCCTTTATATGAAAAGAACGTTCTACTCACTTGCTTTCGCCCTTTCTGGCCTGACAGCAATTTCGGCTTCAGCCCAAAGCAGCAGCATGAGCCGCATGACGGAAAAGACCGACCAGCAGCTACAGAACCGGGGATGTGCTGCTATGGAGGTGTTTGACCGCCAACTGGCCGCCGATCCGCAGATGGCCGGGCGCGTAGCCGAAATAGAGGCCCGCACCAGCCGCTTTGTGGCCAACCCTGTAGCTAATCGCGCTGCGGTTGTCGGCCCGGTGACCATTCCGGTGGTGGTGCATGTGCTCTACAGCACGGCTACACAGAACGTTTCCGACGCCCAAGTGCAGGCCCAAATTGATGTGCTTAATCAGGACTTCGCCAAAACCAACACCGATGCCTCACTGATTCCGGCCGCGTTTGCCGGTGCCGCCGCCAGCACCAACATTCGTTTTGTTTTGGCCAAGCGCAGCCCCAGCGGTGGTGCCACAACGGGCATAATCCGCAAATCGACGCGGGTAAAATCGTGGAGCACCAACGATGCCGTGAAACAATCCAAGCGGGGTGGCGACGACGCCTGGCCAACGGACCAGTACCTCAACATCTGGGTTTGCGCCCTGGGCAACGGGCTGCTGGGCTACGCGCAGTTCCCCGGCGGTGCCGCCAGCACCGACGGCGTAGTAGTTCTTTACTCCTCGCTGCCTGGTGGCTCGTCTGCGCCTTACGACAAGGGCCGTACCGCCACCCACGAAGTGGGCCACTGGCTGAACCTGCGCCACATCTGGGGTGATGCCAGCTGCGGCAACGACCTGGTGAGCGACACGCCCACGCAGCAGACCAGCAACTACGGCTGCCCATCGTTTCCGAAGGTTACCTGCTCCAACGGTCCCAACGGCGACATGTTCATGAACTACATGGACTACACCGATGATGCCTGCATGTACATGTTCTCTACCGGCCAGTCGACGCGCATGGATGCGCTGTTCGCCAGCGGTGGTGCCCGTGCTTCGCTGCTGACCTCGGACGGTGATACGGCCCCGCTGGCCGCCACGGCAACTGCCGAAACGCTGACTGTATTCCCAAACCCGACCGACGGCCAGCTTTCAATTCGCACCGGTCTCGATACGCCCGCTGCGGGCTGGGAAATGAAGGTGTATGACCTGCGGGGCCTCGAAATGCCCCAGGCCCGCCCAACGGCGGCCGGCAGCCTCGATGTATCGGCTCTGCCCGCTGGTCTGTACCATCTGATGATGACTAATGGGAAATCCGTTCAGCACCAGAGCTTCCGGAAGCAGTAATTTTCTTCTTAAAAGCACAAAACCCGCTCCGACTTATCGGGGCGGGTTTTGTGCTTTTAAGGGACAGTTGTAAAATGGCGTTACCAGCGCCTGAGGATATATTTTAGATTAATGTCAATAAAACGAGTTTATAATTGTAATTAATTTAATAGTTTAGGCCCTGCGAACTGCCTTTTGCAACCAAGCACCTTTTCTTCTCACCTATATCTTTCTCTTCAACACCATTCTATGAAGAAGAACATTTACTCATTGTTTCTGGGCCTGTTGGGCATGGGTGTCACGGCTGAGGCCTGGGCCCAGCAGCAAACGCTGCCCACAAAGCGCGATTGCGCGACCATGGAAGTGCTGGAGCGCCAGCTTGCTGCCGATCCTGGGATGGCCATTCGTCTGGCGGGCATTGAGGCCCAGACGCAGTCGTTCACCGATAACCCGGTGGCCAACCGTACGACGGCCGTTGTCACGATTCCGGTGGTAGTGCACGTGCTCTACAACACAAGTACCCAGAACGTTTCCGACGCGCAGATTGCCTCGCAGATTGCCGTGCTGAACGAAGATTTCAACAAGCTCAATGCTGATGTCAGCAAAGTGCCCTCGGCTTTCGCTTCGCGGGTGGCCGATGTAGGCATTCAGTTTGTGCTGGCCAAGCGTGACCCCAGCGGCAACGCCACTACAGGCATTCAGCGCAAGCAGACTTCTATTACCAGCTGGTCGAGCGACGACCGGATAAAGAGCACGGCTACCGGAGGCCTCAACGCCTGGCCGGCCGGCCAGTACCTCAACCTGTGGGTGGGTAACCTGGGCGGTGGCCTGCTGGGCTACGCGCAGTTCCCCGGCGGTTCCGCCAGCACCGACGGCGTAGTGGTAACCACCACTGGTTTCGGCCGCGGCGGCTCGTCCGGTGCCCCCTTCAACCAGGGCCGCACTACCACGCACGAAGTGGGCCACTGGCTGAACCTGCGCCACATCTGGGGTGATGCCAACTGCGGCAACGACCTGGTGAGCGACACGCCCACGCAGCAAACCAGCAACGGCGGCTGCCCATCGTTTCCGAAAGTTACCTGCTCCAACGGTCCCAACGGCGACATGTTCATGAACTACATGGACTACACCGATGATGCCTGCATGTACATGTTCTCTACCGGTCAGTCGACGCGCATGAACGCGCTGTTTGCCAGCGGTGGTGCCCGTGCTTCGCTGCTGACCTCGAACGGTGATACCGCCCCTGGTGGCACCACGCCGCCGCCCGCCGTATCGTATTGCGCCAGCAAAGGCACCAATGTAAGCTACGAGTGGATTGATTACGTAAAGCTGGGCACCATCAACCGCACTTCGGGTGCCAACGCCGGCTACTACGATGGCACGGCTACCAGCACGACTATTGCCGCCGGCTCGTCGCAGACCATTAACTTCTCGGCTGGCTTTGCTTCAACGGCCTACACCGAAAACTGGCGCGTATACATCGACTACAACCGGGATGGCGACTTCACCGATGCCGGCGAAACGGTAGTATCGGGCTCCTCATCGAGCGCTGGCACGCTGTCGGCCACGTTTACGGTACCAGCCTCAGCCAAAACCGGCAGCACCCGCATGCGGATAACCATGAGCGACAACGCCGCCACTACCAGCTGCAACAACTTCAGCTACGGCGAAACCGAAGACTACACCGTGAACATCACGGGTGGTACGGCGCGCCAGATGGCAACGGTCGAGCAGGCGGGCTACCGCGTGTACCCTAACCCGGCTACCGATGTGCTCAACATCGAAATTCCAACCGCCATCGACGCCCGGGCCGTATCGGTGAGCGTGTATGATATGCGCGGAGCCGAGATGAAAACTGCCCGCTTCGAAGGCAGCATGCTCCACGTCGAGAACCTGGCCAAAGGCATCTACCTGCTGCGTATCTCCGACGGCCAGCAGGTATCGCACCAGCGTTTCGTGAAAGAGTAGACGTAGTCTTCTCATAGCTGGACAATCAAAAGCCCCCTTCCCGAACCGGGAAGGGGGCTTTTGATTGTCCAGCTATGCAGGGAATTCGCTGGTGATAAGCCGGAAGCGACGTTATTTTACGAAGCGCTGAATGAAAGAGCCACTGCTGGTTTGTACCTGCAGAATGTAGCTCCGGCCTTCCGGCAGCTGGCCGGTGGGCACTTCCAGAGTCGTTTTACGGGCGCCGGCCGGTTGTTGCTGCTGCCATATCAGGCGGCCCGTGTTGTCCAGTATCCTCAAGGTAAAGGCACCGGTTAGTGGTTCGGCCAAGCGCACGAACAGCGTACCAACCACTGGGTTAGGATAGGCTTCGGTGATGAGTGGTCGACCCGTTGCCTTCACGGTACGCACGCCGCTGTAGGCGGCCGTGCCATCGGTATCTACCTGGCGCAGGCGGTAATAAAGCAGCGGTGCGTTGGTTGGGGCGGCCCGGTCGAGCAGCGTGTAGGCGCTGGCGGTGTTGCTGCTGCCCTGTGCCCCAACTCGGCCAATAACCGCGAATTGCTGGCCATCGAGGCTGCGTTCCACCTCAAAATAGGCGCTGTTTAGTTCTGTGGCTGTTTCCCAGCTCAGACGCACCGTCCCAGCCTCGGCGCGGGCCTCAAACTTGGTCAGGGTTACAGGAAGCACTACCGGCGGCACAACGGCGGCACAGGCATTGGCCGGGTCATACACAATATCAACTGCCTGCCCGCGGGCCAGCAGCCCAACGGCGTAAGTGTTCACCAGCACGCCGTCGCCCCCGGTGGGAGGCCCGGAGTTGTTGCCAGGAACGCCCCAACGGTGGCCGTTCGCCTGGTCGCTGGTACCGTTAGGATTGTAAGAAGGCGCTGAGAAACCCGCCGCAAAATTTCTGTCATCCCAGTACACGAAATCAGGTGCCAACAGCCCACCCGGCCGGATGGAGCGAACGGTAATCCCAGCAAAATTTGCCGATTCGCAGTCGTAGAGTGGGAAGTTGACCGGACCTACCCCGCTGGAAAAGGAAATATTGATCAAGGTAGACGTAATGACGGTGCCATTGTCCGATTTGCCATCCCAGGTGAAGACGTTATCTCCCAAAACCGTTGTCCCTTCCAGAATACGGTCAGTGGACTCCTGGTATATGTCGTCGCGGTTGCCATCGATGAAAACCACGCCGAAACCTGCCTGATCGACGTTGAGGGTGAAAGTGGTTATTTTAGTAACGGGGTCGCAGGTGGTGGTTACCGTTGGCCTGGTGGGCAGCACGGTGCTTGGGTACACGTTCGGGTCGGGGTCGTTAACAAACTGCTTGTATTGGGCGTAACCCACGTTGGCATTGATGCTCCGGCGGCGCTCCTGAAACGTAGTGCGGCCGGGAGCTGGGGATGCACCAAACTCGTTGGCCAGCAGCAATACCCCAAACGGCGTCATGCGGGAGTAGCTTACCCGCTTAACAAAGAACGACTCATTGGCGGCGTACCCACCAACCGCGTTGGGGTTGGGGATGAGCGGGTACAAGCCGAAACTGGTCGAGTACTGCGCTGTGAAGCTTCCCCCGGTAAACGACCATGTTCTGGCGTACAGTCGCCCGGTTTTTTCGCTCCTGTTTCGCACCGTGAAATCCCAGATATCGTACCAGGATTTCCCTTGAGTGGATGCTGCAAACACCTGAGCGCCGCTGGCATTTACCTGCGCGAACTCCACCCATACATCGCGGGCTACCAGTCCGGTATTTACGTAGTAAAGCGGGCTGTATCCAGTGGCTGGCAGCGTAGGCACGCCACCTACGAAACCCTTGAGACGTGGGCCAGTGGCCGCCTCGCCATAGCTGGCAATTACGCCAGGAGCAGGGGCCAGTCGGGCACTATTGGTATTGGTGCCGCCATCAATCTGCAGGGTGGTAGTCTGCAGTGTTACCCCAACGTCCATAATCTGCAGGCGAAGCCGGTCGTTCTGCACGCCGGAGGCGGTGCGGCGAAGGCCGTAGAATAGCGTGTCGCCGGGCTGCATGCGCACGTACATGCGTTCGTCGATGCTGGCGGCGGGCAGCAGAAAATTGTTGGAGTTGGCACCGTCGTTGTGTTGTAAAAAGCCAACGCGGTCGTTGGGTCCGGTAACCGGGGCCACGGGGTTGGCAGTGCCGGGCGTCAGGTTCTTGGAGCCTTCGGCCCTAACCGAAGCAAGGCCAGTTAAGCCGCAACTCAGTAATAGAAGCCCCGTTCGCAAAGCGGGTCGAAAATAAGCGGAAAAGAATTGTTTCACGGGTGCAGGGTAAAATAGAAGAAGAGGTAAAGGTGATGTCAAGCTGCTATAAGCCAACGCCTTATTCATGCTTGTAACCGCAATAATACACTTGTTTTGCTATATTATACAAAAGCCGACGGAAACAGCCTTGCGTAATCAGGTAGCTGATCTACAGATGAGCTTCACACGGGCTTCGGAGCCTGTTAACGAACAGTCGGTTAGCCAGTATGTTGGAATTTGTGGGAGAAGGGCGGGGCATAACCTTTTGCGCCGGCCGTAGTAAAGAGGCCTGCCACCCTAACTGCCACGCTCCTATGAAAACCCTGTACCTGATGCGCCATGCCAAATCGAGCTGGAGCTTCGAAATGCTTAATGACCAGGAGCGCCCCCTCAACGGCCGGGGGCGCGATGAGGCCCCGCTGATGGGCCAGGCCCTGGCCGAGCGTAGTGTCAAGCTCGATTTGCTGGTATCGTCGCCGGCCGTACGGGCCCTGAGTACGGCGGCGCTGGTGGCCGAAGCGCTGGGCCTGCCCCCCGAAAAGCTACAGGTGATAGATGCCATTTACGAAGCCGAAGTAACCGACCTGATGGCCATTGTGCAGGCCCTGCCCGACACGGCCGGCGAAGTGCTGCTGGTGGGTCACAACAACACGCTCACCGATTTTGCCAACCTGCTTTCGCCCAGCCCCATCCCCTCCATGCCCACTTCTTCCATTGTGTGCCTCAAATTCAGCGTGGAGCACTGGGCCGATGTCGACCGCGCCAAGTCGGAGTACTACTTCTTCGATAAGCCTAAAAATTATTAAGCCTTTCTATACTGTTGGCTTACTGCTGACAGGCAAAAGGCATAAATTCAGGCAGGTCAATGCCCTGCTACTGACCACCAGCCCACTAAAAAATGACCGACAAATCGTCTGAGCCGCAACTGCTAAGTAGGGAAATAAGCTGGCTTACCTTTAACCGACGGGTGCTGCAGGAAGCTCAGGACCCCGCCGTGCCACTGTTGGAGCGGCTGAAGTTTCTGGCCATTTTCAGCAGCAACCTCGATGAGTATTTCAAGGTGCGGGTGGCCACGCTGCGCCGGCTCAGCAAGCTCAAGAAAAAAACCAAAGCCAAGCTGGGCCAGGACCCCGCCGAGCAGCTCAGCGAGCTGCTGGCCGAGGTAGGCCGCCAGCAGCAGCAATTCGGCGACACGTTTCGCAACCACATTCTGCCCGAGCTGGGCCGCGAGCATATCCACCTGATTTCGGAGAACGAGCTTACGGCCGAGCAGCGTACCTGGGTGAAGCAGTACTTCGAAGACAACGTGCGCGACCTGCTCTCGCCCATCATCCTCGACGATAACCTGCACCACCTGTTCCTGCGCGACCAGAGCGTGTACCTGACCTTTTACCTGACCGAGCCGCACAACCCCCAGAAGCACGATGAGGAGCGCGTGCTGGCCATGGAGCTGCCCGCCAAGCGCCACGGCGGCCGCTTCGTGCGCCTGCCTGACGTGGGCACCGAGCATTACGTGATGTTCCTCGACGACGTAATCCGCACCTGTGCGGCCTCGCTGTACCCCAGCTACGGCAAGGTGCAGGTACACGCGCTTAAGCTCTCGCGCGATGCCGAGCTCGACATTGACGAGGAAGTGTCGGACAACCTGCTGGCCAAAATCAAGAGCAGCCTGCAGAAGCGCGCCACCGGCTTTCCGGCCCGCCTGCTCTACGACCCAGCCATGCCCGACGCCATACTGCGGGCCATTGAGCAGAAAACCGGTATTGGGAAAGATGAGCTGGTAGAAGGCAGCCGCTACCACAACTTCCGCGACTTTTTCGGGTTCCCCGATTTCGGCCTGAAGCACCTGCAGTACGCGCCCATGCCACCGCTGCCGCACCCCACACTGCCGCGCACCGGCTCGTTGCTGGCTGCCACCGCCCGCCGCGACCATCTGCTGCACCCGCCCTACCAGTCGTTCGACTACGTAACGCGCCTGCTGAACGAGGCCGCCCGCGACCCGCAGGTGAGCGACATCAGCATTACGCTTTACCGTGTAGGCAGCAAGAGTGCCGTGGCCAAGGCGCTGCTGAAGGCGGCCAAAAACGGCAAGCAGGTAACGGTGATAGTTGAGCTGAAAGCCCGCTTCGATGAGGAGAGCAACATGTTCTGGGCCGAGAAGCTGCAGAAAGCCGGTGCCAACGTCATCTATGGTATGCCCGGCCTGAAGGTGCACAGCAAAATGCTGCTCATCACGCGGGCCGAGGAAGGCCACAACCGCCTGTATGCCTACCTGAGCACGGGCAACTTCAACGAGGCAACCAGCGAGGTATACGCCGATTACGGGTTGTTTACGGCCCACCCCGAGATTACCCGCGAGGTGGCTGAGGTGTTCCGCTACTTCCACGACCACCTCGACAAAACGGGCCAGTTCCAGTACCTGCTGGTGGCTCCCTTCGAGCTGCGCCAGCAGCTCAACGCCCTCATCGACCACGAAATCGAGCTGGCCCGGAAAGGGGAAGAGGCGTACATCATTCTCAAGCTGAATGCCTTACAGGATGAGCGCATGATTGGCAAGCTCTACGAAGCCTCCGAAGCCGGTGTGCGCGTCGAGCTGCTGATCCGGGGCATTTCGTGCCTGATGCCCGGCCTGCCCGGCCAGAGCACCAATATTCAGCAGCGCGGCATCGTCGACCGGTTTCTGGAGCATGCCCGCATGTATGTGTTTGGCAATGGGGGCGAAGCGAAGCTGTATGTGGCGTCGGCCGACTGGATGAACCGCAACCTCGACCGCCGGGTAGAAGTAGCCTTCCCCATCCTGGATCCTGACCTGCGGGCCGAACTGCTCGACCTGCTCAATTTTCAGCGCCAGGACAGCGTGAAGTCGCGCGACTGGCAGAACAACTTCATCGGGCCCACCGAGGAAGCTGCTGCGGCCGAGGGCGAGGTGCGGGCCCAGTTTGAGACCTATGCCTACCTCGCGGCTCTGGGTCGGCCCGCCCGCAAGCGCCCGGCCACCGCAAAAAAGGCCCCGAAGTAAACCCGCCACAACCACCAAAGCGCCGCCCCGGCTTCCTGCATGCAGGGAGTCGGGGCGGCGCTTTGGTTTTTCTTGTTGGCCTCAGGGGCCGAATTCCAGCGTTTCGGCTACCGGGCGAGCTTGTTGAGCATCTTGCGTGGGGGAACCAGGAACACCTCTACGCTCAGGTAAGGGGCCCCGCCCAGCGTGTTGTCTACGGCCCGGGTGCGGCCACCGCTTAAAATACCGAGCAGGCTGCGGCGGTAGTTGTCTTCGTTGAACGCGCTGAATCCCGCATTGTAGCGGTAGCCGCCTTCGAGGCCAAACCAGAGGAAGTCATAAATCTCGCGCTCGGCCCGCAACCGGAACTTAACTTCCCGCTCCCGTACGATAAGGGTGCGCAACTCCCCCAGCGGCTCGCGGAGCTTGATGTTATAGTTTGCGCCGTCGACGGTGTAACCTCCGTAGAGCAGCGTTTTAGGATTGATGTTGCGACGTAGCGATACGCGGGCCGGAAACAGTGCCTCAACGCCCCAGCGCGGGTTGAAAGTACGGTTGTAGAGAATAACGGGGTAAACGCTTTGCCGCCCGAACGTATAGCTGAGCTGCGCGCCCACGCCCCACGAAAAATAAGGGCTACGCTTCCAGCCATAAATAAACTCGCCCGACGTGCGCAGATAGTCTTTCACCGAAAGCTCCGAGGAAGTGTAGTCGCCGTTGAGCTCGGCCTTTACCCGGGCTAGGTACCAATGCACCTCATCGACGGGCCGAATTACAGCCAGTTGGGTACCTAAGGTTTTGAGGCCCTTGTCCTCCAGGTCGCGGTAGAATACCGCATTGCCGGGCTCGCGAAACTGGAATTCCTCACGGTCGTAATTGAAGCCCAGAATTACCTTGAGATGAGGTCGGTTCCAGACCGGAATGTAGCCCTTGATGAAGGCCCGGCGGTTTTTGGTAACCGTGGTGCTGGTTTCACGGTCGCCCTCGTCTTGCAGGCGGGTAGTGATGCGAAAATTACCCAGGCTCTCGATGTTGGCTACTACGCCTTTGCTCGGACCCATACCTACCACCGAGGGCACGGCAAATTTCTGGGCCTGGCCTACTTGGTTATCCAGCAGCGTATCGGTAGCCAGCGGAGCGGGCGGCGGGTACACGGGTGGGGAGCCAGGCTTTACCTGGGCCCGCGCCGTGCCACCGGCCAGTACCAGGACCGTAGCAACAGCCGTGCTGAAGCAGTAAAAAAAACGATGGGGGCGAGTACAGAAAAACGGCATAGAGCAAGGGCGCTTAACGAGTAGGTAGGGGCGTTAACGGACCGGGCGGCGAAAAGGATAACACCGGACCGTTATCGGCCGAAAAAAAGCAGCCTGCTACCCCAACGCCAAGGGCCTTACCCCGCCGAAGTGCCGTTGAAAGCGCGTCGTATGAACGGGGTAAGGCCCTTGGATTGCCGCCGGTTGGGCAGCAGTGATGGGTAAGCGCCGAAGCAGCGCGCTGGGCTAGAACAGGAAGTCGAAGCCCACGAACAGCAGCTTCTCTTCGCCGCCCGAGTAGGTGGCGTTAATAACGGCCTGCTTGAGCACATCAACCCATACGCCCCCGCCGTAAGCGGTGTGGAAGGCTTTGGCACCGGTCTTCACGTCGAAGGGCGAGTACACCCGGGCAGCATCGGCCAGACCCAGAATACCAAACTTGCCCGGTACCAGATAGGCGTTGAACTCAAACAGCTGCACGCGCACCTCACCATTGGCAAACACCGACGAGCGGCCGGCGTAGCGGGTGCGGCGGTAGCCGCGCAGGTTGGTGGTGCCGCCCAGCGTGTTGGCCTGGTAGAAGCGGTAGTCGCCTATGTTGCGGGTGGCCCCGATGCGGCCAGCCCAGGTGAGCTGGAACGGGAAGTTAGGCGACAGGTAGAACCGGGCCTCCGTGGCCAGGCGGCCGTAGTTGAGCTTCTCGCCGCCGAGCTGGCGGTTGTATTCGGCCGAGTTGTAGATGCGCAGACCAATGCGCGGGTTTTTGGGCGAGGAGGCTACATCGAGGTTGAGGTAGGTTTTACCGCCCACGTAGCGGTTTAGGCCGAAATCGGAGGCGCGAATGCCCACGGCGGCTCCGCTTATGCCGTTGCCGGCTACATCCAGACCCTGCTCAATCTCGCGGCCAATCTGGTTACGCTCTACCCGAAACTGGTCGAACTGCGGGCCGAAGCCGAGCTTGAGGAAGCTGAAGATTTCTTTTTCCAGCATGGGGTTCACGTACAGCCGCGAGAACCGGATGCGGTACGTGTCGTTGATGTCACGGTTGCGGGTGTCGTCGTCGTCGGCGAGGATGTTGCGGGTATCGTTGCCCAAGCCGAAGAAATTGTAGAGCAGCTGGGGGCCATAAAGCTGGGCATCGACCCGCAGGTCGAGCTTGCCAATGAGGTCGACGAAGTGGCCCTTGTAGCGCACGTTGTAGGCGCTCTGCGAAGGCGAGTAGTTGGCCGCTAGGCTTTGCTCGGTGGCGTAGGGTTCCTTGCGGAAACCGTAGGTGCGGTAAGTGACGCCGCCACCCAGAAACAGCCGGTCATCGACGTTGAAGCCGAAGTACAGTGCGGGGCCAAAATAATTAAGCGTGTAGTCTTTGCGGTCGGCGCGCGAGTGCACGTCGTAGCGGCTCACGTCGAGGCCGGGCTCCAGGCGCAGGCGGGCATCGGGGCCGGCTACAATCACGTTGCCCGAGTCGGCATCGAACACCTGCAGGCGGTGGGCCAGCCCGCGCACATTCGAGCGGTCCACAATCGAGTCGCGCTCAATGCCGCCGATGATGCGGACGAGCGGACCCTGCTTCACGTCGCCGGTCAGCTCATACTGGTCTTCGCCGGCAAAGCCGTACAGGCGCAGCTCCTTGGTTTCCTTGTTGTCGAAAGTGCGGTCGAAGATCATCTTCGTCAGCTCGCCTTCTTTGTTGATTTTCTGGACCGAAACGCGGGTTTTGCCGGGCAGGCGCTCCACCACAAACCGTTCGCGCTTCTTCGAGCCTTTTACTTCGGCCACCTTATTCAGCATGCCCGAGTAGTCGGCTGCCACCTCGGGCAGCAGGTCGCGGCGGCTTTTCAGCTTGGCCACGATTTCGGCCCCGTGCAGGGCATATATGTCGGCCGGAAAGCGGCCCTTGATGGCGTCCTCAATCACCTTATCGGTGAGGGCCGCCTTCATTTCCTGGGCCTGCTCTACCCACTCTTCGCGGGTTACTTCGGCCAAGTACACGCGGTCGTTGCTTAGGGCCGTCAGGTTCAGGCCTTTCCAGTCGGCGTAGTCGTAGCCGAAGTTCTGGAAGTTGCGGATGGCCCACTTACGCGAGGCCAGATACGGCAGCAGGCCGTCGCCCTTGAAAAAGGCAATGTCGCGGTCTTCGGGTACGGCCGTAAATTTCCGGTCGCCGTCCTTGTCCTTCTTCTCAGCCCAGCGCCACTGGTCCTCGTGCCGGTCCCAGTCGCCCACCCACATATCAAACAGGCGCGAGCGGGCAAATGCCACCTGCTTCACGCTGTTATCGTTGTCGTCGGTGATGCGCTCAAACACTTTGTCGGTGCCCACCAGGTTTTCGGCGAAGCCCAGACTTTCCACATTGCTCTGGTCGTCCTTGGCATCTTCTTCGAGCGTGCCGGTAATGTTGCCGAAGCGCGGCAGGTACTGGCCCAGCAATGGGTCCTGGGGTACGTAGCGCAGCTCGGGGTTGGTGTGCAGAATGCCAGCCGCCGACCCCAGTGGGGCCAGGGCAATGGCGGCGTAGGGGTGCTGGGCCGAAATCTGGTCCTGCAGCACATCGGCCGCCGCGCCAGTGCGCAGCGCGGCCGGCAGCACGGCCGCCGGGTCCTTGTCAATACCGCGGAAGCTGAACAGGCGGCCTTCTTCGTTGCGCAGCTTCAGCGAGGTCGTCTGCTTGCCGCCACCCACTTTGTAAGGCGTCAGGCCGCCCTTCTCGGTGGCCAGGTCGAGCACCGGAAACGTAACGGGCGTAGCCCACTCTTTCCGGTAGTGCTCACCAAACAGAAATTTATGAAACTTGCCCCGGTCGGCGTAGCGGGGATTTACGGCCACCGTAATCGTCGAGTCGCGGTAGTCGGGGCGGTTGGCGGGCAGGCCGTTGCTGGGCTGCTCGGCCACGGCTACCTCGGCCTGCCGGGCATACATGGGCGTGCGGAACACGAGGCGGCCGGTGTCGCCGGTGCCTTCGGGCACGTAGTACTCCACCCACACCTCGCCGTTGTCGTAGTAATTCACGCGGGCAAAGCCTTTCTCCTTGTCGGAAAACAGGGCGTCGCCGCCCGAGCCGGGCTTTACGTGCTGGGTTTTGCAGCCCGAGCCGCTGACGATGTGGTTGAGGTTACCCTCTTTGAAATATTGCAGGTTGTGCTCGTGGCCAGCCGCGTATACAATGTTGGGGTATTTCTCGAAAATGTCCGTCAGGCCCTTCTTGTAGGCCTGGTAGAGCGGGTGCGGAATGTCCTGGCTTACGCCGCCATACTTGCGGGCAAACGGGTAGATGGAGCCAATGACGGGCAGCGGCAGGTAGGCGTACTTATAAACAATGGAGAGCGGAAAAATATGGTCGCCGAGCGTAAAGTAGCCGCCATGGATGCCGTCGGAATACAGCGGATGGTGGGCCACGACCACAATGTTTTTGCCGGCGTTGCGCTGGATAATGTCTTCGAGGCGGGTAAAGAAGTCGGTTTCGTTGGCCACGCCGCAGTTGCTGTTGCCACCGGCCGGCCGGTCGCCGGCCGGCTGCAGAAACCACTGCGAGTTGATGGCAATCATTACCAGATCATCCTGCAGCCGGATTTCGACCGGGCCGGGGCAGGCATCGCGCGGCAAAAAGAAGTCGCCGGTGTAGGGGAAGGCGGCCGAGTCGGAGCGCAGGTAGTCTTCTACAAACTGCTGCTCGCGGTTTACCTGCGCCACGCTGCCCCGCTGGCCCTGTTTCCAGTCGTGGTTGCCGGGTATCATGTACTTCTCGCCCGCGTAGTCGCGCAGGGTTTTCAGCTGGCCCACCATGCGGCGCTCCGACTCTTTGCGGTCGTAAGCGCCTTCGGGCGGCAGGCCGTACTCGTAAATATTGTCGCCCAGAAACACGGTGGAGCTTTTGGCTCCGGCCGCCAGAATCTGCTTGCGCATCAGGTTAAGCGAGGGCTCGCCACCATTCGACTCCAGCTCGGGCTTGCCCACGTCGCCGATGAGGAACATGGAGTAGCGAATGCGCGAGGTGTCGGGCGGGGTTTTGGATTCCCAGTTGACACCGGCCCCGCGGTAGTTGGGTCGTTCGAGGTGGGGCGTCTGGACCTTCGCTTTTTCCTGAGCCAAGGCCGGAGCCGTAACGCCGAACAAGGCCAGCAGCAAAGTCAGCAGCAGATAATTTCGATTCATACAATAAAACAGGGGGTGCGAAGTCGGGGGCAGGGCGTAGCGGGCGGGGCCGGCTACAGACTGAACAACAAAAAAGACCGTAAACTTACCCAACACAAGGCATAAACGCTGTTTGGGCCGGGCCGGTGTGCTGCCCTACGCAATTCGCGGAAGCACGGTTGGGGCGGGTGCGCCAACTTCGCGGGCCCGAATAGCGTTGTAAGCCCCATCGGCCCCCGTTTACTCTTCCCGTGCCCCTGCTCTTCCCAATGGAAACTGCTCTTACCCCGTCTCCGGCCAAGGCCGAAATTATCAAGAATGCCAAGGCCCATGTGATGGCGCTGCTTGAAGAAAAGCTGCCTTCCAAACTGGTGTACCACTCGCCCCGGCACACGGCCCAGGTGGTAAAAGAGGCCAAAGCGCTGGGCGAGGCCGCCGGCCTGGAGGGTCCCGACCAGGAGGCGCTGCTGCTGGCCGCCTGGTTTCACGATGTGGGCTACATCGACACTTACGACGGCCACGAATTCCGGAGTGCCGAGCTGGCGGGCGAGTGGCTGACCGGCCAGCACTACCCGCCCGAGCGGGTGACGCTGATACAAAGCCTTATTAAGGCCACGCACCGCGAGGCCGAGCGACGTATGCCGTTGGAAAAGCTGCTCGTAGATGCCGACATGAGTGGCATGGGCCGCGAAGACTTCTTTGCCAACGGGGAGCTGTTGCGGGCCGAGTGGGAAGCCGCGCTGGGTCGCACCTTCAGTAACACCGACTGGGCCGAGAGCCAGCTCGACTTCCTGTCCAACGCCCACTTCTATTCGTCGGAGGGCAAGAAGCGCTACGAAAAGCAGTTCAAGGACAATATTAAGGCTCAGCGCAAGGCTCTCAAGAAAACCGAGAAAAAGCGCAAGAAGAAAGATGAGGAAGCCGATGGTACCTTCGCCGAGCCTAAGCGGGGTATCGAAACCATGTTCCGGACCATGTACAGCAACCACATGAAGCTGTCGGATATGGCTGATAAGAAGGCGAGCATGATGATTTCGCTCAACGCCGTGCTCATGTCGCTCATCATCACCTACTTCGGGGCCAAGCTGGGCGGCACCTCGGCCGCGCTTACCAATGTGGGCGTCATTCAGAACCCCATCATTGCCGTGCCCATGGGCATTTTGCTGGCTACGGCTCTGGGTTCGGTAATCACCGCCATCCTGTGCGCCCAGCCCGATGTAACGAGCTTCAAATGGCTCAAGCGCAGCCCCCAGATTGCCACCAACCGCCGCGTGAACCTGCTGTTTTTCGGCAACTTCAGCAAGCTTAGCCTCGACGACTTCCAAAGCGGCATGCACGAACTGATGAAGAACGGCGAGTCGGTGTACACTAATATGGTGACGGATGTGTATTACCTCGGCGACGTGCTCACGCGCAAGTACCGCCTGCTGCGCCTGAGCTACACCATCTTCATGGTGGGCCTGATTCTGACGGCGCTGTCGTTCGGTATCGCGCTGCTGTACAAGATGTAGCGTAAGCAGAAGTTGTCGTCTGTCATAAAGTCAAAAAACGTTATGCTGAGCGCAGCCGAAGCATCTCTACTGCAACAGTAACTGTATACTACTGCGGTAGAGATGCTTCGGCTGCGCTCAGCATGACGTGCTGTTTACAGTCAGCAGTTTTACAAACAGCTTCTGTATTGGTTTTTTGCGGTGTTAAGGATACCGATAGTTCCAGTACCTAACCCGCTACCAGCCGGGTCAGCCCCCGCAGCGACTGGCCCAGGAAACGGTGCAGCCGGCGCAGCTGGCCGAAGCGGATGAGGCGCGTGCTGCTGGCAATGTGGCCGTAGCGCAGCTCCAGCGTAAGCAGGCAGGAGGCGTCGGTTATGGGCTCCAGATGAAAGAAAAGCAGGGCGTTGGGGAAGAGGCGGAAGTGCGAAATCTTCTCCACGTACGTGTAGCGCCCGTCGTCGTCGCGCAGGATCTGCACGGTCTGGAAATCAATCTGGCCATTGAGCAGCCCCACTTTGTAGCTCGTGCCCAGCCGGCCGGCCTTGCTTACATCGAAGCGGCTGGCGGTGGCCCCGGCCAGCCAGCAGTGGCGCAGGCGCAGTGCCCCCACCACCCGCAGGGCATACTCGGCCGGTACGGGCAGCGCCCGGCGCACCTTCAGGCGGCCGCTGTGGCCGGGCATCGGTTCATCGGTGCTGGTAGAGCCGGGTAGCGAGGGGGCGTTCAGCAGCAGCCGCAACGGCGAGAGGTAGGCGTAGTGGTAGGGGGTGTGGCCCAGGAAGTCGTAGTGGGTGGAGCCGGGCAGCAGGCGCGTCCAGGCAAAGGCGCGGGCCAGTTCGGCGGGCGGCTGGGTGCTCGTATAGCCCTCCGTGAGCAGGATGTACTCGGCACCGGAAATGTCGTTTTTCAGCAGCCGGTGTACCACAATCACGTCGTGGCCCATGAGCTTGGTATGATGCCGGATACGCGCCACGCTCACGCGGCCGTAGTGCACCACAATTTTAAGCGTGAGCACCATTTCGCGCAGGGCGGCGGCCAGGTCCGAGTCGGTGTCCTGCTCCACCAGCAGCAGGTAGTTCTGGAAATCGAGGTAGATGCGGCGGCACTGCTGCACCAGCTCGCGGGCCGAAGGGGGCGGGCCGAGCCGGTAAAATAGCACGGCGTCGCCCTGAATCTCGTTTACTTCCAGCTCTAGCGTGTTGGCCTCGATGAGGATTTCGAGCAGATCGGCCACCAGAAACGGGGCCTGCGGGCTGCCCGACTGCTCGATGAAGCGCGTGAAGCCGCTGATATCGGGAATAAACAGCAGGGCCGGCTGCTGCCCGTCGAAGGCCGAGGTGGCCACGGTGCCAATGCGCCGCCTTCTGGCTCGTAAGTCTTCCAGTACGCCCATAAAAATCGGATAAAGGCACCTGCGTAGCGCCGCCCGCCGAAGATACGCGCCATTTGGCCCGCCTGCGCTTTCGGCGTACCTTTGGGCCCCGGAGCACCCGGCTGCGTAGTTTAATGGATAAAACGAGCGTTTCCTAAACGCTTGATATGGGTTCGATTCCCGTCGCGGCTACAACCACCCATTACGGGAGGTCCCACAAATGTCCTTAAAATGCCTGCAAAACCCGTAAGGGCGCGGTTTTTTAAGGGCATTTGTGTTTTATATCTACCACCTTATTTACGTCTTGTTGCACTATTATTGCCCCCAATTAAGCCCCCACATACTACCCATCTGCCCCCACTATGAAAATCCACTACGAGCGTCGGGCGGACCGCCCGGATTCTGACGGCTGTTGCGCTATTCATATTCGGCTTGTTTTCGAGGGGCAACGCCTGCGCGTGGCGACCGGGGAGCGGTGCAAGGCGGCCGATTGGAATGTGAAAAGCGGCGGGTTCAGAAAGTCGTTTACGGACCTGGATAATGCGGTTATCAGGCTTCAAAAGCTGCGCAACCGGATAGAAACGACCTACAGCAACCTTCGCACAAAGCATGGTGCGGTAACGGCCGCGCAACTAAAGTCGGCGCTGGTAGTGGCGGCGGCGGGCCCGGTGCCGGGGTTGGTGGAATTGTTCGGGGAGTACGTGATGGCGATGCCGGGGCTGGGTTTTGCGGCCAATACGGTGCGTGCTTACGGGTCGGTGCGGAATGCGCTGGCCGAGTGGTTGGGGGGCAGGGAGGGCATGCAGCTGGCTGATTTTGATATGGTGGCCTACGAGGACTTGCTCGGGTGGCTGCGGACGGTGCGGGGGCTGGCCGACAATTCGGTGGCGGGCTTTGTGAAGCGGCTCAAACCGTTTTTGTTGTGGGCGCGCGAAACCCGCGGGCTGACGCTGGCCCTGGACCCCTCGAAGCTGAAAGTAGAGTGGGAGCAGGTGGAAAAGGTGTGGCTGTCGGCTGATGAGCTGGCCGCGGTGGCAGTGGCGGTGCTGCCGGCGGGCCTTACGCGGGTGCGGGATGCCTTCGCCTTCTGCTGCTACACGGGCCTGCGCTACTCGGACCTGCACGATTTACACGCTGGTAACCTGCAGGACTGGAACGGCAGTAAGGTGTTGCGCCTGACCCAGACGAAAACCCGCACCGGCGTGAGCATCTACCTGACCCCGCCCGCGCTGGCGCTGCTGGCCCGCTATGAGAGTACGCGGGTGCGGCTGCTGCCGGTGATGACCAACCAGGTGATGAACCGGGCACTGAAACGTATCTGCCGGCTGGCGGGCGTAACGTCGTCGGTGGAGGTGGTCGAGAAAGTGGCCGGTCGGATACTGAAGCAGGCGGTGCCCAAGTGGGAACTGGTGACGATGCACACGGCCCGGCATACATTCGCCACGCAAAGTTTGATGCGGGGCATGCCGGTGGAGGTGCTGCAGAAAGTGCTGGGCCACGCCAACATCAAGACGACGCTGATTTATGCGAAGGTGGTGGAGGACTTCCAGCACCATACGATGAAACGAATCTGGGAGGGTGAGGGAGCTACCGACAACGCGGGGACCCTGGACAGCCAGATTTGCGCCGTGGAACCAACGGCGGCCTGAACGAACCCTTCTACCTGCACCACCCGGCCCGCTAACGTAGCGGGCCTTTTTTGTAGGTGCCGGGTTCACCAATCCGCCTGGCAGCCTCAGCGGCCGTTATCGTTGTGGGCGGTGGTGTCGACGAGCACAAGGCCGACAACAGCAGTAGTGCAGTAGGGCGAATCATACACCACTATACGCTACCGGCAATTATAGCAGAAATTACAGTTTACTAGACAATTTATTCTGATTACTGTAATTATCTGTATAATTGTGTATGAAATCTGTAGTCCTGCTTTGCTGCTGTTCCCTGATTTTACTGCCGCTGCCCTCTTCGGCTCAGGTAGTGCGGGCTTCGGCGCTGAACAGAAAGCCAGCGGTGGCGCTGAATTCGGCGGCTCCGCGTTGGGGGGCGGGGCCGGAATTCGGCAGTGTGCGGCGAGTGCTCGATGCCGATACCTATGAAGTGCTGTTGCCGGCCGGGCTGGTTCGGGTTCGGCTGCTGGGGGTGGATGCGCCGGAACTGAGCCAGCCTTTCGGGCGGCGGGCGGCCGATTCGGTAGTGGGTCTGCTACGGGGGCGGGTGCTGAAGGTAGAACGGCTGGGGGTTGACGGCTACGGCCGCACGCTGGCCGGGCTGCGGGTGGGAGTGGCCTTGGGGCCATTGGCCGGGCCGTTCGAGCGGCGATGGTTGCGGGTGGATAGCATACTGGTGGCGCGGGGCTTGGCCTGGGCTTACGAGCCTGGCCAAACGGCGCCCACGCTGGCGGGGCTGCAGGAGCTGGCCCGGCGCAAGCGGCGCGGGCTGTGGAAATGCGGGCCTACTACGGTGGTGCGGCCGGGCGTCTGGCGGGCGCTCAACAAACAGGAAAAAGCGAGTGCCTGGGGTGGCTGTACCTGGTAGCTCGGCTAATAAAACAGCTGTCTTCTTCTTCTTCTTCTTCTTTCAACTTTTTCCCTTTTACCATGGCACGTATTCGTTCCGTACTCGGCACTATCGAAGGTAGTGCGGGAGGCATCACCTTCGCTTCGCGGGGGGGCCTCAACATCATGCGTCAGAAAGTGGGCAGCAACTCCAGCAGCACGCCCGCCCAACAGAACACGCGCAGCCGCTTCAAGAAGCTGGCCGACCTGTTCCGCACCCTGAGCATTCCGGTGCGCAAGGGCCTGATGCCCCAGGGCTCGGTGTCGGCTTACAACCGCTTCATTCAGCAGAACTTCTACAACACGTCGGCCGACGCGCTGGGCGTGGCCTCGGTGGACTACACCAAGCTTGTGCTGTCGGGGGGCAACGTGGAGCTGCTCTCCCGCGTGGCCGCGGTGCTCGACCCGGCGCTGGGCAAGGTTACGGTGAGCTACTTCGACAACAGCAACGGCAGCTCGGCCCTCGACACCGACGTGGTGAAGGCCGTGGTCATCAACAAGGCCACAGGCCGCGTGGTGGCCGCCGTGGACGAGGAGACCGGCCGGGGGGATGGCAGCATCGAGCTGGAGGATGATACGCTGATTGGCGTGCAGCCTGCCGACCTGATGGTGCTGGCCTTCGCCTACCGCGCCGACGGCTCGGATGCCTCCGCGACTACCCAGGTGCAGGTAGCCTAAGCAGTGGTGCGCAAAACCGCCCCGGTCTGGCTTGTGCTGGCCGGGGCGGTTTTGCATTTGGGCTGGCTGGGGCCAGTAGGACAAGCCTAGGAGCTGAGTAGGAGCTGGATACCAGCAAACATACCGCCCTGAATTGTCCGGCTAATTGCATTTTCCTTTCTAACTACTACGACAATGCCTAAAAGTGCTTATCAGAAACAGGCCGACAAGCGCACGAAAGACGCTATCCGGCTGCGGGCCCGCTTTGACGGTCGGGTCCGCAAGTACGCCGCCCAGCTGGTGGCTGCCCTGACGGGGGCCCTGAACGCCCAGGCCCGGTTGGACCTGGTGAATCAACTCTATGGGGTGGATATTTCGACCGAGACGATTTTCGTCCACGACCTGCGGGTGGCCGGGCTGGGTGGGCAGCTTTCGGGGCTGCTGGGCCAGAGTGAGCCGGGCGAGGAAATCCAGCTGTTTAACCCGACTGTTGACGGCAATGGTGGGGAGCTGCTACCGCTGGAGGCGCTGTTCGGTGAATCCGCCAACCCCACTGGTCCTGTTGGTCCTGGCGGGCCCACTACGCCGCCGGCCGGGCCGGTTTACAATACGCCGCTGAACGGGCCGAACAGTTCGGGGGCTGGGGTTACGCTGGCGGCCTCGCCGGGTGACATATTACGCTTCGATGAGCGTGCTACGGGCGGGTCGGCACCGGCTACCATGACGCTGGCGGTGGGCAACCAGCAGGTGGCTTCGGTGGATTACTTCGACCGCTACGCCGGGGCGGCTTTCAGCTTCGAGCATCAGGGGGTAGTCCGTTATGGGGTGTTCGGCCCGCAAGTGGATTTCTAGCCCTGGCTGGTATAAACGGGCCGGTTCGGGGTTACGCCCGGGCCGGCCTTTTTTCCATTCTCACTACTTCGCATCATGTCTCAAATCGATAAAAAACTGTCGGGCTTCCTGTATGATGGGGCCGACCTGGAGTTAGCCACTGCCCCGTTTAAGAGCCGGATTGGCATTGTTTACGGGTTCAACCCCGCGGGCACGGCCTACACGTCCTACAAGCCCACGAGTCAGTTTAACAGCCTCTCAGTGCTCAAGCAGGATGCGTCCTACATTCTGTCGACGCCGACGCCGGGCTTTGAGCTACCGGGGGCTATGGTGGTGGCGGCCGCTGTTCCGGCCCCTGTTGACCACTCGCAACCCATCGGCGGGTTTACGGTAACCGCAACGGCCCGGGCGGGTCAGGCGATTACCAACCCCGACGTTGGTTGGGCGGAAATGGTGGACTTCATGGCGCAACCTGAGCGGGCCGGCAACGATGGGTTTTCCATCGGAATCAACGTAGAGCAGACCACGAGCGGCTACTCGGACAGTAACGGGCTGCAGCTGCACGTTGTGCGCAACGGGGTGCTGGTGGCCACGCTGGGCGTTCAGTCCGTCGTTTTCGGGTTGCCCTACCGTATCTCGGATGACTCCGGGGTTCAGGTGTACGGCTATTTTCCGGCCGACAACAATGCCATCATCAGCTACGAGGTGCCGGTTGTGGATTCCTAACCTGGCGGTTATTGACGCTTGGTAGTGGTAATTCAGAAAGCCCGGCCTTTTTGCGAGGTCGGGCTTTTTGCGTTCGGCGGGTGTCGTGCCTGGCAATGGCAGCTGGGGCGGTGCTTCCGGGGAGCGGGCG
>NZ_JABKAU010000029.1 GCF_013377885.1 Hymenobacter lapidiphilus
GGTGCCGCAGTTAAAATACTTATCGTGGGCTGATTCGGGGATGAGGCGGAACTGGCTAAGGAGCTTGATGGGCCAGCGGAGGCGGCGGATAAGGGCGTAATTGTTGGGGTAGGAGCGGAAGGTGGTAGGTGGCGTAGCCACGATTTGCTCGAACTCCTCGCGGCTCAGACCCAGGCGCTTAATGCAGAGGCTGATGACCTTCTCATCCTCGATACTATTGATATGGCGCACTTTCTCCAGCGCATTCAGGCGGCTCATCTGGCCCGAACGCACCAGCGCCGAGTAGTTGAACAGCCGTCGGTCGATGTTGAACTTGGTGCGGTTGAGGTAGTAGATGACGCTCTGGTAAAGGTCGTCGAAGTAGTGGGCACCGGGGTTCACCCAATCGAGCTCCTGCTGCAGCAATTGGTCCACATCGGCGCGCACATAATCGAGGTGGTAGAGCAGCGTGACGGTTTTGATGCGGCGGATGAAGGCGTAGTAGAACATTTCCTTCAGGTCGAGGTGAAAGCCCGGGTCGGCGGGTTTCCAGGGGCGCAGTGGTACCGTGCCGAACTGCTTGTGCACGGCCTTCAGGTACTTGCCGTCGAGGTAGTTCCAGCTTAGCGGCGCAATGCCCTCGGTGCGAAACGACTGGCCGATAATGATGCGCTGAATCCCTTCTTTGGCAGCCACACCGTAGAGGGCCGTGGCAATGCCCACATCGGTGCCTTCCTCCATATCGGGCACCGAGGCCTTCAGGAAAGCAATTTTAAGGTCTTTGGATTCGCGCCAGTCGGAGGTGATGGTGCGCATTTCCACGCCCAGCTTGCGGCAGGCCTTGGCCATGTTCTCGCCGGCTATGGGGTTACCAAAACCGTCGTTGAAATGCACGGCCAGCGGGCGAAGCCCCAGCTTTACTACGCAGTACCAGAGCGTAAACGACGAGTCGCGGCCCCCGCTAACACCCAGCACGCAGTCGTAACGTTTGCCCCGGCCCTGGCGCTTCATGTCGGCCGTTAGGGCCTCTATATGCCGTTCTCCAGCCTCGCCCAGTGGGCAGGCGCGGTCCATTTTGTCGTGCAGCGCGCAAAAATTACACTCGCCCCGGGCATCAAAACGGATGCCGGGTACGGTCGTGTCCATGATACAGCGGTTGCACTGCTGGTAAAGGTCAGCCATTCAAAAGGGGGTAAGGGAAATCGGTGCGATAAATAGTTGGGAGGCCCGGCGGCTAACGGGCGGGGGCAGGCAGGGCATCGAACTGAAAGCCCTTTCGGGCCAGCATCTGCCCGATCTGAGTGCCCTGCTCGGGGCGTACCGGCCGGGGCAAATCGGCCACCACGAGCTGACCGGCAAACTCGTTGAATACGCCCTGGGCCCGGATGCCGCCTGCATCAACGGCCAGTGAGCAGCCGATACTCTTCTTGCCCTCGTAGGGCCCGCCCACGATGTAGCCCACCGATGTGGTGCCTACCACGCTCACGTTATACAGCTGAGCCAGAATAGAATAAGGCTTAATCCACTTCTCGTCGTAGGGGTCGTGCTCCTCCGTGATGGAGTAGTCCACCGTCCAGGACGAGGGCGAGAGGATGAACTCGGCTCCCATGCGGGCCAGCGTATGGCCGATGGCCAGGCCGTCGAGGAAGTTGTCGGCGCAGATGTTGACGCCGATTTTGCCCAGCGGCGTATCCACCACATTCAGCGTCTGGCCCACGGCATAGAAGGGGAATTCAACTTCGAGTAGGTTGATTTTGTGGTACTTGCAGATGATGTTGCCGGCCGGGTTGATGAGCAGGGCGGCGTTGTAGTTCCGCCCGTCGGGCGCGCGCTCGGTGAGGCCGGCGCACACGTAGAGGCCGTGCTGGCGGGCGGCCTGGCAGAGGCGGTCGGAGTAGAGGCCGGGAATGGGTTGGGCCTCGGTGAGGGCGCTGGGGTGGGTCCAGGCAAAATCGAGGGTTTCGGGCAGCAGCACCAGCTCGCAGCCCTGGGCGGCGGCATCGGCCACCATCTGCTCGGCCCTGACCAGGTTACGCTCGGGCTCACCGCCCTCTACCAACAGCTGGCCCAGGCCCACGCGTAGCGAGCCGGCAAACGCGGGAACAGCAGCAACGGGCACCGGAGCAGACGTTGTGGCAACGGCCGGCTGCAAAGCAGAGCGGGACACCGACGCTTTACGAAGCGAAAAAAAGGCCATAGGCGGGCAGGGAAAACGCATAAATGGCAGTAGCACGGTGCAAAGCAGGTTCTGACCGTAAGCGCCACATTAAAATATGCTAGTCAAGCCCCAAAAATAAACAATGAACACCGATGCAACATTGCGGAGGGCTGTAAATAACGTTGTGCGGTTGCCACGTTTCCGGCCCCGGCCCGAAATAGCTACTTTTGCGCTCATATCCGCCCCTGTTTTTACTCCGACCGATGACCATCGCCAAAACCTATACCCCCGCCGACGTTGAAGCCAAATGGTATCAGCGCTGGCAGGAGCAGGGCTTTTTCAAAGCCAAGGCTAACCCCCGCAAGCAGCCCTACTCAGTCGTGATTCCGCCACCCAATGTAACGGGCGTGCTGCACATGGGCCATATGCTCAACAATACCATTCAGGATGTGCTGGTGCGTCGCGCCCGCATGCAGGGCTTCGAGGCCTGCTGGGTGCCCGGCACCGACCACGCCTCGATTGCCACCGAAGCCAAAGTAGTAGCGCTGCTGAAAGAGCAGGGTATCGAGAAAAAGGACCTCACCAGGGAGCAGTTTCTGGAGCATGCCTTCGCCTGGAAGGAAAAGTACGGCGGCATTATTCTGGAGCAGCTCAAGCAGCTGGGCGCCTCCTGCGACTGGGACCGGACCCGCTTCACGATGGAGCCGGCCCTGACCGATGCGGTGCTGCGCGTGTTCGTTGACCTGCACCAGAAGGGCCTCATTTATCGCGGCGTGCGCATGGTGAACTGGGACCCGCTGGGCCAAACCGCGTTGTCCGACGAGGAAGTAATCCCGAAGGACGTAATGGCCAAGATGTACCATTTGCGGTACGAGCTTTCAGCTGAAAGCTTAGAGCTGTTAGCTAATAGCTCTCCGTCGAACGAAGCTAACAGCCAACAGCTTTCAGCTAATACCTTGGTTATCGCTACTTCCCGCCCGGAAACCATTATGGCCGACGTGGCGGTGGCGGTGAACCCGAACGACTCCCGGTATCAGCACCTGATTGGGCAGAAGCTGCGGATTCCGCTGCTGGGCCGCGAAATCCCGGTTATTGCCGACGAGTACGTGAGCATCGATTTCGGAACCGGGGCGCTGAAAGTGACGCCGGCTCACGATTTGAACGACTACGAGCTGGGCGTGAAGCACAATCTGCCCGTTATCGACATTCTCAATAACGACGGCACGCTGAATGATAAAGCGGTGCTGTACGTGGGCCAGGAGCGGTTTGCGGCCCGCCGCAACATTGTGAAAGACCTAGAGGAGGCCGGCCACCTGGTGAAAGTGGAGGAGTACGCCAGCATCGTGCAGACGTCGGAGCGCACCAAGGCCGTAATTGAGCCGCGGCTGAGCATGCAGTGGTTCATGAAGATGGAGCACCTGGCCAAGCCCGCGCTGGAGGTAGTCGAAAACGACACCGTGCAGCTGCACCCGGCCAAGTTCAAGAACACCTACCGGGTCTGGATGGAGAACGTGCGCGACTGGTGCATCTCGCGCCAGCTGTGGTGGGGCCAGCAGATTCCGGCTTACTACCTGCCCGACGGCACGTACGTGGTGGCCCTCACGCCTGATGAGGCGCTAACCCAGGCCCGCCGCCAGACCGGCAACGAGGCGCTGACGGCCGCCGATTTGCGCCAGGATGAGGACGTGCTCGATACCTGGTTTTCGTCGTGGTTATGGCCGATTTCAGTGTTCGATGGGTTTGCCGACCCCGATAATGCCGACGTCAACTATTTTTACCCCACCAACGACCTCGTAACGGGCCCCGATATCCTGTTTTTCTGGGTGGCCCGCATGATTATGGCCGGCCTGGAGTTCCGCAAGGAGGTGCCGTTCAAAAATGTGTACCTGACAGGCATCGTGCGCGACACCCAGGGCCGCAAGATGAGCAAGCAGCTCGGCAACTCGCCCGACCCGCTCGACCTGATTGCCCAGTTCGGGGCCGATGGCGTGCGTACCGGCATGCTGTTCTCGGCCCCGGCCGGCAACGATTTGCTCTATGATGAGAAACTGGTGGAGCAGGGCCGCAACTTCACCAACAAGCTCTGGAACGCTTTCCGCCTGAGCAAGGGCTGGGAGGTGGATGCCGAGTTGCCCTTCGTGAACGACAAGGCCGTGGAGTGGTTCGGTGCTCGTTTGCAGGCCGCCATTGCCGAAATGGACGAGCACTTCGCCAAGTTCCGGATTTCGGATGCACTGATGACGGTGTATAAGCTGGTCTGGGACGACTACTGCTCGGTGTACCTGGAGATGATTAAGCCCGCCTACCAGGCCCCCATCGACCCCGAAACGTTGCGCCATACCAGCGCCTACCTCGAAACGCTGTTGCGCCTGCTGCACCCGTTTATGCCTTTCATCACGGAGGAAATCTGGCACGAGCTGAAGGAGCGCGGCCCGAAAGAGTACGCCTGCGTGGCCGCCTGGCCCAAGCCCCAGCCCGTGGCCGATGCGCCCGCCCTGCTGGCCCGCATGGCCCAGGCGCTGGAAATCGTGGGCGGCGTGCGCACCATCCGCAACCAGAAGGGCCTCGGCCCCAACAAGCCCCTCACGCTGGCCGCCAAAACCACCGACGCCACCCTGCAAACGCTGCTCACCGACTACGCTGGCATCATCCGCAAGCTGGCCGCCCTCACCGATATTTCGGTGGTAGAGGCTACTCCGGCGGCGGCCGTGGGCTTCGTGGCCGGCGGGGCCGAGTTCTTCGTGCCCCTCGAAGGTCAGATTGACCTCGGGGCCGAAAAGGAGCGCCTGACCAAAGAGCTGGAGTACGCCCAGGGCTTCCGCGACTCGGTGGGCAAAAAGCTGAGCAACGAGAAGTTCGTGGCCAACGCCAAGCCCGAACTGGTAGAGCGCGAGCGGCAGAAGCTAGCCGATGCCGAAGCCCAGATTGCTGCGTTAGAGCAGCAGCTGGCGGGTCTGTAGATCAGGTGGTTAAACACAAACGGCCGGTTGCTCCTTGAGCAACCGGCCGTTTGTGTTTAACTGGAATTTTGGGGTGTTGGGCGAAGACGAAGGATATTATCGCGACAGTACTATATATTGGATGTGGTGAAAAGCTTCCTCCTCGCCCTTGCGTATTGCCTATGCCTGGCTGGTCCGGCGTGGGCGGGTGGGCCCAGCGCCCGCGCCGATAGTCTGCTCCGGCAGCTGGCCAACTCGCGCCCTGACACCAGCCGGGTAAACCTGCTGATTGTGCTGGCCTGGAATCGGACCGACGATAACCCCGTGGCCGCAATCCGCTATGCGCAGCGGGGCCGGCGGCTGGCCCACTCGCTAAACTTTACCCGGGGCGAATGCCGCTCGATGCTGATATTGGGCTGGGCTTTTCTGCGCAGCGGTAACTACCCTACGGCCGTGCAATCGATGCAGGCGGCGCGGCGGCTGGCAGAGCAGGCTAACTACCAGGGCGGCCAGATTCATGCCGACAATGGCCTGGGTTATGCGCATCTGGAGCAGGGTAGCCCCCGGCTGGCGCTGCGCTACTTTTTTCGGTCGGTGCGCCGGGCGCAGTCTATCGATGATAAAGTGTTGCTGACGCCTGTTCCGGGTAATATCGGCCAGGCCTATCTGCAGCTAAACCAACTCGACTCGGCTTTTCGCTATGCCACCTGGGGCTACCGGCTCGACTTGCAGCAAGGCGACTGGCACAGCGAAATTGGAGATTTGGCGCTGCTGGGCGACGTTGCGGCGCAGCGTGGCCACCCCGAGCAGGCTCGCCTCTATTACCGGCGTTGCATAGCGCGGGCCCAGGCGCGGCCAGTGTCGTATGCGCTGTGTCAGGCCTGGCTGGGACTGGCCCGTCTGGCCTGGCAGCAGAATCAGGCAGACTCGGCGCTGATGTATGCCCATCGGGCCCTGGACGCCAGCCAGGCCGGCGGTTACGCGAAGGGTGTTCTCATCGCCAGCGAAGTGCTGGCCGATCAGTATGAGGCCCGCGGCGATACGGCCAGTGCCTTCGCGCACCTGCACCGGGCCAGCACCACTACCGGCCGGCTGTTTAGTCTCAACCGCCAGGTGCAGGTCCAGGCCCTCGAGTTCAGCGAGCAGCTCCGCCGGCAGGAGCGGGGCGATGAGTTGCGGCAGCAGCAGGCGCAGCGACGGCAAAACCTGCTGCTGGGTAGCCTGCTGGTACTTCTGATCGGTGCCGGGGTGGGCTACCTGCTCATTGGCCGGCAGCACCTGCGCCGCGAGGTGGCGCTGGTGCAGGACCGCCAGCAGCTGGAGCGGCACTACGCGGGCGAAATCCTGCAGGTGGAGGAAAAAGAGCGCCGCCGGGTGGGAGCCGACCTGCACGACGGCGTGGGCCAGCTGCTGTGTGCCGCGCACATGAACCTAGCCGCTCTACAGCAGCAACTTTTCCTCACCAACCCCCAGCACCAGTCGCTGCTCGCCACGGCCGTAGCCACTGTCGATGAGTCGGTGCGCGAAATCCGGAGTATTTCGCACGGACTGGCGCCGGTGGCATTGCTGGAGCAAGGGCTGGTCCCAGTGGTCCAGCAACTACTAGTCCGCCTGCGCCACTCGACTCCGGGGCTGGATGTGCGCCTGCATACGGCGGGCCTGCCGGGGCCGGGGCTAACGGTTGCGGTTCAGGCGCAGGTGTACCGCATACTGCAGGAGGCCGTGCAGAATGTACTGCGCCACGCCGAAGCCACGGAACTGACCGTGCAGTTGCTGGGCACCGGCATCGACCTGACGCTGATGGTGGAGGACAACGGCCGAGGCTTCGGGCCGAAGCCGGTTGAGGGCCTGGGCCTGCACAACATCCGGCTGCGGGCCCGCTACCTCAACGCCCGCCTGGAAATTGATTCACGGCCTGGCCACGGCACTATCCTCACGCTGCTCGTACCGCTGGAAGCTCCGCCACCTCCTGCGGCGGCCTAATTTACGGCTTGGTCCGGCAGTTGACAGCGGCCAGCTGGCCGCCAACCGGTCGGCTTCGCTGTCCGGCAGTTTTTCTGCCCGATATCCACTCCTATGCATCTGCCCCTGTAGTGGTCGTTAAGGTCCACGCGCTCGTCTCGCCGTTTGGTATCAAACCGACATTATTACTGGCGCAATGAGCGCGAAAGACTGGCCGTTACTAACTGCCTTGACGCAGGAAACGTCTGCTACAATACCATATCCCCATTGGGCTTTGCTCTGCTGGTCGCCAAGCAGTTCTTCGCGTTACTGTCTTTGGTTGTCCTCTCGTCTTGGTCTGTAGTCCGCAACTTGAGCTAGTTATGGCAGTTGCGCACGCGGTAGGTATGCTGTAAAGACAGAACATTTTGTGTCTCTTTGTTGAACTTGCGTGCGTATAGCGGTTTCACGAACCGTAGGTGCCCGATGTAAAATCGTGTATTCGCGTCTCCTTGTTGAATGAAACTGTGCAGGCAGCGCGACCAGCAAGATGCGAATAGTCGTCGCTACATCAGACGGGTTACACCGTTTACGAAACCGCTATATCTGTCTTAATGATGACTTAGCCCACTGATTTACCGTATGAAATCATTGATTTTTTACCCGTTTTTAGTAATTTATTTACTGATAAATTCATTGTTTATATATAAATACGGGCTCCGGTACGGAAATAGTTATATTCCACATGTGCTTGTATTATACAGCTGTGTAATAATAGCTTTGCCATTATTTTTAAAAAAGATACCTTTTTCAAAAATATCTTTTTTTTCAATTTCCGTATTAGCTTTTTTTGCAAGTCTGTTAATCAATCTTACCGTTGATGGTAATAATCTGAATGTGGACCGTTGGTCGGCGATGGATGTTTCGCTGGCGGCGTTGTTGCACGGCGAGTATCCCTACTCGGCAGTAGACCATTTAAACGGGCGTAGCTCCAATCTGCCCGCGCTCTTGCTGATTGGGCTGCCGGGTTATCTACTGGGTGATGTTGGTTTCTTGCAGTCGCTTTCTTTTGCGTTCTTTATCTATATTCTGTTTCAAACTCTGGAAACGTATCAGGCCCGGCTCATAGGATTGTTGCTGCTGACAGGTTCGAGCGCCTGGCTCTGGGAGGTAGTGACTAAGAGCGACCTGATGAGTAATTTTATACTTCTGCTTGGTTTTATCGTATTATGGCAAAAAAAGAATGCCGGGCATATAACCCGGCGTTCTTTTCTGGTGGGTGGTCTGGCTGGTTTTATGTTTTACACGCGGCTGATTTCGTTTATTCCGTTGACGATTTTTTTGTTTCAGGATTTTGTGCAGCTGCCGTTACGCAAAAAGATGTCATTTCTTGCCGCGTCTTTGGGCGTTATTGTTTTACTCACGCTCGTAGTATTCAAAAATTGCCCGAGCATGGCCGTGTTCAAGGAAAATAATCCGTTTACGCTACAAAACAGGCAGCTGCCCCTGCTAGTCAGCGCGGGCACGTTGCTGCTACCTTTGTTTTTTTCCCAGAAAAGTATACCGCTACCTACGCTAATGCGGCGTTGCATTGTATTGATTCTGCTTCCCGTACTGCTCGCTTTTTTGTCTTCATGGCTGAAAAATGGTTTCCACAGCATCATTCACGAGTCGGCGTTTGATATTAGCTATTTCAATTTCGTGACCCCTTTCGTCATATACTACTTGGCCCTTGCCTTCGAGCAACAGCTGGCGGCTACCGCCCAAGTGAGTCCGGTACCAACACAAACCTTACGTTTTCATCGGCCCGCCTGAGCTTGCTGGACTGGGGCTTGCCTACGCATCTGCCATATCCGGGGCTGAATGTGCGCCTGCATACGGCGGGCCTGCCGGGGCCGGGGCTAACGGTTGCGGTTCAGGCGCAGGTGTACCGCATACTGCAGGAGGCCGTGCAGAATGTACTGCGCCACGCCGAAGCCACGGAACTGACCGTGCAGTTGCTGGGCACCGGCATCGACCTGACGCTGATGGTGGAGGACAACGGCCGAGGCTTCGGGCCGAAGCCGGTTGAGGGCCTGGGCCTGCACAACATCCGGCTGCGGGCCCGCTACCTCAACGCCCGCCTGGAAATTGATTCACGGCCTGGCCACGGCACTATCCTCACGCTGCTCGTACCGCTGGAAGCTCCGCCACCTCCTGCGGCGGCCTAATTTACGGCTTGGTCCGGCAGTTGACAGCGGCCAGCTGGCCGCCAGTTGGCCGCCTCGCTCGGCCGTTTTTCACCCGATTCCAAAAAGTGTGTCCCGCCCCGCAATAGCGGCCATGAAGGTCCACGCGCTCGTCTCGCCGTTTGGTATCAAACCGACATTACTACTGGCTCAATGAGCGCGAAAGACTGGCCTTATTCGACTATATGAAGGCCGAAAACACCTATTTTGACCAGCATATAGCCCCGGTGAACGTCTTGGAGCAGCAACTGGCTGCGTTAAGGAAAGATGGCGGCTGGTTTAAGATTTCAGGAGGCCGGTGGCGGGGCGGTTCAGCCGGTTGTAGCCGTAGGCCACCAGCAGCACGAAAAGGCCCGCCGACACGCTCAGTAGCACATTGTAGTACTTGGGGGCCGTTAGCGAGAGGCGGATGATGACCGTGGCTAAGGCAAACGAGGAGTAGCGGAACAAGTGTAAGTAAAGGGTGCTGTAGCGCAGGGAAATAATCAGAATCAGGATATCGGTGAAAATCAGAATCGTGTAAAAGCGGCCCAGCAGACTGTGGTACTGGCCGTAGTAAACGAAATCGGCCAGCGAGTAGAGGCCGGTGGCCAGAAAAGCGACCAGCAACACCGAGGCAACCAGCTTTTTGAGGCGCACGAAATCCTGCTGCTCCTCAACCGAACTCGTAATGCGGGTGTGTTGCTGGATGCGGTAGAAGAGGCCGATGATGAGGAAGACGGCCACGGCCCCCAGCGCATCGGTGAGAATGGGCAGCAATTCGAGCAGAATGGCCGTGTCCCAGGCCAGTTCCAGCGGCAGATGGCCCAGCTCCTTGAACGACTCGCGCAACAGAATCAGCGAAACTACTTCGAACTGCTTGCCCACCGAATCGGCCACCGAGTGCGAGAGCGTGAAGATGAGGCTGGTTATTTCGCTTATCAGCAACACGCTAAAAGCCAGCTCCACGGCGTAGAATCGTCTTACCGGGTAGTTTAGCAGGCCGTAGTAACTGAGCAGACTGATAATTATGCCCCCCACGAAGGCCACGATAACTAAGTTGCTCGTCAGCTTGGCGGCCCGTAGCGAATGCCATTTGCGCTCCGTCGTGTCGTACCAAGTAAGCCAGTTTCGCGGATGCTTTTCGAGCATGAGTTGGGGGAATGACGACGGATTGACGCTGGATTTCAGACTACCTACCTAATTGGACAAACCAGGCAGGCCCTGTATAAGTTAAACGGCTGCCCTGCCTGCGGCCGCTCCGCCCACAAACTCCCCGAACCCGTGGTTTAGCGGTACTTTGGCTAGCTGCCGAGTGGCGGCACGCTTCTTCTCGTCTGCTCCGCCACGAAACACTCGTCGTTACTGCTGCCTGCCGGGCTTCTGCTGTGCTTCGCGCTGCCCACCACCCACGTCCAAACCCCCGCTTTCAATATGTCTAAACCGCCCGTAGCCCCCATCAAAGCCCACGCACTCGTGTCGCCGTTCGGTACCCGCACCGATAACTACTACTGGCTCAGTGAGCGCGAAAGCCCGGAAGTGCTCGATTACCTGAAGGCTGAAAACGCCTATTTCGACCAGCAGATGGCTCCCGCCAAAGCCCTGGAGGAACGGCTGTTTCAGGAGATGAAAGGCCGTATTCGGGAGCAGGATGAGTCCGTTCCCTACCGCGACAATGGCTATTACTACTACGTGCGCTTCGTGGAGGGCGGCGAGTACCCGGTGTACTGCCGCAAGCCGGGCAGCCTGGAGGCGCCGGAGGAAGTGCTGCTCGATGGCAACGCGCTCAGCCACAGCCACGACTATTACCACATCGGGGGCCTGGAAGTAAGCGACGACAACCGCACGCTGGCCTACTCGGAAGATACCGTGAGCCGCCGCCTCTACACGCTACGCTTTCGCGACCTGCAAACCGGTCAGCTGTATCCGGAAGCCCTAACCAACACCAGCGGCAGTGCCGTGTGGGCCACCGATAACCAGACGGTTTTTTACACCCGCAAAGACCCCGACACGCTGCTCGACTACCAGCTCTGGCGCCACCAGCTGGGCACCGACCCGGCCCTCGACGAGCTGGTGTACGAGGAAATCGACACGGCCTTTTACCTGCACGTACACCGCTCCAAGTCGCGCGAATACGTGTTTTTAAGCATCGGCAGCACCATGTCGGCCGAAGTGCGCTACCTGCGGGCCGATACGCCCCGGGCGGAGCTACAGGTATTCCTGGCCCGCGAAGACGACCACCTGTACGAAGTGGAACACTTCGGTCCCGATTTCTACGTGCTTTCCAATGATGCCGCGCCTAATTTCCAGCTGCTGAAAACGCCCGTTACCGCTACCGCCAAGGCGAATTGGCAGGTGGTGGTGGCGCACCGCGCGGCGGTGTTTCTGGAGAACATGGAGCTGTTTCGGGAGTATCTGGTGCTGGGCGAGCGGCAGGAGGGGCTGCTGCGGCTGCGGGTTCGTCCGTGGGCTGACCCGGCCTCGGAGCACTACCTGCCGTTTGGCGAGCCCACCTACACGGCCGCCATCAGCATCAATCCCGAGTTCGATACGCCCGTGCTGCGCTACGGCTACTCCTCGCTCACCACGCCCACGTCCACCTTCGACTACGACATGGCTACCCGCGCCAAAACGTTGCTGAAAGAGCAGACCGTGCTGGGCAGCTTCCGCAAGGAAGACTACGTGACGGAGCGCCAGTACGCCCCGGCCGCCGACGGTACGCTGATTCCGCTGTCGATTGTGTACCGCAAAGGTTTCGAGCACAACGGGAAAGCGCCGCTGCTGCAATACGCCTACGGCTCGTACGGCCTCTCCATGGACGCCACGTTCAGCGCCAGCCGCCTGAGCCTGCTCGATCGGGGATTTGCCTACGTGATATGCCACATCCGGGGCGGGCAGGAGCTGGGCCGGCAGTGGTACGAGGGCGGCAAGAAACTGCGCAAAATGAACACGTTCACCGATTTCACCGACTGCTCCCGGTTTCTGATTGCCGAGCAGTACACGTCGGCCGATACCCTGTTTGCTATGGGCGGCTCGGCTGGCGGCCTGCTGATGGGGGCCGTACTCAACCTGCACCCCGAACTGTACAAGGGCGTGGTAGCCGCCGTGCCCTTTGTTGATGTGGTAACGACCATGCTCGACGAGAGTATTCCGCTGACGACCGGCGAGTACGATGAGTGGGGCAACCCCAACCAGCAGCAGTTCTACGAGTACATGCTCTCGTACTCGCCCTACGACAATGTGCGGGCCCAGCCATACCCTAACCTGCTCGTGACCACCGGCCTGCACGACTCGCAGGTGCAGTATTACGAGCCCGCCAAGTGGGTGGCCAAGCTGCGGGCCACCAAAACCGACCACAACCTGCTGCTGCTGCACACCGACCTGAGCGCCGGCCACGGCGGGGCCTCGGGCCGCTTTCAGAGCCTGCGCGACACGGCCCGCCACTACGCCTTTTTGCTCCTCCTGTTGGGCGAGCGGTAGGGCGGTGGCGCGGCTTGCACTTTGCCGCCCCAAACCGGTGCAAACAATTCCTCCGTTTCCTGCTTTGCATACAGCTTTGGGCAACGGGTGCGGCTACCTGCTGGAGCCAGGCCATGGTTACGGCCGTATGCCAAAATTTTCCCGGTTCGCGGTGCCACTCGCGCTGCAAAGTTGTGTCTCTGTCCAGACTCCCAGAATTTGTGGCGGTCGTTATTAATTCCAGAATGAAGAAAGCACTACTGCTGCTGGCCCTGAGCGGCGCGGCCGCCAACGCGCAGGCCCAGGCTCCAACCGGTGCCGGCCGCCCTGCCGGGCAGGCCCAGGCCGAACCCGGTACCGGCCGCGTAACCGGCACCGTTATCGATGCCGCTACCAAGCAGCCCGTGCCTTACGCCACGGTGGTGCTCCTGAGCCCCGCCACCGGCAAAGCCGTCGATGGCACCTCGGCCGATGATAATGGTAAGTTCAGCATCCCGCGGCTGCGGGCGGGCACCTATACGGTGCAGGTGAGCTTCATCGGCTACAAGAATTTCGAGAAGCCCGGCGTAGTGATTACCGACGATGGCAACACCGTTAATCTGGGCAGCATCAGCATAGAAAGCACGGCCCAGGCGTTGAAGGAAGTGGTGGTGGAGGGCCAGCGGGCGCTGGTAGAGGAAAAGGTAGACCGCACGGTGTACAACGCCGAAAAGGACGAAACCACCCGCGGCGGCGACGCCACCGACGTGCTGCGCCGCGTGCCACTGCTTTCGGTCGACCTTGATGGCAACGTGAGCCTGCGCGGCTCCAGCAACCTGCAGGTGCTCATCAACAACCGGCCCTCTACCATTACGGCCGGCAACATTGCCGATGCCCTTCGCCAGATTCCGGCCGACCAAATTAAGAGCGTGGAGGTGATTACCTCGCCCTCGGCCCGCTACGACGCCGAAGGCTCGGGCGGCATTATCAACATCATCACCAAGCAGAACACGCTGCGGGGCTTCACGCTCGATACCCGCCTGAGCGGGGGCCTGCGTAGCGCGAACCTGAACCTGAGCGCGGCCTACCGCACCGGCAAAATGGGCTTCTCGTTGAGCGGCGGCGGGCGGGCACTCTACAATTCCCCCGGCAGCTTCCGCAACGACCAGCTCACTTACCGCCTCACCGACCCCACCGACCCGGCCAGCCGCCAGCTCGTCAGCACCAGCCTCCAGCAGGCCGACACCCGCCAGAACAACGTGTTCGGGCGCTACACCCTGGGCTGGGATTACGACATCAACAAGCGCAACTTCCTGGCCGCCTCGGTGCAGCTGAGTTTGCGTAACGGTACCAACTACCAGGACGACCTGCTCACCGAAACCCTGACCACCGGCATCAACCCCTTTACCAGTAGCCTGCGCGACGTGAAGGTGCTCGACAATTCGACCACCGTAGATGCCACGCTTACTTACGTGCGCACCTTCGAAAAGCCCCGCCAGGAGTTCAGCCTGCTGGGCCAGTACAGCCGCAACGTACGTCAGAACGACTTCACCAACGCCATCCGTGAGGGGCTGGGCAGCGGCAACTTCCTGCGCAACATCAACGACAGCTACAACCAGGAAATTACGCTGCAGGCCGACTACACCACGCCCGTGAGCGAAAAGCAGATTCTGGAGTTCGGGGCCAAAAACATTACCCGGAGCGTCAATAGCGACTTCAATACGCAACTCAACGGGCGGGAGCTGTCGGGGGCAGGGCAGTCGAACGAGCTGTTTTACGACCAGAACGTGGCCGCCGGCTACGTGGCCTACACCGTAAGTCTGCCCAAAGATTTCACCCTCAAGGCTGGTGCCCGCTACGAGTACACCAGCATCAACGCCAACTTCGCGTCGGCCGAAAACCTGGATATTCCTTCCTATGGGGTGCTGGTGCCAAGCGTGAACTTCTCGCGCAAGCTCAGCAACGGCAACCTGGTTAAGCTGGCGTACAACCGCCGGATTCAGCGGCCTTCGCTGCAGTTTCTGAACCCCAACCGCCAGGCGTCCAACCCGCTCAACGTCACCATCGGCAACCCCGAGCTGGAGCCCGAATACACCAACAATTACGAGCTGGGCTACAGCACCTTCATCAAGCAGACCTCGCTCAACTTCTCCACGTTCATGCGCAACTCCACCGGCTCTATCCAGCCCGTGCGCATCACCCGGCTCGATACCATCATTACCACTTTCGACAATATTGGCAACGAAAACGCCTATGGCGGCAGCATTAACGCCAATGTAAAGGTGGGTAAAAACTTCACCCTCAGCGGGGGTACCGATGTGTTCTACGCCGTGCTTGATAACAACTCACCCAACCCCGTGCTGGCGGCCAGCAATGAGGGCTGGGTAGCCAGCGGCCGGCTCAGCGCCAATTATCAGTTCGAGAGCGGCTGGGCCTTACAGGGTTTCAGCTTCTATCGGGGCCGGCAGGTACAGCTGCAGGGGTCGCAGGGTGGGTTCGGCATCTACAGCTTGAGCCTGAACAAGAGGTTTGCCGAGAAGCGCGGCTCGTTTGGGGTGGGGTTTGATAACTTTTTCACGCCCAGCCTGCGCATTAGCAATACGTTCAGCTCGGCCGTGCTCGACCAAAACAGTGTTAACGACCTCAAGCGCATTGGCTTCCGGTTCAACTTCAACTACCGCATCGGCAAGCTCACCACTGAGCAGCGGCCTGCCCGCCGCCGCCGCGCCATCAGCAACGACGACCTGAAAGAAGGTGGTAGCACCCCCGACGGCCAGCAATAAGCAAATCTGCCGTTCCGACAAAAAAATGAATCCGGGTCAGGTCATCGAACTACATTGTTCAGTGACCTGACCCGGATTCATTTTTTGTCGGAACGGCAGGTTAGCACCTCTGTGCGTGCTACTTCTCCCGCAAACTGTCGGGCACGGGGCCGCGCTTGATTTGGCTGAGCTTGTTCTGAAGCTGAAAGGTGACAATCTCGCAGTCCTGGAATTTCTGCTCGGCCCGCTTTAAAGCCGTTTCAGTGTTGTTCAGGCGTTGGTAGAGGAACAGGATGAGGCCGAGCGCAATCAGCAGCGCTACCAGGGGTAGGTATTTTTTCATGAGGAAGAAGTAGCGAGTAAAAAGCCGAAGGCCCAATTGGTGCAAACGCCCAGGCCGACGACAGGTAAAAGTAAGCTCATACCACCGAAAAGGCCCCGCCGTGTAACCACGGCGGGGCCTTTTACATACCTTCTAAGCGCTAAATGCTCGTGTTGGGGTCGAACTGCTCCAGGTAGTCGGCCACGCGGCGTACGAACATGCCGCCGAGCGAGCCGTCTACCACGCGGTGGTCGTAGCTGTGGCTCAGGAACATGAAGTGGCGCACGCCAATCAGGTCGCCCTGGGGCGTTTCAATCACCGCCGGCTTCTTCTTGATGGCACCCACGGCCATGATGGCCACCTGGGGCTGCATGATGATGGGCGTACCCATTACGTTGCCAAACGAGCCGACGTTGGACACGGTGTAGGTGCCGCCTTCCAGATCTTCGGGCTTGAGTTTGTTGGTGCGGGCGCGGTTGGCCAAATCGTTCAGCTTCTTGCTCAGGCCATTCAGGTTGAGCTGGTCGGCGTTGTGAATAACCGGCACGATGAGGTTGCCCGAGGGCAGGGCCACGGCTACGCCAATATTGATGTCGCGCTTCTTGATGATGTAGTCGCCATCAATGGACACGTTAATCATCGGGTAGTCCTGAATGGCGCGGGCAATGGCCTGGATGAAGATGGGCGTGAAAGTCAGGTTCTCGCCTTCGCGCTTCTTATAGCCATCCTTGTGCTTGTTGCGCCAGTTCACGATGTCGGTTACGTCGGCCTCCACGAAGCTCGTTACGTGGGGCGAAATGCGCTTCGAGTCCACCATACGCTGGGCAATCATCTTGCGCATGCGGTCCATCTCAATCAGCTCCTGCCCCCCACTGATGGAAGGCACGGCCTTGGGAGCCGTAGCAGCCGCCTGAGGTTTGGCGGCTGGAGCGGCAGCCGGGGCAGCTGCGGCAACCGGGGCCGGAGCAGCAGCGGCCGGGGCGGCAGTCTGCGGTGTGAGGGGCTGCTTACCGCCGGCCACGTAGTCGAGGATGTCTTTCTTGGTGACGCGGCCCTCGTTGCCGGTACCGGGCAGGTACTCCAGGTCGCTCATGCTGATGCCTTCCTCGCGGGCGATGCTCATTACTAGCGGCGAGTAGAAGCGACCAGTCTGGGGCTGGGCGGCACCAGCGGCCGGGGCCGTTTCGGCGGGCACATGGGGCACCTGGGCGGCAGCAGTAGCAGCGCCGTTGTCGGAAGCCGCTGGGGCGGCTGGAGCAGCGGCTGAGGCCGTAGCGCCAGCGTTGGCGGCGTCGGTTTCAATTACGGCGATGGGCGCGCCCACGGCAACAACCTGGCCTTCCTCCACCAGAATTTCCTGCAGAATGCCCGCGTGCAGGGCCGGAACTTCGGTATCAACCTTATCGGTGGCCACTTCCAGCACCGATTCGTCCTGCTCGATGGCGTCGCCTACTTGTTTGAGCCATTTGAGAACGGTGCCTTCCATGATGGATTCGCCCATCTTGGGCATCGTCATTTCCATTCGTGCCATGCGGTCGGGATATTAATAGAGGTGGGTGGGGGTGGGGTTGGTGGTGCAAAGGTAACCAGAACTCGCAATGCGGAGAATCGGTGGATGAGTGAACGGGTGACCAGATGAGAGGGAGCACAAAAAAGGCCGTCATGCTGAGCGGAGTCGAAGCATCTCTACCTCTGACTAACCTAAGACATTGCAACGAAGCGGTAGAGATACTTCTGCTCCGCTCAGCATGACGTTCCCTCACCCACCGAGTCATCAAATCACTCTTGCACCCCGCCCGGCAGGCTCAGGCGTAGCAGGTTCAGGGCAGTGGTGGCGGTGAACTCCAGGTTGAGTTGGCGGCCGCGGTCAAAGCTGATTTGCTTCGTGACGGTGCGGTGGGCGTCGGCATAGGCTACGCAGATGGTACCCACGGGCTTTTCGGGGGTCCCACCATCGGGGCCGGCAATGCCACTGGTGGCCAGGGCCACATCAACGCCCAGCCGGCGGCGTAGGCCTTCGGCCATTTCGGCTACCACGGCTTCGCTCACGGCACCGTGGGCAGCCAGCGTTTCGGCCTGCACGCCCAACTCGGCCATTTTCAGCTCATTGGAATACGCCACGAGGCTGCCCTGGTAGTAGCGCGAGGCGCCCGGTACGCTGGTGAGGCGGTGGGCCAGCAGGCCGCCGGTACAGCTTTCGGCCGTACCCACCGTCAGGCCGCGCTCCATCAGAAGCTGGCCCACTACTTCTTCCAGCTTGATTTCGCCCTCGGCATAAATATGGGTGCCGAGTAGCCGGCGCAACTCTGGCAACAGCGCCTCCATGCGGGCCAACAGGTGGGGCTGGCCGTCGTCCTGGCCCGTCAGGCGCAGGCGTACTCCTCCCAGGTAAGGCAGGTAGGCCAGCTTCACATAGGGTGGCAGCGCCGTTTCCCAGTCCTCAATCTGCTGGGCCAGAAACGACTCGCCCAATCCCACCGTCTGCACCACGACGTGCTCGATGGCGGGCGTCTGGAAGTGGGCCCGCAGGCGCGGCAGCACCTCGTGGGTCATCAGGTACTTCATTTCGTGGGGCACGCCGGGCATGCTCACGAACACCACGCCGCCGTCTTCGAACCACATGCCGGGGGCTGTGCCCACGGCGTTATGTAGCACCTGGCAATTGGCCGGCACCATTGCCTGCTGGCGGTTTACTTCCAGCATGGGCCGCTGGTAGCGGGCAAAAATGCCCTCTACGTGGCGTAGTACGTTTTCGTCGAGCACCAGCTCGGCCCCGAAATAGCGGGCCAGCACGTGCTTGGTCAAATCGTCTTTGGTGGGGCCGAGGCCGCCGGTCATCAGCACCACGCGGGCCCGCTGCCGGGCCTGGTCGAGGGTGGCTACTATTTCATCGGCCCGGTCGGATACGCTCGTAATCTGGCGCACGCGCAAACCCAGCTTGCCCAGCTCCTGCCCCATAAAAGCCGAATTCGTATCGATAACCTGCCCGTAGAGCAGCTCATCGCCAATGGTCATAATCTCAATATCAGGCACCATGCGGAAGGGGAGAGGGAAGTAGTCAGGAGGAAAGAGGCGGAAGGCAACGCCTGGCAGCGCGAAGGTAGCAGACGAAGCCGCATCCGGCCGGCGCATAAAGTCCGGGGAGTGCTTCTGGGTTTTGCCTTTCGGCTTTGTTAGCTGACTTTAAGTTTGGTCCGGTTTGTGCAAAACCCGCAGCATAACCGCTTCCTTTACGCCATGAAAAACCGCTCCTTCCTCGCGCTACCCTTCTTGCTGCTGGGCCTGCAACTGCCCGCCGCCGCCCAGTTCCGGCTGCCTAAGCTGGGCGACATTTTCAAAAATCTGCCCGCGCAAACCGGCCCTACCACCACAACTCCGCGTCCCGGTGGCCTGAGCTCCGACGAAGCCGCACGTGGCCTCAAAGAAGCCCTTACGCTGGGTATCAGCAAAGGTGCCGATCAGGCCTCGAAAACCGATGGCTTTTACCTGAACCGCCTTATCCGCATTCCGTTTCCGCCCGATGCGCAGCGCGTAGCCACCACGCTCCGCACGTTGGGCTTGGGTAGCCAGGTAGATAAGTTTGAGCTGACGCTGAACCGCGGGGCCGAGCAGGCCGCCCAGAGTGCGAAGCCCATCTTTCTGACGGCCATCAAAAGCCTCACGTTTAAAGACGTCTGGGGTATCCTGACGGGCGAGAAGGACGCCGCCACTAACTACCTCAAGCGCACCACCACCGCCCAGCTCACCACCGCTTTCCAGCCCATTGTGCAGCGCAGCCTCGACCAGGTAGGAGCCACCAAGTACTACACCGATCTGACGACCCGCTACAACCGCATCCCGCTGGTTACGCCCGTCCAAACCGACCTCAACCAGTACGCCACCGGCAAGGCCATCGATGGTCTGTTTACGCTCGTGGCCCAGGAAGAGGCTAACATCCGCGAAAACCCCGTTGCCCGCACCACCGAGTTGCTGCGCCGCGTGTTCGGCCGGGGGTAGAATACTGATGTGTTAACGCAGAAAGGCTGTCATCCTGAGCAACGCGAAAGACCGATAGAAAAGCTAACGATTAATGTTGGCTTTTCCATCGGTCCTTCGCGTTGCTCAGGATGACAGCCTTTTTCGCTGTCTCAATAAATCAAGGCTAATCGTAGTCGGAGTTGCGGCCGCTGTTGCGGGAGGAGCCGGAGGAGCCGTACTCGTCGGTGTCGTCGTCGGAAAAGTCGTTGTCGTCCAGGTCGTCGAGCGAGGTAAACTTGCCGCTGCTTTCGGGGTCGTTGCCAGCTTCGGCCTCGTCGAACTCGTCTTCACTCATATTGGCCAGATCCAGCGCCTCATCGTGCGAGGAACCAGTGTCGCGCCACATCAGGTAATCGGCATATTTGGCCGCGAGGCGTTCCTCGGCCGATCCTTGCGTTTTGCTGCCGCCGGCTTTGGCGAAGTTGTCCAGGGCATCGTCGTCGCCAAAAAGGTCGTCGTCGTCGAAGTCGTCGTGCTGTGTCATGGCCTTGTGAGGGGCAGGAAAGGATGAAACGAATTGAGCTGCAAAGATACGCGACGAAACCTTTCCAGGTTCCGTTCTGCCTACCAGTTTGAACTGTAAAAAGCCGCTCAGCGGGCCGCCTGGGCCCCGAAGTCGGTAATCAATAGCTGCTGCTCGCAGAAGTCATACTCTTCGGGCACATTGCTCGATACCAGCACCGTGCGGCCAAGCAGCGTGGCCGTTATATGCTCGCGGTACCAGGCCACGCCGGTGCGGTCGAGGTTGGTGGTCGGCTCGTCGAGTAGTAGCAGCGGGGCGTCGGCGTACAGGGCCAGGGCCAGCTTGAGGCGCTGCTTCATGCCGCTCGAAAAGTCGCGGATCAGCTTGTGGCGCGACTTTTCGAGGTACATCAGGCGCACCAGCTCGTCACTCGTTATGCCCGGCCGCAGGGGCTTAAAACGGGTATGAAACCGGATGAGCTCGGTCAGCGTTAACTCCTCAATCAGCTCCAGATAGGGTGCGGCATAGGCCAGCCGTTGCGGCACGTCTTCCACGGCCACCGTCAGGCCTTTTTCCTGATAATCCAGCGTGCCGTGGGTAGGTAAAATCTGGCCCGAAAGCGTGTTGAGCAACGTGCTCTTACCGGCTCCATTTGGCCCCAGAATGGCCGTAGCCGAACCCGCCGCAAACGTGTGGTTCAGCCCCCGGAAAATCCACTCCCGCGCAAACCGCTTGCTCAGTCCGGTAGCCGTAATCTGCATTCGTTGAGGAGTTGAGGACCTAGGACGGTCAATAGGAGCGGGGCTTGCCCCCGCCCGCCATTAGCGTAAGCCGGGAGTGAAGGGCATCGGAAACGATATGGGTTGTTATTCGGCGGGCGGGGGCAAGCACCGCCCCTACGTCATCCGCTTAACCTAACAACTACTCGCCGCCGCTGGCTGAGCCGCGGCCGTAGCCTTTGATGACGCCACGGCCGGAGTTGCGGATGAAGTTCACCACTTCGTCGCGCTCGGGCGAGGGGGCCAGTTCCAGCTCGATTTGTTCGAGGGCGGCGGCGTTGTTGAGGCCGCTCATAAATAGCAGGCGGTAGAGTTGCTGGATTTCGGAAATCTTCTGATCCGAAAAACCCCGACGGCGCAGCCCGATGCTGTTGATGCCGGCGTAGCTCAGCGGCTCGCGGCCCGCCTTCACGAAGGGCGGCACATCCTTACGAATCAGCGAGCCACCCGAAATCATGGCGTGCTGGCCCACACGCACAAACTGGTGGATGGCTGAAGAGCCGCCGATAATGGCGTAGTCGCCGATTTCGACGTGGCCGGCCACCTGCACAGTATTAGCCAGAATGCAGTTGTCGCCGATTACGCAGTCGTGGGCCACGTGCACGTAGGCCATCAGCAGGCAGTTGCTGCCGATTACGGTTTTCAGCCGGTCCACGGTGCCGCGGTTCACCGTCACGCACTCCCGAATCACGGTGTTGTCGCCAATATGCACGGTGGTTCTTTCGCCGGCAAACTTCAGATCCTGGGGCTGGGCGGCAATAACGGCGCCCGGAAAAATGCGGCAGTTCTTGCCAATCCGGGCCCCGGCCATAATCGTGACGTTGGGGCCAATCCAGGTGCCTTCCCCAATTTCCACGTCCTTGTCAATGGTCGTAAATGGCTCCACTACCACGTTCTGGGCAATGATGGCCTCGGGATGAATATAGGCGAGCGGCTGGGTCATTTGATTTTAATTAGTAATTGATAATTAGTAATTAAGAATTATCTCAGCGGCAGAATTAGCAACAGTCCGCAGAAAATTATTCATTCTTAATTACTAATTATTAATTCTTTTTAACGATGCTGGCCGACATTTCGGCTTCCATCACCACTTTGCCATTTACGTAGGCCTTACCGCTCATTTTGGCAATGCCCCGCTTGATTGGCGCCGTCAGCTCGCACTTGAAGATGAGCGTATCGCCCGGCTTCACCATGCGGCGGAAGCGGCAGTTTTCAATTCCCAGGAAGTAGGTCCAGTAGTTTTCGGGGTCGGGCACGGTATTGAGCACCAGAATGCCGCCGGTCTGGGCCATGGCCTCAATCTGGAGCACGCCGGGCATCACGGGGTTGCCGGGGAAGTGGCCGGCAAAGAACTGCTCGTTGAAGGTGACATTCTTAACGCCTGTTACCGTGGTGGCATCGAGATGGATGATCTTGTCAATCAGCAGAAACGGGTAGCGGTGGGGCAGGGTGGCAGCAATCTGGTTGATGTCCATCACCGGCTCGCGGCTTGGGTCGTAGGTCGGGATGGGGCTGGTGTGGGCCTCCATCATCTTCTTTTTGATGCGCTTGGCGAAGGCCACGTTGGCCGCGTGCCCGGGGCGGGCGGCCAGAATCTGGCCTTTAAGCGGCCGGCCTACCAGGGCCAGGTCGCCTACCAAATCGAGCAGCTTGTGGCGGGCGGGCTCGTTTTTGTAGCGCAAATCCACGTTGTTGAGGATGCCTTCCTTCTTGACGGCCACCTTGGGCTTGCCAAGCATCGTGGCTAGGTCATTCAGCTCGTCGTCGCTCACCACGCGGTCGACCACCACAATGGCGTTGCTTAAGTCGCCGCCCTTAATAAGGTTGGATTTGTAGAGCGCCTCCAGCTCGTGCAGAAAGCAGAAGGTGCGCGACGAGCCGATTTCGGCGGCAAACTGGGTGATGTCGGTGAGCGAGGCGTGCTGGGAGCCCAACACCGGCGAATTATAGTCTACCATCACCGTGAGGCGGTAATCGTTGAGCGGCAGGGCGGCAATTTCCACCGAGCGGGCGTTATCCACGTAGCGGATTTCGCTTGGAATCTCGTAGTAATTTCTCAGCGCGTTCTGCTCCTCAAAGCCCACTTCCTGCAACGGCTTGATGAACTCGAAGCTGGAGCCATCCATGATGGGTGGTTCGGGGCCGTCGAGCTGAATGAGTACGTTGTCAATCTGCAGGCCCACCAGCGCGGCCAGCGTGTGCTCCACAGTGTTTACGCGGGCACCGTTCTGCTCAATGGTCGTGCCGCGTGATAAATCCACCACGTTGTCCACATCAGCATCCACGATGGGCTGGCCGGGCAAATCGATACGCTGAAATTTATAGCCGTGGTTGACGGGGGCCGGACAAAACGTCATCGTGGCCACTACGCCCGTATGCAGCCCAATACCGCTTACGGTGACCGGTGCCTTGATTGTGTGTTGCTTGTCGTTCATTTAAAGGAGCTAGAAGCTGAGGAAGCTAGAAGCTAGAAGAAAAGTCAATGGGGGAGGCTGAAAGCAGCAAAATCAGAGCAGGGCAGCCAACGAATTCTATCTTCTAGCTTCCCGAGCTTCTAGCGCCTTTCAGAAAGGCAAAGTTAGCGCTTTTCCGGTGGCTGTGCTTGCTGTTCGAGCAGGCGCAGGCGGCGGTCTAGTTCGGGCAGATGCCGGAAAATGGCGTTTGAGCGCAGGCTGTCGCGTAGCGCGAAGGCCGGTGAGCCCTGCAGCAATACGCCTTCGTGCTTAATGGATTTGCCTACTCCCGACTGGGCCGTAACGGTAGTGCGATTAGCCAGCGTGAGGTGGCCGGCCATGCCTACCTGGCCCGCCAGCACGCAGAAATCCCCGATTTTAGTGGAGCCCGACACGCCTGTTTGCGATGCAATAACCGTGTGCCGCCCCACCTCCACGTTGTGGGCCAGCTGCACGAGGTTATCGATTTTGGCACCCTCGCGGATAATGGTGGAGCCCAGCGTGGCGCAGTCAACGGTGGCGTTGGCGCCGATGCTCACGTTGTCTTCGAGCACCACATTACCGATTTGCGGAATGGTGCGGTAGGAGCCGTCGGGCTGGGGGGCGAAGCCGAAGCCATCGGAGCCGATGACGGCCCCGGCGTGTATCACGCAGCGCTGGCCGATAACGGTTTCGGCGTAGATTTTAGCTCCGGCATAGAGGATCGTGCCGTCGCCGATTTTCACCCGGTCGCCGATGAATACGTGCGGAAAAATCACCACGCCTTCGCCAATCTCGCAGTTTTCGCCGATGTAGGAGAAGGCCCCGCGGTAGTGGTTAGCCCCGATGCGGGCGCTGGCGGCCATAAAGGCCGGCTCCTCGACGCCGCGCTTGCCGGTGCGGCTGGCCTGCTGGTAAAACTCCAGCAGGGCGGTGAAACTGGTATAGGGGTCGTCGACGCGAATGAGAGCGGCTGTAACGGGTCTTTTCAGTTCCAGCGTGCGACTCACAATCACCACCGTAGCCTGGGTGGTATAGAGGTGGGGCTCGTACTTCAGGTTTGACAGAAACGAGAGCGAGCCGGCCTGGGCTTCTTCAATCTTGGCCAACCGGTTGACGGGCTGGCTGGCGTCGCCTTCTACAGTGCCCTGCAGCACTTCGGCTATCTGACCTACGGTGAATTCCATGAGGGCAAAAGTAGTGGTTAGGGATTAGTGGTTGGCAGTTGACGGCTGGTGTTGGGCTACAAGGCAAAACCGTACGTCATGCGGAGCAGAAGCGGAGCCCTAGCTGCAGTGTCTGTACCGCTATGGTAATCTTACTGTTAGCCTGGTTTGGCAACGAAGCGGTGGAGATGCTTCAGCTTCGCTCAGCATGACGGTCTCTTACTAATCCCAAACTGCGGTAGAGGTCTGTCAGCACGGTGTAGGGGCGGGGCTTGTCCCCGCCCACCGTTGGCGCCGTTGCAACGGTAACCGTTCAACGGTAATCGGTCAACGGCGGGCGGGGACAAGCCCCGCCCCTACAACGCCCTCCACAGGTTGGGTTAATCACCAATCACAGAATCTCCTTGGGGTAGCAGATGTAGTGCTTTTCCACGCGCTGGCTCAGGGCCTTGATGTTGGGCAGGTCGGAGGCCTCGGCGGCGTTGACCACTTCGCCGCGCTTGGTGAGCACGTCGATGGAATCGTGGCCGTCGGCGTCGTAGGCATTGTTGCTGATGCGGCCGGCAATCATCAGCTGCGCAGCGTCGGCGGACGGCAGGTCGAAGCGGGCGGCAATGAGCTCGATGATGCCGAGCTGGAATTCTTCGTCGAAAGGCTCGGTCTGGAGCGTGATTTTGAACAGGTGCCGGTCGAGCAGGCTTTGGGCCAGGTAGCGCAGCACCGTGTCGGGGTGGTCGGCCCAGAGCTTCACGGCGCCCCACACGTCGGTATCGTCGAGGCGGGCGAAGCGGCGCAGGATGGTATCGTCGGTTTCGAACTGCTCCTGCGTGACGTTACGAGTCAGGAAGAACTGCAGGTTGGGCGAGGCGGGTACTTCGGTGCCGCCGCGCGCTAAGTCGCGGGCCCGCTGCATGATGCGAATTACCATCTGCTCGGCGCTGGTAACGGTTTTGTGCAGATACACCTGCCAATACATCAGCCGCCGGCTCACCAGAAAGTTCTCGATGCTGTACACGGCTTTTTCCTCCAGCACCAGCCGCTCATCTACCACCGTCAGCATTTTAATGAGGCGGTCGGCGCCGGGGCGGCCTTCCTGCACGCCGGTATAAAACGAGTCGCGGTTGAGGTAGTCGAGCCGGTCCATATCGAGCTGGCTGCTGACGAGTTGATGAAAGAACGGCCGCTCGTAGGTGCCCTGAAAGATGGCAATGGCCAACTCCAGCGCCCCATTGAACTCGGTGTTGAGCTTGCGCATCAGGTGCAGGCTCACGGCCTCATGGTGCACATCGTGGAAAATGCTGCGCTCCAGCGCGTGGGAGAGGGGGCCGTGGCCGATGTCGTGGAGCAGAATGGCTGCCATGGCCGCCTCACCTTCCTCGGCCGAAATCTTCACGCCTTTGTCTTTGAGCGTGCGTAGCGCCAGCGACATCAGGTGCATGGCGCCCAGCGCGTGGTGAAAGCGTGTGTGCAGCGCCCCGGGATACACGAACATCGTCAGGCCCAGCTGCTGAATCCGACGTAGCCGCTGGAAATACGTGTGCTCAATCAGGTCGAAGAGCAGCTCCGTCGGGATGGTGACGAAGCCGTAGACGGGGTCATTGAAAATCTTCTTTTTATTCATCGGAAACTCGGGGAAGCGGCGGGTTTTCAGGTGGTTTTGCGGGGCTTAAAGCAGGAAATGCAAAACACACCGGCGGGCTCAGTTGTATAGCTACGAAGACTCAAGCCGTTGATTTTTGGTTTCTTTACGGCTGAGTTGATCTGAAATAGCGCCAGCGCAGAAAAAATATAACAACCTAAAGGCAAGGATTGGGAGTAAAGCTACTTATGAAACCGCCGCCGCAACTTTTGCCGGCAGCCCGACATCTTTGAACTACCCGGCCGGCTCAGCTTTATGGCCAAGGTAGTTTTCTTCGCGCCGGACAGCGGTCCGGGCTTTCTTGTGTAACTCTCAACCCGCCATATGCAATACAGTATCCTCTGGGCCGATGACGAAATCGACCTGCTTAAGCCGCACATCCTCTTTCTGAAAGATAAAGGCTACGACGTAACCGCCGTTAATTCCGGTACCGACGCGGTGGAGGAAATCCAGGAAAAAACCTACGATATCGTCTTCCTCGACGAGAATATGCCCGGCCTGACGGGCCTCGAAACCCTCACCGAAATCAAGGCCCTGCGCCCCACCGTGCCGGTTATCATGATAACTAAGAGCGAGGAGGAGCACATTATGGAAGAGGCCATCGGCAGCAAAATTGCCGACTACCTCATCAAGCCCGTCAACCCGAACCAGATTCTGCTGGCCGTGAAAAAGGTGCTCGACAACAAGCGCCTCGTGAGCGAGAAAACCAACTCGGGCTACCAGCGCGACTTCCGCCAGCTGGGCATGCAGTTCGGCGACCGGCTCAGCCCCACCGAATGGGCTGACGTGTACAAGAAGCTGGTATATTGGGAGTTGGAAATAAACGAAACCGAGGGCAAGAGCATGGCCGAGGTCTTCAACATGCAGAAGGACGAGGCCAACACCTACTTTGGCCGCTTCATTCAGGAGAATTACGAGGACTGGCTGCACGGCGACGCCGACGCGCCGCTCATGTCGCACCAGCTGTTCAAGGAGCGGGTGTTTCCGCTGCTCAAGGAAACCGGCGACACGCCCGTGTACTTCATGCTCATCGACAACCTGCGCTACGACCAGTGGAAGGTGCTGGAGCCGATTATCGCGGAGATGTTTACCGTTGATCAGGAGGAAACCTACTACAGTATTCTGCCCACCACTACGGCTTACGCACGCAATGCCATTTTCTCGGGCATGATGCCGGGTGAAATCCAGAAGAAATACCCCAACCTGTGGGTGTGGGACGACGACGACGAGGGCAAGAACCTGCACGAGGCGGAGTTCCTGGAAATCATGTTCCAGAAGGCCAACCAGAAGCACAAGTTCAGCTACCACAAGGTAACCAACCTGCAGGCCGGCAAGGATTTGCTGGGCAAAATGGCCAACCTGCACAACAACTACAAGCTCAACGTCATCGTCTACAACTTCGTGGACATGCTCTCGCACGCTCGCACCGATATGGCGATGATTCGGGAGCTGGCCGCCGACGAATCGGCCTACCGGAGCCTGACCAAATCGTGGTTCCTGCACTCGCCGCTGTATGAGATGTTCCAGCAGATTGCCGAGCGCAAGGGCAAGGTCATCATCACCACCGACCACGGCACGATTCGGGTGAAGCGCCCTTACAAAATTGTGGGCGACCGGAACACCAACACCAACCTGCGCTACAAGCACGGCAAAAACCTGGGCTTCGACGATAGCAAGGATGTGTACACGGTGCGCAAGCCCGACAACATCTTCCTGCCCCGCGAAAACGTGAGCACCGCCTACGTGTTCACGGTCGGCGACTTCTTCTTCGCCTACCCCAACAACTACAACTACTACGTGAACTACTACAAAGACACGTTCCAGCACGGCGGCATCTCCCTGGAGGAGTGCATCATCCCATACGTCACGCTGAGCCCGAAAGGGTAGGGGTGCAGTTAGTCAAAACAGAAAAGGGCTGCCAATTATGGCGGCCCTTTTTGCATTCTAAATGCTAACCCAATGACAGCGATACTGGTATTTACCGGACCGTTCTAATAGGTTTAGTCGTAATCAGGATGGCTCCGTTCTTGGCCGAACTACCATATTGCTTCGTTGCGGCTGGTGGCTGCATAATGTGGAATGTATCAATCCGATCAGGGTTGATATCTAGGGGGCGACGTCTATCCCAAATCCGTCCATCAACGATGAAAAGCGGCCGTTCAGCCAATTCAAGCGGACGACATCGAAGGGTTATAAGGGTGCCAGATTTAGTGTGTGTGCTGGCGCTGTCATATCCAGTAGGTGCAGTCTGGGCGCTGGCGGCAAACCCCAGCAGCAGCAGCGGAATCAGTAAGAAGCGACCTATCATAGTTTAGTAATCAAATGATTAACGGCCGGTTTTGACGGGTTTATTGGTAATCATGACCGTCCCGTTTCTTACCCGTGGCCCGAAAGATGCAGCTGCCGCCTGAGGCTTTATAATGCTGACAGATTTGATCTGGTCAGGGCTGATGGTAGATAAGGCGCTGCTGTCCACTATCTGCCCATCGACAACATACATCGGGTTTGGCTTCATGCTCAACGCCTCAATGTAAAGGGGGATAGTGGTAGGCTTGCCGAGCCCGAGGCGTGGTGCGGTAGTTGGGGCAGTCTGGGCGCTGGCGGCAAAGCCCAGCAGAAGTAGCGGAAGCATCAGGAGGCGGGTCATGGCTTACGAAGTACAAGTGAAAAAACAGCACTAAAAAGCGTGAGTATCTGCGTGTTTATAGCTGGAAGATAAGCGGTTCGGTGCATAAACGTGCGGCGGCCCGGAAAAGTAACCGTCCCACCCCCGCCATCTAACGCAACGCCTCCAAAGCCGTCCGCAGCCGGGGCAACGCCGCCGCAATAGAGTCAGCCGAAGCCCCGCCCACCGACATGCGGAACCACGGCGCGGTGCCGTCGTTTCCGAAGGCGCTGAAGGGCACCAGCGCCAGCTTCGCCTCACTGATGAGGTAAGAGGTTAGTTGCTGGGTGTTGTCGAGGCGCTGGCCGGCGGGCGTGCTGCGGCCCAGCACGTCGAGCTTGGCCGTGAGGTAGATGGCACCCATCGGCACCAGCGAATCGACGGGCAGGCCGGCGGCCTTCATGGTTTGCAGGCCTTCATGCAGGAGGTTCAGGCTGCGCTGGATTTTCTGCTTGAAGCTGGCCATGTACGCATCCACGGCTTCCGTTTGGGGCAGGTACTGGCCCACGGCTACCTGCTCGGCCTTGGGAGCCCAGGCACCTACGTGGCCCAAAATGGCCTTCATCTTGTCGATGACCTTGCTGGGCCCGAAAGCGTAGCCCACCCGCACGCCGGTAGCGGCCAAGCACTTCGAGATGCCGTCGATGTAAATGGTGTAGTCGCGCAGGGCGGGGCGCAAGCTAACCGGGTCGTAGTGCTCGGTGGCACCGAAAGTGAGGAGCCAGTAAATCTGGTCGTAGAGTAGATAGAGCGGCTTTTCGTCGGGGCCGCGGCGCTGGTTTTCGGCCAGCACCAAGTCGCAGATAGCCTCTAAGTCTTCGCTGCTGAAAACGGTGCCGGTGGGGTTGAGCGGGGAGCACAGTGCCAGCATTGTCGCGCCGGTCAGGTGCGGGGCAAGGTCGGCGGCGGTGGGCATGAAGTTGTTTTCGGCCCGGGTCTCCACCATTACCGCCTCGGCGCCCGAAAGGTGACAGTAGTGGTTGTTGTTCCAGCTGGGCACCGGAAACACCACCCGGTCGCCGGCATCCACGAGGGCCAGGTAAGTGGCATAGATGAGCGGCCGCGAGCCACCAGCCACCAGAAAATCGGACGCCGCGTACTCCAGGCCCAGCCGGCTGGCCGTGAAGGCCGCGGCCGCCTCGCGCAGGCCGGCCATGCCATTGGCGGGTGGGTAGTTGGTCTGCCCGGCTTCGTACGCCGCCATGATTCCGGTCTTCAGCTCAGTTGGAATCGGGTATTCGGCCGGGTCAAAGTCGCCGATGGTGAGGTTGCAGATTTGCTCGCCCCGGCGAATCATATCGTTTACCTCGTTGCCGATTTTGATGATTTCGGAGCCAATCAGGCCCGCGGCCATTTGCGAAACGTGCATGGTTGTGGAAGGGTTAAGGGAAAGGTATATAGTGGTGCAACAGTGTCATGCCGAGCGCGGCGGAGCGGAGTCGAAGCATCTCTGCCGTTTCGTTGTAGTAGTCAGGACTAGCGTTGCAGTAGAGATGCTTCGACTCCGCTCCGCTGCGCTCAGCATGACACTGTTGCAAGCAGCCTAAAAGTACACAACCGCTACGGGTTTGGCCCCCCGGCCGGGCGGTGTACCTTTGCCACCATGCGCACGATTACCATTTCCAGCCTCGCCGATCTGCCCGCTGCCGCTACCCAGGTACGGGCTGCCCTCGGCAACCATACCATTCTCTGCTTCGAGGGCGAGATGGGTGCCGGCAAAACCACCTTTATCAAGGCGCTGTGCCGCGAGCTGGGTGTGGCCGATGAAGTCAGCAGCCCCACTTTCGCGCTCGTAAATGAGTACCGCACGGCTGCCGACGTACCCGTGTACCACTTCGATTTTTACCGCCTGGATGAGCCGGCCGAAGCCGAGGGAATCGGCGCTTCGGAGTACTTCGATTCTGGCTATCTTTGCTTGGTTGAGTGGCCCGCCCGCGTGGCACCCCTGCTGCCCGACCACCGTCTTACGCTCACGCTCACCGTCACGGGACCCGCTTCGCGGGAATTAAAAATTGAGAATTGAAAGTTAAAAACTGCTCCTTCAGCAGCCGGGTTGGCTTAAAGGGAACAGTTCTTAATTTTTTTAATTTTTCACTTTTAATTTTTAATTAAAAAAAGATGCCCCAAGCAGTACCATCCGGCTTCGAGTCGCTGGCCGCCAGCCGCGCCTACTTCACCCAGGAATCGATGCTGGCCGTGGAAACGCGCAAGCGGAAACTGTTTATCGGGCTGCCCCGCGAAACCTCTCTGCAGGAAAACCGCATCTGCCTGACGCCCGAGGCCGTGAAGCACCTGGTAGAAGGCGGCCACGAGATTCTGCTCGAAAGCGGCGCCGGCGAGCCCAGCCGCTACTCCGACCACGCGTACTCGGAGGCCGGCGCCACCATTGCCTACTCGCAGAAGGAGGTGTTCGAGGCCGATATTATTCTGAAAGTGGCCCCCGCCACCTACGAGGAAATGGAGTACCTGCGGGCGGGCCAGACGCTGATTTCGGCCCTGCAGTTCGGTACCCTTACGGCCGACTACATCACGGCCCTGCTGCGCAAGAAAATCAACGCCATCAGCTTCGAGCTGATAAAGGACCCGAGCGGGGCGCGGCCGGTGGTGCGGGCCATGTCGGAAATTGCGGGCTCGACGGTGATGCTGGTGGCGGCCGAGTATCTGGCGGCCCGCGGCGGCGACGAGGGTAAGGGTATCATTTTGGGCGGAATTACCGGCGTGCCACCTTCGCAGGTGTTAATTCTGGGGGCCGGCACGGTGGCCGAGTATTCGGCGCGGGCCGCCATCGGGCTGGGGGCCGAGGTGAAAGTGTTCGACAACCACCTCTACAAGCTGCGCCGCCTCAAGCAGAACCTGGGCCAGCCCCAGCTCTACACCAGCACCCTCGACACGTTCGCGCTCAACCAGCAAATCCGCCGGGCCGACGTGGTTATTGGTGCCCTGAACCCCGAGGAGGGCCGCATTCCGTTCATGGTTTCCGAGGAAGCGGTGTCGCAGATGTCGCCCGGCTCGGTGATTATCGACGTGAGCATCGACCAGGGCGGCTGCTTCGAAACCAGCGAGATTACCAGCCACGCCAAGCCCGTGTTTCGCAAGTACGACGTGATTCATTACTGCGTGCCCAACATTGCCTCGCGGGTGCCGCGTACGGCTACCAATGCGCTGAGCAATATTTTTACGCCTATTCTGCAGGAAATCAGCCAGCACGGCGGCGTGAACGAGGTGCTGTTCACCAACGAGCATTTCCGCTCCGGCGTGTACGCCTATAAAGGCTCGCTCACCAACGCCAGCATCGCCCGCCGCTTCAACATGCGCTATAAGGAACTGGCCCTGATGATTGCCGTGCGCAACTAAGGACCACGGGTTTTGACGGATTACACGGATTTTGCAGTCGGCTGCAACTCTTCGGGTGGAGCTGGTATCTTGTGGTAAATTATAGCTATCCGACTATGCTGAAGCGCGCTACTACCGTTTTTGCTGGCCTGTTGTTGGCCGTGGCCGTGGGGCCTGCCGCCTGGGGCCAGTCGTTGCCGCTGGGCGCCGACACAGTTGCCGCGCCGGTTACGCTGCCCAGCCTCAGCACCCTGCGCTACGACCGTACCGACACGCTGCGGGCCGTGCAGCACCTGTTTATGCGGCGCTCCAAGGCTATGCGGAGTTGGTTGGAAGGTGGCGCAGCTATTATGGCTACCGGCGCGGTGAAAAAAACCATAGTGGCCAACCGTAGTAAGGCTGAGCGCCAAAACCACAAGTTACGAAGCAAAGATGTGGAGGAAACCGGCACCGGCGACCTGCTGATAGGTGGCCTGATGGTGGGTTACGGCGTATTCCGCCACATCCGCTTCGGGCCGCAGCAGTACCAGCGAGTGGTAGCCGCTTATCAAGAGGGCGAGCCACTGCCGCCCTACCTCACGCGCAAGCTGAAAACCAAGTACTTCCGGCTGTTGCCGCTGGGCAGCCGCCAGGAGCGGGTCCAGGCCATACGCTAGAGCCTGTTATGCACTGGTGCGCCGAAACGCGGTTTATCAAAAGCACCTTAACGCATTGGAAGCCCTCTATGACACGCAGAGACAATTTTAGTACTGCGCTACCCTTGCTCCTGCTGTAACCAGTCACAAAAAAGTGCCTCAGTTGCTCAAAAAGTGCATAACAGGCTCTAGTAGCGGGCGGCGGCCATTAGAGCGGGCATTGCTCGGCTGACTTATTTCCCGCTCACTAGCCGCGCAAAGTCATCGTAGTTGCGGATGTAGTCGGCCTCGTCGTACTCCTGCGAGGCCAGACACATAAGCACCGCGCCAGGGCCGAAGCGGATTTCGCGCCAGCACAGCGGTGGCACGTACAGGCCCTGCGTGGGTTGGTCGAGGGCGAAAGTGTGGCGCTGGCGGTCGGGCGTTTCTACCAGCAGCTCGATGGTGCCGTGTACGGCCACAATCAGCTGTTCCAGCTCGTGGTGGGCGTGGTTTCCGGCAACTTTGGTGGTGGGCATGCCGGCGGTCCAGTACACGCGCCGCACTGCAAATGGCAACTGCCCGCCCTCCGCGATTATCAGGTGGCCCATTTCAGCGGAGCCAGTGGCAGGAAAATCGAGCAGGTGCGGAAGCGGCATGAGAAGCGGACGGGGAGGAGCACAGCCGGTTCAGGCAACCAACTCCGGGCAATGCACAAAGAAACAAATAGTAATGGTAGGCTACTACCAGAACGTCATTCAGAGGGCAGCGAAGAATCTCGCGTGCTGCCATTGTGAGGGTAACTCAGCGTCAGCACGCGAGATTCTGCGTCCCTGTTCTAAGCGCAGCATGCGCTGAATGACGTTCTCGCGCTACTCACCACTCACTAGCTCGGCCAGCAGCAGGGTTTTCCAGGCGTCGAGCAGGCGGCCTTCCTCCAGCAGCTTCTGGGCCAGCAGTATCAGCTCGTGGCGCTGGCGGGTGGGGTCGGTGGGGTGCTGGCCGAGGGTGTAGCTCACCAGGGGCTCGTGGCGGAAGGCAGTTACCTCATCGGAAGTCGGGATGGATTGGACCTCGATGTTGGCCAGGCGGCCTAGGTTGTTGCCGGTGAGTACCGCAGAGTTGCGGATGAACTCGGGGAGCTGGTCGATGCCGATGCCCAGGTTGCGGTTGGGCTTGGGTACTTCGAACAGGCTGCTGCCCGAGGCGCGGCAGTACCAGTCGCCGCCGAGGCGGGCGATGGCGTCGAGCTTAAACGGGTCGATGCCGGTGCCGGAAGGCAGTACGATGTCGTCGCGGAAGTGAGCCAGCACGACCCGGCAGATGATCAGGTTGCCGGCCCCGTTGTTCTGGCCCAGCTCAATCACCTGCTCCACCACACACTCGAAGGCGGCCGGTGCTTCGGCCACGCGGGGCGGCCGTACTTTCTGGCTGGGCAGCTCCGTAAAACCGGCCTTCACGAACTCGTTGACCCCCTTCTCATACTCGGTGCTGGCCAGCGACATCTGCTCGACCATGGCGTAGTCGCAGATGTGGATGACGACTTCGGGTACTTCGCGCACGTTTTGCAGCGTGTGCTTCTGAGAGTTGTCGCGCACCCGGTTGGCGGGCGAAAACACCAGGATGGGCGGGTTGGAGCCGAAGCAGTTGAAGAAGCTGTAGGGGCTCAGGTTCACGCTGCCGTCGGCCGCAATGGTACTGGCGAAGGCCACGGGGCGCGGGGCAATGGCACCCACCATAAAGGGGTGTAGCTCGGCGGGCGTGAGTTGAGTGGGGTCGATGGTGCGGAAGGACATGAGGCGAAGGTCGGAATAGTCGGGCGGAAATCCGTTGGGAGTTCGGGCGGGCTGGTAAGTTGGGTGCCGAGTGGGGCGAAATCAATAGTTTTGGTCCGCCATCCCTTCAACTCGCCTTTATGTTCGGAATCAACCACATCAAGTTCGATTCGATGACCTACGTCATCCACTACCAAAACGGCCGCGTGCGCAAGGAGGGGCGGGGACTATCGTTCTACTATTTCGGGCCCAACAGCTCCATTGTCGCCATTCCGATGGGCAGTAACGACCTGCCATTCATCTTCAACGAAACCACCGCCGATTATCAGACCGTTTCCATTCAGGGGCAGATAACCTACAAGGCCGGCGACCCGCGCCAACTGGCCGAGCAGCTCGATTTTACGGTGGATAACCGGGGTGTCTATAAAAAGAACGAGCTGGAAAAGCTGCACCAGCGCATTATCAACGAGGCCCAAACCGCCACCTCAACTTTCGTGCAGCGCCTGGGCCTGAAGGACGTGATGCGGTCGGCGAAGGCGGTGGAGGTGAACATCGGGGAGGGGCTGGCGGCCTCCACGGCCATTCGGCTGCTGGGTATTGAGGTGCTGGCCGTGAACGTGCTGGCCGTGCGGGCCACGCCCGAAATGGGCCGGGCTCTGGAAACTGAAACCCGCGAGAAAATTCAGCAGGAAGCCGACCAGGCCATTTTTGAGCGCCGCAACTTTGCCGTGGAGCAGGAGCGCAAAATCAAGGAAAGCGAGCTGAACACCGAAATTGCGGTGGAGGAAAAGAACAAGCAGATTGCCGAGAAGCAGATGGAGGGCGAGATGCAGCGGGCCAGCAGTACCCGGCAGCTGCGCGAGATGCAGGTGCAGGCCGATATTGCGGTAGAAGAGCAGCGCCAGCGCCTGATTGAGCAGGCCGCCGCCAACCAGCGCACCGAAGCCGAAACCCAGGGCTACGTACTCGAAACCACGCTCAAGCCCTACAAGGAGATGGACTGGAAGCTGCTGGTGGCCCTCAATAACAACCCCGATCCGCGCTTCAATATTGCGTTGGCTTTCCGGGAGCTAGCCGAAAACGCGGGCAAAATCGGCAACCTCAACATTTCGCCCGATCTGCTCGATTCGCTGCTGCAAAACCCGCCGCCCTCGCGCCCCGAGCGGCCCGATGTTCGTTCCGAAGGCCGCGCCGGTAACCGCCCCGACAACCGCCGATGAGCCAGCGCGACTACGCCATTCTGGTGCGCGGCAAAACCCGGCTCGAACAACTCGTGGAGCGGTTTAATACGCTGGGGCAGGCCCGGTTCTACATCGAAAGCGCGGGCGGTGAGTTTGCCGAGTATGAGGCCGAGAACGACCGGTTTCAGGAGTCGTTTTCGCTGGTGCAGCGGCAGCTGTCGGCGCTGATGAAGAACAAAATCGTGGAACGGAGCTTTCTGCCCGCGTTTCTGTTTGACCCCCGGCAACTGATAGTGGTAGTGGGCCCCGACGGACTGGTGGCCAACACGGCCAAGTACGTGGGCCGGTTGCCCATCGTGGCCATCAACCCCGATCCGGCCCGCAACGACGGGGTGCTGCTGCCCTTTACGCCTCACACATTTGGGCCGGCCGTGGAGCGGGTGCTGGCTGGCAAGTTCGCAGTGCGCGAGGCCTCACTGGCCGAAGTGCGCCTGCAGGACGGGCAGCGCCTGCTGGCCTTCAACGACCTGTTCATCGGAGCCGCCTCGCACGTGTCGGCCCGCTACCGCATCCGTTACCAGCAAACCACCGAAACGCATTCCTCGTCGGGCATCATCGTTTCTACGGCGTCGGGCGCCACGGGCTGGCTGAGCTCGGTGTTCAACATGAACGCCGGACTGGTAGAGTTTCTGGACCCCAATGAAAACGCCCCACCGCGCCCTGCTCTGGCCCCCGACGAGCTGCTGTTTGTGGTGCGGGAGGCCTTCCGTAGCCAGCGCACCCAGTGCGGCCTCACGGCGGGTGTGCTGAACGCGCAGGTGCCGCTGGTGGTCGAGTCGATGATGCCGGCCAACGGCGTTATCTTCTCCGATGGCGTGGAAAGCGACTTTCTACACTTCAACGCCGGGGCTATTGCCACCATTGGCGTAGCGCCGGAGAAGGCCAATCTGGTGGTAGCGTAGGGGGCAGGCGCCGCCGACGCCCGCGGCCGTTTGCTGCCCGACTGCTATAACCATGATGCGAACTATGCCAAAAGTGCTGCTTATCCGCCTGTTTTTACTTCTGCTGCTTGCCCTACCGGCCCTGGCCCAGACTCCGGCTGATACGGCCCGGTTGCGCCGCCACCTGGTGGCCCTCACAACTACGCCCCAGCCCCGCAATTACCAGCACCTGGCCAGCCTCAACCAGGCCGCCGACTATATTACCGCCGAGCTGGCTGCTGCCGGGGGGCGGCCAACCGCGCAGGCCTACGAGGTGCAGGGCCAGACCTACCGCAACGTGCTGGCCAGCTTCGGCCCCGAAACCGGCGCGCGCCTTGTAATTGGGGCGCACTATGATGTGTGCGGCGAGCAGCCGGGCGCCGACGACAACGGTACCGGCGTGGCGGCGCTGCTAGAGCTGGCGCGGCTGCTGGGCCAGCAGCCGGCGCTGCCCTACCGCATCGACCTGGTGGCTTACACGCTGGAAGAGCCACCCTTTTTTCGGACTCCGCAGATGGGCAGCTACGTGCATGCCAAGTCGCTGCACGAGGCTGGCGTGCCGGTGCGCGGCATGGTGGCCCTGGAAATGCTCGGTTACTACGACGACCGAAGGGGCAGTCAGGACTATCCTTTTGGCCCGCTGAAATGGGTGTATGGCAGCCGGGGCAACTACGTAACCGTGGCCCAGAAACTCGGTAACGGCCGCTTTGGTCGAACATTTGCGCGGCGCTACAAAACGGCCGCCACGCTGCCCGTGAAGCGTTTTAAAGCCCCCGCCTGGATGCCCGGCATCGACTTCTCCGACCACCTCAACTACTGGCACTTCGGCTACCCGGCGGTGCTACTCACCGATACCGCCTTCTATCGCAACAAGCACTATCACCAGCCCACCGACACGTTGGCCCGGCTCGATATGCGCCGTCTGGCCCTGGCCGTGGATGCGCTGCTGGCTGTGGTGCTACACGATTGATGCCGGCGTGGCAGCCCGCCGGCCCACCCAAGCCCAACCAGTTTGCACTATTAGGTACGTACTGGCATCCTCATGAACGTGCGTGAAGTGGGGTTTAGTGAGGCCCCACGTCGGCCAGCCGTCTGGGTAATCAAAAGAATCCAGCCAGATTTCCCAGGGGCGGGTTATCCAGGTGAGTTGGGCGGCACCGGGTAGCTGCTGGTACTCCGGGGGCAGGGAAGGGCCGCCTGCGGAGGGCTGCTGGGATACAGATTGATGATGCGCTAAATTGTCCCGGATGCTGACTGATACTTCTGATTCATGTGCAAAATCCGGAGAAACAAGCCAAATCGTTAAGCAACACGGTTCTGATAAGCCCTCTAATTGTATCTCCCAGTCAAATAGCGTGTTGAGTAAATGTGTGGCAGCCCGTTGCCGAATCTGGCGCGGTGGTAGTCTTCCGTGCCAGTGCCAGATGCCCAATCCTAGCTGACGGCGAAAAACGTGATGCTGGTCGAGTACAGCCATCGGTAACGGGGCTGGCTGAGGCTGGAGGCTAGAGGTAAGGCGGGAGTGACGCCTGCCACCTCTGACCTTGCTGCGTAGGGAGAATTTCATGAAGACCAAGGTTAACCTTTATTTTTGCTCAACTACTATATCTTTACTAATTTGCTCAACTGCTATATCTTTACTAAATAGCTATAGCTTTAAGCAAATCGTTCTTCATCCGTGGTTTATGTCTCAGCTCCGCTGCCCCAAGTGCGAATCGATGGAAGCTACCAAAAGCGGCATTGTGGGCGGTAGGCAGCGGTATAAGTGCCGCAACTGTGGTTACCACTACTCGGTGGCCAAGGCCGGTAAGGAAACCAACCCGTACTACGTTATCAAGGCCCTGCAGCTGTATGTGGAGGGCGTGAGCTACCGCGAGATTGAGCGGCTGCTGGGCGTAAGCCACGTGAGCGTGATGAACTGGGTGAAGAAATATGGCGTGAAGGCCCCGCGGCAAACCGACTACCATCCGACGTATAAAATCCTTAATCAGAAGGAGCTGGCCGAGTTTTTCCAGAACCCTGACAACATTAAGGGCTCGGGTATGATGATAACCGAGCTGGGCGACAAGTACATGCTGATTAAGTGGGAGCGGTTCCGGCAGGCCTGAAGCTATAGGCACTTAGCGGAAGTATAGCCAGCATGCGGATTTGCGGGCGGAGATTTTTCTATTTGGGGATACCGAAGCGCGGCTGTTGAGGCTGAGGCTTGCGGGTTTGACCCAGATCTGTCCCATTTCTCCCCACCCTCATGCGTAAAAATTGCTACCCACTGGCCCTGAGTGCCTTGCTGCTGGCCACTGCCGCCTCGGCCCAGGTGCAGCCGCCGCCCGCCGGCAAGCAGCCCTCCCCGCCGCCCGCCCCCCAGGCCCCCGCACCCGCGTCGGCCGCCCCCACCGAGTCGGTGCCCTATGGAGCGGGGCTGAAAGTTTCGCTCTCGCCCGATGGTTCGAAATACATGCGTTTCATCACCTGGCACCAGGTCTGGACGCGCTTCAACCAGAACAATAGCGGCTCGCAGCATACTTCAGGCGACCCGCAACGCAACACCTTTGATGTGGGCCTGCGCCGCTCCCGCCTGATTCTGTACGCCCAGCTGAACCCGCGGTTTATGGTTCTGACCCACATCGGTATCAACAACCAGAATGCGGTAGGCGGCGGCGTGGGCATCGGCGACCCGGGCAAAAAGCCCCAGCTGTTCGTGCACGAGGCCGTGGTGGAGTACAAGGTGTTTAGCCAATTGAGCCTGGGAGCGGGCCTGCACTACCAGAACGGCATTTCGCGCATGACGCGGGCCAGCACCCTTAACTTTCTGGCCTTCGATGCGCCCATCACCAACTGGCCCACCATCGAAAAAACCGACCAGTTTGCCCGCTACATGGGCATTTACGCCAAAGGCCGGATAGGCAAGCTCGATTACGCGGTAGCCGTTAACGACCCGTTCGTAACCAGCCCGACGGCCACCCCGGCCACCGTGCCCACCAACGTGGCCGAGTACTATCCGCGCAACCATTCCAAGAACTTCCAGGGTTACTTCGCCTACGAGTTTCTCGACCAGGAAGCCAACCTGCTGCCCTATGCGGTAGGCTCGTATCTGGGAGCCAAGCGAGTCTTCAATATCGGGGCGGGCTTCCTGTTTAACAAGGATGCTATGTTCTCGCGGCCCGGTGCTTTGCCGCCGCCGCCCACGGGCCAGCCCGGCGCCGACCCGTACAGCTACGTGCCGTTCAAAACCCATAACATGGGCATCTGGTCGGCCGATGTATTTTTTGATACGCCTCTCAACAAAGAGGCCGGCACCGCTTTCACGACCTACGCGGTGTACTACAACTTCGACTTTGGGCCGAACTACGTGCGCAACATCGGCATCATGAACCCGAGCTCAGCCGGAGGCTCGGCTGCTATTCCAGGGGCCGGCACGCTGCGCGGCAACTCCTTCCCGACGGTGGGAACGGGCTCGGCTTTGTACGCACAAGCCGGCTACCTGCTGCCCAAGAACGTGCTCGGGCCCAAGGCGCGCCTGCAGCCCTACGCTGCCTGGCTGCACGGCGATTACGAAGGACTGGAGGCCATTGGGGCCAAAAAGGTGAACGTGCTGGACCTGGGGGCCAATGTGCTGCTTGACGGCCACAACGCCAAGCTCACGCTCAACTACCGCGTCCGGCCCGACTACTCCAACCCGCAAAACATCAACTACCGCCCCGAAATCACGCTTCAGACGATGGTTTTCTTGTAAGCGTCCCAGCAGTTCGCAGTTCACTCATATTTCCAACCCCAACTCCCCAACTTCATGGAACAAGATGTAAACCGGGGCGGCTCGGTGGCAACCCTCGATGCGTCCCCGGAGCACGACAACAACCAGGTTTCGTCCAGCAAAATCTGGCAGGTAATCACGGCCTCCTCGGTGGGCACGGTGATTGAGTGGTACGATTTTTACATTTTCGGCTCGCTGGCCGCCATCATTGGGCCGGTGCTGTTTGGTACCAGTGGTAAAATAGAAGACACTATTCTTGGCACGCTGGCCGTGTTTGGGGCCGGGTTCGTAGTGCGGCCGTTCGGGGCACTCGTGTTCGGGCGCATCGGCGATATGATCGGGCGTAAATACACGTTTCTGCTCACGCTGCTGCTCATGGGCGGGGCCACGTTTGCCACGGGCCTGATTCCGAGCTACGACAAGATTGGGGTGGCCGCGCCCATTATCGTAACGCTGCTGCGCCTGCTGCAGGGCCTGGCGCTGGGCGGCGAGTACGGCGGGGCCACTACCTACGTGGCCGAGCACTCGCCCGACAAAAAGCGCGGCTACTACACGTCGTTTATTCAGACGACGGCCACGGTGGGCCTGCTCATCAGCATCATCGTCATCATTGCCACCCGCAACCTCATGGGCGAGGCTGCCTTCAAAGAGTGGGGCTGGCGCATTCCGTTCCTGCTGTCGGGCGCGCTGGTCATTGCTTCGTACTACATCCGGCTCAAGCTGCACGAGTCGCCGCTGTTTGCCAAGGCCAAGGCCGAGGGCACTACTTCGAAGAACCCGTTGCGCGAGTCGTTCGTGAACCCCGTAAACCGCCGGCTGGTGCTTATTTCGCTGTTTGGCGCCACTATGGGCCAGGGCGTGGTGTGGTACACGGGGCAGTTCTACGCCTACTCGTTCATGCAGAATACGCTCAAGCTCGACATTATCGACGCGGCCCTGGTGCTGTGCGCCGCCCTGATTCTGGCCACGCCATTTTTCGTGTACTTCGGCGGCCTTTCCGACCGTATCGGCCGCAAGAAAATCATCATGATGGGCCTGCTCTGCGGGGCCTTGTTCACCATCCCAATTTTCTACGGCATGAAGGCCTTTGCCGGCCCGCTCACCGAAACGGTGGCCGCCACCGTGGACGCCACCGGCAAGGCCGTACCGGCCGTAATGAAGGCCCTGAATCCGCAGCTGCTGCCGATGACGGCCCTGGTTTTCTGCCTGGTCCTGTTCGTGACGATGGCCTACGGGCCGATTGCCGCCTACCTCGTCGAGCTGTTCCCGACCAAGGTGCGCTACACCAGCCTCTCGTTCCCGTACCACATCGGCAACGGTATTTTCGGCGGCTTTGTACCCCTCATTGCCACGGCCCTCACGCTGTGGGCGGCCGGCAAACCCGACGGCACGTTTTTGAAGATGTGGAGCAGCTACGCCGGTCTGGTGTATCCGGTGGCCATTGCCTTCATCTGCTTCATTATCGGCTCCATCTACATGAAAGACGTGCGCAACGTCAAGCTTATGGATAACGAGTCGGGCGAGGCAGTTTCCTAGCCGGGCCGTGCGGCCACCGCAAATCCGCCGGGCCGTTGGTTCGGCGGATTTGCCTTGCCCGGCAGGCGGTGGCAGGCGTAGCGGCGCTGGCATGCGGCGCTGCTTCAGCTCCGATCCGCTCTGCAACATACTATCCATTTATGCGCTTACTTGAACGCGTCATCTTCCTGCCACGCCATGCTGAACCCCCAACCCTCCGAACAGCGGCCCGAGCAGCGACGCGGGCAGCGGCTGCTGTTTCTGGCGCTGCTGTTTGGGGTGCTGCTCAACTTCCCGCTCCTGGGTGCCTTCAGCCTCGATGCCCGCGTGGCCGGCATTCCGGTGCTCTACCTCTACGTGCTGCTGGTTTGGGGCGCTTTGGTTGCTCTCACGGGCTGGCTGGTGAGAGGAATTAAAAATTGAAAAAAATCAGAACGTCATACTTCATCTGGCGTCCGCTTGTCGAAGCATGACGTTGCTTTGACTTTGAAACTGTTTAGGAAGTACTTGGAATCAATTAGAACGTCATGCTGAGCTTGCCGAAGCATCTCTGCCGCTTCGTTGAACGACTGCTACGAAGCGGTAGAGATGCTTCGGCAAGCTCAGCATGACGGTCCTTTGACTTCCTAAACAGCTTCTTCGTAAAACAGCTTCAGCGCATCATACCGCCATACTTTCAATTAGTAATTCCCAAAATGTCCCCGCTGCTGGTAATCGGTTTTTCGTTTGGTTACCTCGGGCTGCTGTTCGGGTTGGCTTATGCGGCCGAGCGGCGGGTGGCGGCGCGCCGTAGCTGGGTGAGCAACCCCTACGTGTACGCCCTGAGTATGGCCGTGTACTGTACCGCTTGGACGTATTACGGCTCGGTAGGAAGGGCCGCGCACTTCGGGCTGGAGTTTGTGGGCATCTACCTGGGTCCTACGCTTATGGCCCCGCTGGCCTGGCTGGTGCTGCGCAAAATCATCCGCATCTGCCGCGCCCAGCGCCTCACTTCCATTGCCGATTTTATCTCGGCGCGCTACGGCAAAAGTGCCAGCCTGGGCGCGCTGGCTACCGTAGGTTGCGTGCTGGGCGTGGTGCCCTACATTTCGCTTCAGATCAAGGCCATTGCGGCCTCGTTTGAGATGCTGACCCACGGCCCAAATGCGCTGGGTCTGCCCGTTGAGAATGCGGCGGCCGTCACGTCGGCGTTTTATACCACCGTGGCGCTGGCTTTCTTCACCATTGTGTTCGGGGTGCGCTCCGTCGAGGCCACCGAGCGGCACGAGGGCATGGTGCTGGCCGTGGCCGTCGAAAGCCTGATGAAGCTGGTGGCCTTTCTGGTGGCCGGCCTGTTCGTGACCTACGGGCTGTTCAACGGCTTTGCCGACGTGTTCGAGCGGGCCGCGGCCGTGCCCGATCTGCGCCGCCTGTTCACGCTGGAAGGGGCCGGCACCACGCCCGGACAGTGGCTAACGCTGCTGCTGCTGAGCATGTCGGCCATTCTGCTGCTGCCCCGGCAGTTTCAGGTGAGCGTGGTGGAAAACGTGAACGAGGACCACCTGCGCAAGGCCATGTGGCTGTTTCCACTTTACCTCATTATCATCAACCTGCTGGTGCTGCCGCTGGCTTTCGGGGGCCGCCTGCTCGATGGGGCCGGCCGCCTCGATGCTGATATGTATGTGCTGGCGCTGCCCCTGCAGGCGGGCCGGCCCTGGCTGGCGCTGTTCATTTACCTAGGGGGGCTTTCGGCGGCCAGCAGCATGATTGTGGTGGAAACCATTGCCCTGAGCGTGATGATCAGCCACCACCTGTTTATGCCGCTGCTGGTGCGTGGGCCGGTGGGGCGGGAGCAGGGGCCGCGCTGGTTTGCCCGCCTCGGGCAGCTGGCGTTGCACAGTCGGCGGCTGGCCGTGGTGCTGGTGCTGGTGCTGGCCTTCGCCTACTACGCCGCCGTGGGGCATCTGCTGCCGCTGGTAAACATTGGCCTTATTTCGTTTGCCGCGGTGGCGCAGTTTGCGCCCGTGGTGCTGGGCGGGCTGTACTGGCAGGGCGGCACCCGGGCCGGGGCCACGGCGGGCCTGCTGGCCGGGCTGCTGCTGTGGCTCTACACGCTGGTGCTGCCTACCGCAGTAGAGACAGGCCTGCTGGCCGATACGCTGCTGCTCGAAGGGCCGTTGGGCGTGGGCTGGCTGCGGCCGGGGGCGCTGCTGGGCCTCACGGGCCTCGACCCGCTTTCGCACGGGCTGTTCTGGAGCTGGTTTTTCAATTTGGGCCTGTACGTGGGCGTGTCGTTGCTGGGGCGCGCGCCCTCGGCGCTTGAGCAGCGGCAGGCCGAGCTGTTCGTGCATGTGTTTCGCCACGAGCCGGGCTTCGAAACCGGCCCGGCCGGCTGGCACAGCGTGGCCTCGCTGCCCGATGTACGGGCGTTGCTGACAGGCTTTTTGGGGAAAAAGCGTACGGCGCAGGCCCTCGGCGCTTTCCACGAGCACTTCCCCGGCCACATGGTTCGGCCTGCCGATGCCACCGGCCCGGCTGCGCCGGCAACCGGGCCCGATGCGCCCGCCGACCCGCGGCTGCTGGCCTACGCCGAGAAGCTGCTGGCCGGCGCCATCGGCCCGGCCTCGGCCCGGCTGCTGCTGCGCTCCTCGGTAGCAGGAGTCGAGGAAATCAGCTTCGATAATGTGGTGGTTATTCTCAAGGAAAGCCAACAGTTGCTCGAAGCCAACCGCCAGCTCCAAAAGCAGCAGCGGCAGCTGCAGGCCCTCACCAGCCAGCTCCAGCAGGCCTACAACCAGCTCCGGGAGCTCGACCAGCACAAGGACGAGTTCCTCTACACCGTCACCCACGAGTTGCGCACGCCCCTGACCAGCATCCGGGCGCTGTCGGAAATCCTGAGCGACAACCCCGAGCTGGATGAGGAGGAGCGCCACCGTTTCCTGCACACCATCACCCGCGAGGCCGAGCGCCTGAGCCGCCTGATTGCGCTGGTGCTCGATCTGGAGAAGTACGAGTCGGGTACGGCGCGCCTCGACAAAGCGCCCCTCGATGTGGCCGACATCATCACCGATGCCCTGGAGGCCGTGGGCCCGCCGCTGCGCGCCAAGCAGATACAGCTGGACTTGGCCGTGCCGCCCGGCCTGCCCGCCCTGCCCGGCGACCGGGACCGGCTGATGCAGGTGTTAGTAAACCTGCTCAGCAACGCCATCAAATCGTGCCGGGCCGATGGGACGGGGCGCATTGCCGTGGGCGTGCAAACCACGGCCGGTGGCCTGTTGCTGTGGGTGCAGGACAACGGCAAGGGCATTGCGCCCGAGTTCCACCACCTGCTGTTCGACAAGTTTTACCAAGCCCAGAACCAGACCACCCGCAAGCCCGAGGGTACGGGGCTGGGGCTGGCCATCACCAAAAAAATAGTGGAACTGCACGCCGGCCGCATCTGGGTGGAAAGCGAAACCGACCAGGGGGCCCGGTTTTCGCTGGAACTACCGCTATTGTCATCCTGAGCGCAGCGAAGGAACTGTACAGAAGCTAACCCTAATACTGAATACCCTCTACCCAGTCCTTTAATTGCGCTCAAGATGACAAGGTTAAGGGATTATGAATCTGCAACTTAACAACTACGGAAATGAATGCAGGCTATTATGTGTACATCACGGCTAACCCTACCAAAACGGTGCTTTATACCGGCCTGACCAACGACCTGAACACTCGGTTACAGCAGCACTTCGAAAACCGGGGTACCAAAAGCAGCTTCGCCGGCTGGTATTATTGCTTTGAGCCAATGAAGCTGTTTAGAAAGTCAAAAGAACGTCATGCTGAGCGCAGTCGAAGCATCTCTACCGCTTCGTTAACAACCACAACGAAGCGGTAGAGATGCTTCGACTGCGCTCAGCATGACGTCCTAACTGATTGCTGGCACTTCCTAAACAGCTTCAATGTATTTCGAGCATTTCCAGGAGATAAACCAGGCAATTGCCCGCGAAAAGGAAATAAAAGGCTGGACCCGCAACAAAAAGAACCCCCTAATTGAACAACTGAACCCGCATTGGGAGTCGATGGCCCCGACTACCTGGCAAGACGACGCTACGCTGCCAACAGTATGAACTGCTACTCCTGTCTAACCCTGAGCGAAGTGAAGCACCTGTACATCAGGCGTAGTTTGATGTTGGCCTCTGTAAAGTTCCTTCGCTCCGCTCAGGATGACAAAGGTGGAGTAGTTTAAAAACCCCTCGCTATGAATACGACCCCGCATATTCTTATTGTCGACGACGAGCCCAATATTGTGATGTCGCTCGAATTTCTGATGCGCAAGGCCGGCTATCGCGTCAGCATCGCCCGCAATGGCAGCGAGGCGCTGGAGGCCGTTGGCCAAACGCCCTTCGACCTGATTTTGCTCGATATTATGATGCCCGATGTGGATGGCTACGAGGTGTGCCGGCAGGTGCGCCGGCACCCCCGGCAGGCCGGCACGCGGGTGGTGTTTCTGAGTGCTAAAAGCAAGGAGGCCGATATGCAGCAGGGCTATGAAGTAGGGGCCGACCTCTACCTGACCAAGCCTTTCAGCACCCGCCAGCTGATGGCGAAGGTAAAAGAGCAGCTAGCCGCTGGCAGCCCCTAAGCCCGCGCCGCCGCCCGGCACCGTACCGTTCTGCATTCACTCCCTCCAAACGCCCCGCCCATGCCTACCTACGCCGCCGATTACGCTGCCAGCCTCGCCGATCCGGCCGGTTTCTGGTCCGGGCAGGCCGCCCGCCTGACCTGGCAGCGCGACCCGCCCCGGCCGGTGCTGAGCCAGGACGAGGATACCGGCTTCTACCGCTGGTTTCGGGGCGGCCGGTTGAACACCAGCTGGCTGTGCCTCGATTACCACGTAGCCAACGGCCGCGCCAACCAGCCTGCCCTGCACTACGACTCGCCCGTAACCAACGTGCGCCGCAGCTACACCTACGCCGAGCTGCTCGACCTGACGGCCCGGCTGGCCGGGGGCCTGCGCGCCCAGGGGGTCGGAGAGGGCGACCGGGTGCTCATCTACATGCCCAATATGCCCGAGGCGGTGGTGGCTATGCTGGCCTGCGCCCGGCTGGGGGCAGTACACTCGGTGGTGTTTGGGGGCTTTGCACCGCCCGAGCTGGCCGTGCGCATTGATGATGCGCAGCCCCGCGCCATCATCTGTGCTTCGGCCGGAATGGAAGTCGACCGCCCGATACCCTACCTGCCGCTGGTGCGCGAGGCCCTGGCGCTGGCCACCCACCAACCGGCCTGCGTGGTGGTCAGCCAGCGCGACTTCTGCCCGGCCGAGCTGCCCGAAGTGCCGGCCACCGTGGCAGGAGAGGCGGCCGCAACGGCCCCACGGTTCGTGGACTACCACGAGCTGCTCCAGGCCGCGCCGGTAGCGGCCGTGCCGCTTGATGCCACGGCGCCGCTCTACATTCTGTACACCAGTGGCACCACTGGCCGGCCCAAGGGCGTGGTGCGCGAGCATGGCGGGCACGCCGTGGCGTTGCGCTACAGCATGGGGGCCGTGTACGGGCTGAAACCAGGCGAAACCATGTTCAGCGGCTCAGATATTGGCTGGGCCGTGGGCCACAGCTACATCGTGTACGGGCCTCTGCTGCTGGGCGCCACCACGGTACTGTTCGAGGGCAAGCCCATACGCACGCCCGACGCAGGCACGTTCTGGCGGCTGGCCGCCGATTACGGGGTGCATGTGCTGTTCACGGCCCCCACTGCCATCCGCGCCATCCGCAAAGAGGACCCCGAGGGCCGGTTGGCCCGGCAGTATGATTTAAGCCGGTTGCGCCACCTGTTTCTGGCCGGCGAGCGGTGCGACCCTGCTACCTATGCCTGGGCCGGCGAGCTGCTGGGCATACCCGTTGTCGACCACTGGTGGCAAACCGAGTCGGGCTGGCCGATGCTGGCCACCTGCATGGGCTACCCCGATGCGCTGCCGGCCCGCGCCGGCTCGGCCGGCCACCCGGTGCCGGGCTACCAGCTCGAAATCCTCGACGAAGAAGGCCAGCCCGTACCGGCCGGCACCACCGGGCTGGTAGCGCTACGCCTGCCGCTGCCCCCCGGCTGCCTGCCCACGCTCTGGCAGGATGATGCCCGCTTTCAGCAGGCCTACCTCGACCAGTTTCCGGGCTACTATATATCGGGCGACGGGGGCTACCGCGATGCGCAGGGTTACTGCTACATTATGGGCCGCGTAGATGACGTGATAAATATAGCCGGCCACCGCATGAGCACCGGCGAGCTGGAAGAAGTGCTGGCCGCCCACCCGGCCGTGGCCGAGTGCGCTGTACTGGGCCTCTTCGACGAGCTGCGCGGGCAGGTGCCGGTGGGCCTGGTGGTGCTCAAGGATGGCCAGACACTGCCTGAAGCCGAGCTGGAGCAACAGCTTATTCAGCTGGTGCGCAGCCGGGTAGGGGCGGTGGCCTGCTTCCGGCAGGCGGCCGTGGTGGCGCGGCTGCCCAAAACCCGTTCGGGCAAAATACTGCGCAAGACCCTGCGCCAGCTCGCCGACGGTGAAGAATTTACGGTACCTTCCACGATTGATGACCCCGCCATCCTCGACGAAATCCGGGCCGTACTGACCCGGCGCGGGATGCTGAAGGAAATCGGCGGCTCCCAGCTTGACCCCTCATGCCTGTCATCCTGAGCGGAGCGAAGAACCTGGCAAGAAGCTGACATCAAGGAATAGATTCTTACCAGGTCCTTCGCTCCGCTCAGGATGACAAAACGTTAACCTCACCATTTCAAAACCCAACCTATGCCTACATCCGCTACACCCCAGCACGCCCGCATCCGTACCCTCGAAGGATACCATGAGGCTTACCACCTCAGCACCCACCACCCCAACGAGTTCTGGGCCGCGGTGGCCGAGCCCTTTACATGGCGCCGCAAGTGGAGCACCGTGATGGAGTCGGATATGGCAGCCGGCGAAACGACGTGGTTTGCGGGGGCGCGGCTCAACATCACCGAAAACTGCCTCGACCGCCACCTGGCCACCCGGGGCAACAAGCTGGCCCTCATCTATGAGCCCAACGACATCAAGGAGCGCCACCTGCGCCTGACCTACCGCGAGCTGCACCAGCGCGTGTGCCAGTTTGCCAACGTGCTGCTCAACAATGGGGTGGAAAAAGGCGACCGGGTGTGCCTCTATATGCCCATGATACCAGAGCTCACCATTGCCGTGCTGGCCTGCGCCCGTATCGGGGCGGTGCACTCAGTCATTTTCGCCGGCTTCTCGGCCACCGCCATTGCCGACCGCGTGAACGATGCCCAGGCGAAGCTGGTGATAACGTCGGACGGCCTGAACCGCGGCGCCAAGCAGATTCCGGTGAAACGGGTGGTGGATGAGGCCCTCGAAACCTGCCCTTCGGTGCGCAAGGTAGTGGTAGTGGAGCACCTGGGCTGGCCGGTGCAGATGGAGGAAGAGCGCGACGTGTGGTACCACGAGGAGGCCGAAGACGTGGCCAAAACCTGCCCCGCCGAGGAGATGAAGGCTGAAGACCCGCTGTTTATTCTGTACACCTCGGGCAGCACCGGCAAGCCCAAGGGCGTGGTACACACCACCGCCGGCTACATGGTGTGGGCCGATTACACCTTCCGCAACGTGTTTCAGGTGGAAGAAAACGACGTGTTCTGGTGTACTGCCGATGTGGGCTGGGTAACGGGCCATACCTACCTGATTTACGGCCCGCTGCTGGCCGGCTCCACCACCCTCATGTTCGAGGGCATCCCCACGTACCCCGATGCCGGGCGGTTCTGGGAGGTGATTGACAAGCACTCGGTGAGCGTATTCTACACCGCGCCTACCGCCATCCGTGCCCTCATGGCCGAGCCCCTCGACAACGTGCTCAGCTACTCGCTCGACTCGCTACGCGTGATTGGTTCGGTGGGCGAGCCCATCAATGAGGAAGCCTGGCACTGGTACAACGAGCACGTGGGCAAAGGCCGCTGCCCGCTGGTAGACACCTGGTGGCAGACCGAAACCGGCGGCATTATGATTTCGCCGCTGGCCGGCATTACCCCCTCGAAGCCGACCTACGCCGGCCTGCCGCTGCCCGGCGTGTGGCCCGTGCTGCTGCGCCAGGATGGCACCGAAGTTGAAGGCAATGAGGAAGAAGGCTATCTGGCCATCAAGCAGGCCTGGCCGGGTATCATCCGTACCACCTGGGGCGACCACAGCCGCGCCGTGCAGACCTATTTCGCGGCCTACCCCGGTTACTACTTCACCGGCGACGGGGCCCGCCGCGACGCCAACGGCCTCTACCGCATTATCGGCCGCGTTGATGACGTGATTAATGTGAGCGGCCACCGCTTCGGCACGGCCGAAATCGAAAATGCCATCAACCAGAACCCCAACGTGGTGGAAAGTGCGGTGGTAGGCTACCCGCACGAGGTGAAGGGCCAAGGCATTTACGCCTACATCATCTGCCGCGAAGGCGCTTGTAAGAGCGAGGCCGATAAGCCCCGTATCGAGGCCAGCGTCATCGAAACTGTGGTAGCCGAAATCGGTAAAATCGCCCGGCCCGACAAAATCCAGATCGTGACGGGCCTGCCCAAAACGCGCTCGGGCAAAATCATGCGCCGCATCCTGCGCAAGGTAGCCGAGGGCGACACCACCACGCTGGGCGACACCAGCACCCTGCTCGACCCCGCCGTTGTAGACGATATTATCGAGGGCGCCAAGTAAGGCGGAGCCGCGTATGAGCGTGCGGCTGCCACGTGTCTGAGCAGCTTTCCGCTAATAGGATTTGTGAGAAAGGGTTACGCTAAAAGGCTGTAGCGCGAGGTTCGAACTTCGCGCTACAGCCTTTTAGCGTAGGTGCTGGCTGACCCGAGTTGCGGAGTAGTTTGTTGGCACGGCGTAGGGTGCGGGGCTTAGACCCGCCCGCCACGAGAGCGATACGTAGTGTGCCAACCTGGCCGTTCAATGGCGGGCGGGGACAAGCCCCGCACCCTACGCTGTTATTCGCAACTCGGGTCCGCCATACAGGCTGAGTTCTTCGCTGTTTATAGTCAAAATAAAGCAGGTGCTCTACCCTCGTCGTGGCTGCTTACCCCGCCGGTGCTTTGATGAAAGTCATGCATAGCGCGTGATATGGATCATAGCATTTGCAGGTCATTCCCAGGTTCTTTGCTTGCGCTTATTTTCCCTGCTTCCAGCCCTGTCTCATGATACCTTCCCTGCTGATTCGTTGGTTACTCCGGGCTCCATAGGCGGGCTACGTGCAGGCTTCGGAGCAGGGTGTTTTTCTTGCTCTGGTGGGCCTCCATGCGCCCCAGAATGCCGGTCAGCGTCTGCACGGCGGTTACAATGCGGGGGCCTTTGTTGAGCATAACGCACTCGGCCCGGCTGCCCATGGCGGCGTCGGTAATTTCGGCCCGCGCCGGCATACCACCGCTAGCCAGGCTTTCCAGCACCTGCGTGGCCCAGATAGCGGGCACATGGGCCGCTTCGCAGAGCCACAGTATCTCTTCCTGCACCTCGGCCAGCCGCTCGAAGCCGCACTCCACTGCCAGGTCGCCGCGGGCAATCATCACGCCGCAGCTTTCGGCCTGCATAGCGCGCAGCAACAGGTCGGGCAGCTGTTCGAATGCCCGTCGGGTTTCAATTTTAAGTACAATGGGCAGCACCCGGTCGGTGAGCCGGTGTAGGTGCTGCCGTAGCAGCGTTATATCCGCGGGGCTGTTGACGAAGGAGAGTTGTACGGCATCGGCGTGTTGAGCAATAAATACCAGGTGCTGCAAATCCGTTTCTGTCAGGGCCGGAATGGAAAGCTGGCTGTCGGGCAGGTTGATGCCTTTGTCGTTGCGCAGCTTGTCGCCCTCGGGGCGGGCCTGCACGATGCGCACCTGCACTGCCTGCTCATCTACCCGCTCCACTACGCCCCCAATTTTACCGTCGTCGAACCAGATACGCTCACCCGGCTGCACCGAATCGAACACTTCGGGCAGCGTGCAGCCGATAACTGCCGGGCCGGCCCCGGCAGCAGCCGTGGAGTGGGGCAGGGCTGGCTCGTTGCGGGCCTTGCCAACTAGGGGCTGGCGGGTGAGCAGCAGCTGGTCGTTGGGGCGCAGCAGCAGAAACGAAGACTTGGCGGATATGCCATGCGGGCTGGCCTGCGCCCCGCCGGGCCCGGTAAAAACCGTGGAAGGGGTGATGTAGGCCGTTTTGCGCAGCTCTATCCAGCAACCGTTTGCCTCCACACCCACTACGCGCAGCTTCCGCCGGGCTCCGCGCGCATCCTTAAACGATACGCGGCTGCCCAGGCGCAGACCCTGCAGCCAGGCCACCGGAAAAGCCAGCGTGGTAGCTGTGGCCGGGTGCTGCCGGGCTGCCAGCCATAGGCGGGCGGGGGCCGTTACCCGGCCCATGGCGTCGCGCGTGGGCTTCACCTTCAGCACGGCTGGTGCGGGCGGCAAGCCCTGGGTGCGCAGCTTGGGACCGGCCAGGTCCATGCTTACCCGGCAGGTCTTGCCCAGTTCCTGCTCGGCGCGCCGCAGGTGAGCAATCATCAGGCTCCAGGCCGTGGCGTCGTCGTGGGCGCAGTTGATGCGCATACAGTTCATGCCTTCGCGCAGCAGGTTGCGCACCAGCTCGTAGTTGCCAGCTGCCTCGCCGGGCATGGTTACCATAATCCGGACGTTGTGCGCTGCCGGTGCCGGACCCAGGCAGGCGTTGCTATGCCCGGCCAGCAGGCGCGGGCCGCCCTCAAAATCGGGGGTAGTTTCGGGAGAAGGGACGGCGGCGGCCGGTGCCAGCAATGCCTGCACGATGGCCAGCACCGATTCGACGGTGGCCAGTGCATGGGCTTCGGCGCGGCCCAACGACGAGAGGCCCAATGCGGCAAGGCGTTGCTGCAGGTCGCGCCGGTCGTGCTGGCGCAGGGCCAGGTAATGCAGCAGGTTGTGGGCGCTGGGCAGGAAGCTTGGGTGCACGGCCTGCAACTGGTCGGCGGCCTGTTCGGCCAGGCGCAGCATGTCGGCGCGCAGCGTGGTCAGCTCAGCCAGCAGTTCGGTTAGCGCGGGTGCGTGGCGTCGGGCATAGGGGAGGTGCTGGACAAGTTTAGGCATAAGGAAGCAGCATCAACCTCGGGTACCAAAATGGGTGAGCGTTGGGCAGCAGAGCAGCCGCAGGCGGTGTATCAGCTCATCGAGGGCATCCAGTCGGGCACGCCCGGGCCGTGGGCGGGTAGCAGCAGCACCGGCACCGCGCAGCCGCGCAGCACCTGCGCCGTTACGCTATGGTGGAACAGCCGACCCAGAAAGCTGCGGGGGCGCGCAATCAGAATCAGTAAATCGGCCTGCAGCTCGGCCCGGGCCCGCAGAATGGTGGCGGCCGGGTCGTCGTCGTTGTAGAGCTGCGGTGCCGTGGCCAATGGCAGCAACTGGCGCAGCGGCTCGCCAACCCGCGTATACTGGTCCGCCTGCTCTGCTGCCCCATCCAAAGCCGGCCGGACATGCACCACCGAAAAAGTGGCTTTCCAGCTTGCCAGCAGTGGGGCCAGGGCCAGGGCGGCTTCTCCTAATATGAAGTGCTCGCCATCGACGGCTACCAGCACGCGGCGCGGCATCTCGGGCGGCGGCCCGGCTTCGGGCACCAGCAGCAGCGGCCGATGAGTGGCCCGCAGCACCGGCAGGGCCTGGTTGTGCAGCAACTGATCCAGCAGGTCGGGCTCGGCGCTCAGGCCCATGGCCAGCAGCAGCGGATGGAAACGGGTAATTGCCTGCTGCACGGCATCGGCCAGGGGGGGCATCAGCACCGATGCGCCGGCTGCCGTGGGCAAGCCTTCGGCCAGCTCCTGTAGGGCCGCGTCTGCCTCGGTCTGCAACCGGTCTACGTAGGGCATCGGAACAAACGCCAGCTCCGACGACAGCATCGGAGCCTGGCAGACGTTGACCAGCTCCAGCCGCACCTGCCGCGGCGCGCCCAGCAGGGCCGCATAGTGCGCGGCACGTGCGGCTCCGGCAGACAGATCGACGAAGACAACAAAGCAGGGCTGCATGACGAGAAAGAGGAAAAGTTTACGGACCTGATTTATAAAAGCTAGTCTTTGGCGGGCAGCACCAGCACCGGAATGGGGCTGCGCTCGATGAACTGCCCCGTGATGCTGTGATGGAACAGGCTGCCCAGCAGGCTGTGGCGACGGGCTATTACGACCAGCAGGTCGGCCTGCTGCCGGGCCGCTTCGGCCAGCACACCATCTGCTGCCGACAGATCGGCCACTTCGGAAACCTGGCCAAAGGCTATTTCGTCGGCTAAGTCGTTGGCGGCTATGGTTTCCAGAATGCTTTCGGTTCCCAGGCGCGGGTGGCTGCTGTCGGATACCCGTACTACGTTCAGTGTGCCGCCGTCCGATACGCTTAGCAGACGCCGGATAATGTCTTGGTACTGGTGCAGCACGAACGGGTGCCCGTCGACGGCCAGCAGCAGGCGGCGGGGCGGCCCGGCCTGCTGGCCCAGGGCCGGTACCAGCAGCAGTGGGTAGGGAACGGTGCTGAGCAGTGTTTTGGCCGTGTCAACCATCACTTCCAGGGGTGTGCTGCCTCCACCGGGCGGGCCCAGTACCAGCAGCAGGGGCGCGTGGTAGCGCACGGCGGCGCGCAAGGCCTCGGGCAGTTCCCGCTCCGATATTTCTACCTGAGTGGATACGGGCTGCGTTGCGGCCAGTTGTTGCAGTGCCTGCTCGGTGGCCAGGGCACCAACGGGCACGTAAGCCGGGTCATCGACTGGGGCCAGTAGGGCATCATAGCGGGCGTGTAGTAGCACGAGCTCTGCCTGCAGGGGCAGCGCCAGCCCGGCAGCATATGCCAGCGCACTATTGGTAACGGCATAAGAATCGGTCAGTACTATTAAAGGCAAGGCCATAGTGGGAGAGAATAGCAGGTGGAATGAGGGCTTAGCAAGCGGCTGGAAGTGGACTCCAGAAAGAGGGAAGTGCGCAGGAATGCGGAATGCGTCGGGAGAAAAACAGCCGGGAAAACAGGGCTGCAACGGTGACCAGGAAACTGACCGGAAACCGCACAGAAGCGAAAAAAAAGGCTTCCGGGAGCAGGGGCAGACCAAGTGGACAGTCACGCTGGCTTGATATGCTCAAGATACGCTAATAACTTAACTACTGTCGGGCGCCCAGCCCACGGGCGGCTCTTTGGCACTGTGCTAAGCCCAAACCGGAAAGAGTGCCGACCAACCGGCCGGCACTCTTTCGAAAACTTGGATAAACGCATAGCAAAACGAAGGATCCAGTGCCCTCCGCATCTTGGATGGTCTAGAATCGGCTCAGGTAGTCCTTTGCTTTGGTCTTGCTCTTCTTTTTCTTCTTGCCCGAAGAAAGCCACACTATCAGGCCTGCCGTAACGGCGCCAATGGTAGCCATTTTAGTAACGAAAGCGGTACGGTTGTGCTTCCACTCCATGTCGTAGCCTTTTTCGGCCCAGATGTTGGGCAGCTTGCCATGAGACAAGTCAGACACGAGCCCTTCCACCATATCCACGCGGTCGGCCAATACCAGTGGCAGCCAGCGCTTATACTGGTTCTCGGGGTACTTATAGGCCTGGCGGCGAATCATGCCACTCAGGCCGGCAGGCAGCTCGGGCGTACCGAATACAGCCGACACGTGCTGGCGCTCCACCGATTTCAGCACTTCCTCGTTCACGGGCTGCAGGTTGTTGGGGCGGCTCTTGCTGTTGGGGTCCTCCTCCGCGTTCATGCGTTTGCGCATGGGGTAGGTGGGGTCATTTTTGGGGTCGGCGTCAATGCCCCAGCCATTAATGGTTTTAGGGTCGATGGGGGTATTTATGGCGGTATCTTTCATGGGAGGCGAGGTTACTGGTTGGCAGTTGGGGGCATGAGCACGGTTTTGATGCAGTTATCCAGTTTGTTGGAGAACATGCGGTAGCCGTCGGCTACTTCTTCCAGCGGCATACGGTGCGTAATCAGGCCCTTGGGGTCCAGTACGCCGTTCTGCACGTGCTCAATCAGGCGCGGCAGCAGGCGCTTCACCGAGGTCTGGTTGCCCCGGATGGTCAGGCCTTTGTTCATGGCGTTACCGATGGGAATCAGGTTGTCGGTCGGGCCGTACACGCCCACAATCGATACCACGCCACCCTTTTTCACGGCGTTGATGGCCCAATGGAGGGCCGTGGCCGAACCCGCTTGCAACAGCAGCTTGCGGCCGGTAATGGTTTGCAAGGTGTTGCCTTCGGCTTCGGCCCCCACGGCGTCAATCACGCAGTCGGCGCCCATGAAGTCGGTGATTTTCTTGATGAACATCACCGGGTCGCCGATTTCCTCGAAGTTGTAAGCCTCGCAGTACGCGTAGTTGCGGGCAAAGTCAAGGCGGTATTCCTGCTTGTCGATAATGATAACCCGACCCGCGCCGAACAGCCAGGCGCAACGGGCGGCCACAATGCCGATAGGACCGGCCCCGAACACCACCACCGTGTCGCCCTTCTGGATACCGGCCATCTCGGCGCCCTGGTAACCCGTCGGAATCACGTCGGTGAGCATCACGGCATCGTCCAGGTCCATATCGGCCGGAATGATAACCGGGCCCACATTGGCGTAGGGCACGCGGGCGTACTCGGCCTGGCCACCGTTGAAACCGCCAGCCGTGTGCGAGTAGCCGTAGATGCCGCCTACCGCCCCCGATTCGCTGTTGGATTCCTGGCAGTTCCCGAACATTTCCTGCTTGCAGAAATGGCACTCGCCGCAGGCAATATTGAAGGGTACAATCACCCGGTCGCCCACTTTTACGTTGGTCACTTCAGACCCGATATCGACTATTTCGCCCACAAACTCGTGGCCGAAAGTGGAGCCTACGCGGGTGTCGGGGATGTTGCCGTTGTACAGGTGCAGGTCGGAGCCGCAGATGCAGGCGCGCAGCACGCGCACGATGGCATCCTGAGGATGCTTGATTTCCGGCATGGGTTTCTGCACGGCACGGACCCGCTTGGGGCCCCGATATTCCATTGCTAGCATAAGGATTCTGGAAAGGATATGAAGGAGTGAAACGGGCAAATACCTGGGCCAGGAGCGAAAAAACGGCCGCTCGCAAACCCGGTATCTACCCATTCATTTACCCCGGGCCCTGCCAGAAGGTTGTTACGGTGGCGCTTGAAGACGCCAGGGAGTAAGAAACGACAAGTCGGCAAACGAAGCGGAGCCGAATTGACTACCGGGTGGTAGTCGATTCGGCTCCGCTGTTTTTATCCAGGCCACCTACGCAGTCAGCAACTGCCTGCAAAGCTGGAGCTTCGCTGTCCTTAGCTTCGCGCTACAGCCGCGTTATATCAGTTGTGTTAGAAATCCAGACTGGGCGCTGGCAGCACCTTGCCCGTTACCTCGCCGAAACCGATGCGTACGCCGTCTTTCTCAGCGAAGCCGCGCATCGTTACCCGGTCGCCGTCGAGCAAAAACTTGCGCTCTGTACCGTCGGCCAGCGGCACGGGGCGGGTACCCTTCCAAGATAGCTCCAGCATCGAGCCCAGCGAATCGGGCGTGGTGCCCGAAATGGTGCCCGAGGCGTACAAGTCGCCGACCTGCTGGTTGCAGCCGTTGGAAGCGTGATGGGCCAGCTGCTGGGCCATGCTCCAGTACATGAGGCCGAAATTGGCGTATGAAACCGCTGTTTCGGGTCCACCTTCGGGCTGAATGGTGACCTCCAGCTTGACGTCAAAGTTATGCTCACCGGTCTGGCGCAGGTATAGCAGTGGCTCGGGCTCCTGCACCGGCCCGGCCATGCGGAAAGGTTCCAGCGCATCGAGCGTCACCACCCAAGGCGCCACGCTGCTGCCGAAGCTTTTGCCCAGAAACGGCCCCAGCGGCACGTACTCCCAGCTCTGAATATCGCGGGCGCTCCAGTCGTTGAACAGCATCAGCCCAAAAATGTAGTCCTCGGCGCTCTGCACCGGCAGCGTGTCGCCGAGGGCGGTAGGGCGGCCCACCACGAAGGCCATTTCCAACTCAAAATCGAGCTGCTGGCTGGGGCCGAACGTAGGCGCGGCGGCATCGGGGGCCTTGCGCTGGCCGTTGGGCCGGCGAATATCGGTGCCGCTGACCACGATGGAGCTGGCCCGGCCGTGGTAGCCAATCGGGATGTGGCGCCAGTTGGGCAGCAGCGCGTTGTTGGGGTCGCGGAACATGGTGCCCACGTTGGTAGCGTGCTCGATGCTGGAGTAGAAGTCGGTGTAGTTCTGGGGATTTACGGGGCGCAGCATCTGCACGGCATCCTGGCGCAGCAGACACTCGCGCATGGCTTCAGGCTGGTCGCGCAGGGCGGGGTTGTCGTGGCGCAGCAGCTCGCTCAGGCGCTGGCGCACGGCCCGCCACGCCGGCCGGCCCAGGGCAATAAACTGGTTGAGGCTGCGGCGGCGAAACACCTTGGGCATTTTCTTGCCCAGTTCCAGGTCTTCGAAATAGCCGAACTGGGCCACGGCGTACAGGTCGAGCACGTATTCGCCAATGGCCACGCCCAGCCGCGGGCCGCGCTCCGGGGTTTCAAATACGCCGAAAGGCAGGTTCTGAATCGGAAAGTCGCTGCCAGGGGCAATATCAATCCAGGAGCGCAGCGTGGGGTCGTTGGCGTTGGCCATAGTAGCGGGTTGGTTGGCGTGGGTGAATAGGGTAGTGGATAAGGCAAAGGTAGAAGGGTAGGGGGAATGGGCAGGAGAAAGGTGTACCGCAGCTATTGAACGGTAGCGTTTGCCTTGCCAAATAGCCCTGTAGCTGCTGGTGCAGTTCAGAAAGCGAGAGCAACGTCATGCTGAGCGCAGCCGAAGCATGACGCTCTGGGTGATTCCGGACAATTCCTGAACAGCTTCGTTACTTGCAGAAGTATGCTGCCTAATGGGGCAGTATCGTTGCCTTGTCTTCTGCAAAATCAACGCATGCCAGCAGCGCACACAGTTCGGAGAATTGAGTCGGAACGGCTTGTTTCGGCTCCGGTAGCCGCAGTTTGGGCGCACATCACCAACGTGCAGCTGGAGCAGTTTGCCGACCCGCTGCTATTCCGGCTTCTGGATGTAC